>JAYVNN010000413.1:0-10254 GCA_043758435.1 Chthoniobacter sp.
CAGCCGCGCCACGCGGCGGAGCTGAGCGTCGGCCATTTCAAGCCGATCAACTCGAAACGCTTCCTCACCGACTGCCACGAATACGTCTTTCACCTCACCAAGACGGGCGACGTGCCGCTCGACCGACTGGCCGTCGGCGTAGAGTACGCGGACAAAACGAACATCGCCCGCTGGGCGCACACGCGCGGCGAGGCGCGCGACCGGCGCTGCCGGGGGAACAACTGGTTCATCCCCTACGAGACGATCAAGAGCCGCACCGACGACCGCCCGCATCCTGCCACCTTCCCCACGCAGCTCGCCGAATGGTGCATCAAACTCCACGGCGCGCGGCCCGGCCTCGTGATGCTCGATCCTTTCCTCGGCCTCGGCCACAGCGCCACGGCGGCAGTTGCATGCGGGGTGGAAAAATTCATCGGCTTTGAAATCGACGCCGGGTATCTGGCAGAAGCCAAAGCTCGAAATCCGAATATCGAAATCCGAAACAACGCTGCAAATGACAGAAAGCATTAAACCGCCGGGCATACTCACGAACGTGATTTCCATTTTTCCCCATTCCCACTTTTCGGATTTGTTTCGGATTTCGATATTCGGATTTCGGATTTTCCCCTGATGCTTCCGTTCATCCTCCGCCGCTTCGCCGCCATGTTCGTGGTGCTGTTCTGCGTCGTCACGATCACCTTTTTCCTCACGCAGTCCATGCCCGGCGGCCCCTTCACGCGCGAGCGAAAGATCCCGGACTCGATTCGCCAGCAGTTGGAGACCCGGTTCAATCTCGATGGATCGCTATGGGAGCAGTACACAAAATATCTCGGCGTCCGGCGCAACTCCTCGGGGCACTTCAGCGGCCTGCTCCAGGGCGACCTCCAGCCTTCCTTAAAGTACCTCGACCGCTCCGTCGGCGAACTGCTCGGCAATACCCTGCCCATCTCCGCGATGCTCGGCATCGCCGCGTTTTTCATCGCCACCACCGGCGGGGTCTGGCTCGGCTCGCTCGCTGCCGTGCGGCACCGCACGCCCACCGACACGGGGGCGATGCTGGCCGCGCTTTTCCTCATCAGCATCCCGAACTTTGTCATCGGCCCCGTGCTCGTCCTTTGCTTCGCCATCCGCCTCCACTGGCTGCCCGTCGGCGGCTGGGGGAGCTGGACCAGCCTGGTTCTCCCGGCCATCACGCTCGCCGGGCCGTATGTCGCCTACATCGCGCGGCTCATGCGCACGAGCATGCTCGAGGTGCTCGGGCAGGACTTCGTCCGCACCGCCCGCGCGAAGGGGCTGAGCGAGAGCCGCGTCATCTACAAACACGCGCTGAAAATCGCGCTCCTGCCCGTGGTCAGCTACCTCGGCCCGCTCGCCGCCAATCTCCTCACCGGCTCCCTCGTCATCGAGACGATCTTCAATCTCCCCGGCGCCGGCCCGTTTTTCATCAACGCCATTTTGAACAAGGACGTCTTCCTCCTCGAAGGCGTCGTCATCGTCTATTGCGCGCTCCTCGTGGCGCTGAACCTCGCCGTGGATGTGGCCTACACTTTCCTCGACCGCCGCATCGCGCTGACATGAAAGGCGAAAGGCGAAAGGCGAAAGGCGATGGCGCAGCTGGAAACGCGGACTCACCGCGACGACCGCATCGCTTTGTCCAGCCACCGCCAACCGGCTCACCGAATTTTCCAATGCCATCGCCTTTCGCCTTTCGCCTTTCGCCTTTCCCATGACTGCCGCTCCCCCTGCCGGCGCGTGGTCGCGGCTGCGCAAAAATCCCGTCGCCCTCACGGCGATGGCGCTCCTCGCTCTCGTCATCGCCTTCGCAATTTTCGGACCGGTTCTTTTCCCTGCGGAAACTGACCCGGCGACAAATGCGCCGATGAAGTGGTGGAAGAAAATCGTCGCGTCCAGCTACCCGCACGCCACCTCGCGCGACCAGTTCGTGCGGCCCGGCGCGGCGCACTTTTTCGGCACCGACAACAACGGCCGCGACGTCCTCGCCCGCGTCATGGAAGGCGCGCGCATCTCCCTCATCGTCGGCCTCGCCGGCGCGCTCATCAGCCTCGTCATCGGCACCAGCTACGGCCTCGTCTCCGGCTACGCGGGCGGGCGCACGGATGCGCTGATGATGCGCTTCGTGGAAATCCTCTACTCCATTCCGCGGCTCATCATCATCATCCTCGCCACCGCCGCCTTCGATCACTCGTTCAAGGACTGGCTCAACGCCGGCGGCCACACCGTCCTCGTCGGCTATTCGAAAATCATCATCCTCATCCTCGCCCTCGGGCTCATCGAGTGGCTGACCATGGCCCGCATCGTCCGCGGCCAGGTGCTCGCTTTGAAAAACCTCCAATTCATCGCCGCCGCGCGCGCGTTGGGCCAAAGCCACACGCGCATCATCGTCCGCCACCTGCTCCCGAATCTCACCGGCATCGTCATCATCTACCTCACCCTCACCATCCCCGCCGTCATCCTCGACGAATCTTTCCTCAGCTTCCTCGGCCTCGGCATCCAGGCCCCGCAGGCGAGCTGGGGCAGCCTCCTCGCCGACGGCGCGCAGGTCATCAATCCCGTCCGCAGTTTCTGGTGGCTGCTCCTTTTCCCCGCCGCCGTCATGTCCGTCACCCTGCTCGCGCTGAACTTCCTCGGCGACGCCCTCCGCGACGCCCTCGACCCGCGGGCGCGAAGATAGCCGCTGACTTACTTCGCCTTCGCCGGCTCGACCGTCGGCGGCGGTGTCGCCACGGTGAGGATGGTGATGACCTTCACCCGCGCCACATGAAAATCGTGGAAGAGCGCATTGCGGTGATCGCTGTGCGCGGGCACCGGGAGTAAATCGTCCGCGGAATCCGTCGAGGCATTGATCTCGCGAAAGTAGGCCTGGTCCGCGTCCTTGATCGCCCACACTTCCGCGAGATTCAGCGGATGCCCGCCCGTGGTGTCATCCGTCCAATTCGTCAGCGCCGCCTGCCGGAGCGGCTCCTGATTGAGCGCAGCGTCACCCCACGCCGACTGCCCGTATCCCGGCACCGCCAGCATCCCCGCGAGATAGCTCGGCGTCTTCCGGTCGCGCATCTGGCGCAGCGCCGCCGGGCAGAGGAAAAGCGCGGCCTCGCGCCCACCACTGCCCGCCGCCGTGCTCGACCCGCCAAGATAGTTTTCCAGCAGCCGCGCCAGCGAGCCGCGCGTCGTCTCGTCGAAAGCCGCGCTTTGCTTCATCGTCAGCGGCCCCGGCAGCAGCCCGTCGTGGTCGCCCGCGTAGGTTGCGATAGCCGTGCCGATTTTGCCGAGCTGCGCCACGCAGCGCACCGAATCCGCCTGCCGCTGCCCCTGCGCGAGCACCGGCAGCAGCAGCGCGGCGAGGATGCCCACGATGACCATGACCGCGAGCAGTTCCAGCAGCGTGAAACCGTCGCGCCTCCACCGCGATTTGGCTGGGAGAAAGTGGAGGAACATGCGGCGGGCACTCCGCGGAAAACGCCACGGCGTCCCGCCAGAAGTGCGCGTCATCCGATGAGCCTGCGACCCGCGTCTGTCAAGCGCGCGGGGCGACCGTGATCCCTGCGCCTTTGCGCTAAAAAAAGACAGCCGCCACCGAATACCCCATCGAACACCTCACAAGGCCCGTCATTGGCACCCTCCGTGCTATTTTAGTTCGTGGAATTTACCATAATCACCACAGTTTTATGAAAACACCTTTCACCCTCGCCTGCATCGCCGGTCTTTCCCTCGCCTCGCTCCACGCCGCCCCGGTGCAGGGTCAGCAGCGGGAACCCGCGCGCGCCGCGGGCAAAGTCGCGGCCGATCTTTTCTGGGTCGCGGATTCGCGGAAGATGGATGAATTCCTCGCGCCCGTAAGACTCGCGGAATTTCCCGGCGCGGACACCCGCGAGGTCCTCCCCGACACCCGCACGGCGTGGTGGGATTATGCGCGCGAGGCCAAAGGTTTCGCCGTCCGCGGCAAGTACGCGGAAGCCCGCGCGCGGATCAGCCAGATGCTGAAACTCGCGGCCGTCTATCGGCATTTCGGCGGCTTGGAAAACGTGGTGCGCGCCGAGGAAATCCGCTACCTCGCGGGCTGTGTGGCGGAGGAAAGCGGCGGGGCCATCGCCGGCCGGATTGAGTCGCCTTTCCTCGAAAAAAATGTGACCGACTGCCTCGCGAATCTCGAGGCCAAAGGCGGCATGGAAAAAGGCGCGACGAGCGCGGAATTCTGGCAGCACCTCCGCGACCGCGCCCGCGTCACCCACGCCCGCCTCTCCGGCCAGACCGGCGCGACTTTGGCCCGCGCGCGGTAGCGCACGGGCGCGGTAGCGCCTCACGAATTTTTGACAAAAGGCTGACGCTCGCGTGACAACCCGGCGGCGCGGGCGTGCGATCTTCACGCCATGAAAACGCCCCTCCTGCCCCTCGCCGTCCTCCTCGCCACCCTCGCGCCGGTTTTCGCCGCGCCCGTCGAACTCGCCTACGCCGCCCACGAATGGGGCACCTTCACCAGCGTCCAGGGCGGGGACGGGGTGCAGATGGACTGGAATCCGCTCAGCGTCTCCGAGCTGCCGCCCTTCGTCTATGAGCGCAACCGCGTGCTCGCCGGCAAGCCCGTCTTTGCCGCGAAAACCGGCCTCACCACCCGGCAGCGCATGGAGACGCCGGTCATTTATTTTTACTCCGACAAAGCGCGCACCGTGGATGTGACCGTGGGCTTTCCGCAGGGCCAGGTCACCGAATGGTATCCGCAGGAAAACGCCGCCGACCTCGGCATGTGGACCGCCTCGCGCGCCGCGAAAACGCCCGCGCTGCATTGGAGCAAAGTCGAGATTTTGCCCAAGGCCGACGCCGCGGAGAACAAGCTGCCGACAGGCCCGGCGGGCAGCCACTACTACGCCGCCCGCGAGACGGACGCGGCCCTGCTCCGCATCGTGGGCGCGAAAAAAACGGAGGTCGAAAAATTCCTGTTCTACCGCGGCGTCGGCAGCTTCACCGCGCCGCTCACCGTGCAGCTCGACAGCGCCGACGCCGCGCGCGTGTCGCTGAAAAACACGGGTGCCGAAGTGCTGCGCGATCTTTTCGTCTGCCACGCGCAGGACGGGCAGGTGAGCTGGGAGAAAGTGGCCAGCCTCGCGCCCGGCGCGCAGGTGACCGTGCTCGCGAATGCCGACAGCGCGAAAAAGCGCAGCCGCGAAATGCTCGCCGCCGCGCTCCGCGAATCGCTCGCCGCCGCCGGACTTTTCCCGAAGGAAGCCGCCGCGATGGTGCAGACCTGGGAGACCTCGTGGCTCGGCGAAAACGGCCTGCGCGTGCTCTACACGCTGCCCCGCGCGTGGACCGACCGCACGCTCCCGCTCACCATCACGCCCGCGCCGGCGAAGACCGAGCGCGTGATGGTGGGCCGTGCGGAAGTCATCACGCCCGCGATGGAGCAGGCCATGCTCGACGCCACGCAGCGCTACCTCACGGGCACCACGGAGACGCGCCCGCAGATTGTCGCCAGCACCCGCGCGCTCGGCCTCGGGCGCTTCGCCGAGCCCACGCTGCGGCGCGTGATGATGGCGGAGAAACGCGCGCCCGAGTTCAGCGCGTATTCGTGGGAGCTGCTGGAGAAAATCTCCGCCCCGGCAAAACCGGCGGCGGAGTAAGACCAGCCCTGGGAAAAAGCCGCGCGCGGAGTGACCGCGCCAAATTCTTTTTCATGGGACACGCGCAGTGCAGCGGCTGGCCCGCTCATTGCTAGGTCTGAGGATGCGAATGTCCGCGCCGTGAGCAAAGCCGATGGCTTTTTCCACTGCGGAGGCACGAGCAGCCTCTCTATGGAACAAGAAAACATGCGCCTTGCCGCGAGCCCCGAAACCGCCCGACCGGCGGCTCTCAGGCCGGGCACGCATCTGCCCGGCAGCGCCCGCTTCAGCGCCTAGACCGCATGCTTTCCATCCCGCGCAACGCCCCCATCCAGCGCAAGCTGCTGCTCGTCATCCTGCTAAGCTGCATCGCCGCGATCCTCGTCGCGTCCGTCATCGAGGCCGCTTTCCGGCTGGTCAAAGCGCGCAAGGAATTCGCGGCCAACATCGCCACGCTGGCCCGCGTCATCGCCACGAACGCCACCGCGGCCCTCACCTTCCAGGACGCGAAGGATGCGCAGGAGTTGCTCAGCTCGCTGCGCGAAAACGAGGCGATTGTCTCCGCCAGTATCTGGCTGCCGGAGGGCCGGGCGCTCTGCCGCTTCGGCGCCGCCGACGCGCCGACCGAGGCGGAAAAAGCCGCGTCCAAACCGCGCACCGTTTTCGACCTCCTGATGTTGCACCACAGCCAGCCCATCGTCCTCGACGGCACCACCCTCGGCACGCTCTGCCTGCGCGCCGACTTCGGCCCGGACCTGCGGCACGCCATGTGGTTCGACGCGCTCATTTTCCTCGCCGTCATCGGCGCCTCCTCGCTCGTCGCCTACGTCGTCTCGCAGCGCCTCCAGGCCTCGATCTCCGACCCGATCCGCGCGCTCGCGCGGACCGCCGCCACCGTCGCCACGGAAAAAGATTACACGCTGCGCGCGAAAAAATTCGCCCCCGATGAGGTCGGCGCGCTGACCGATGTTTTCAACTACATGCTCGGCGAAATCCAGGGCCAGCACACCAAGCTGCGCCACGAGATCGCCGAGCGCGTGCGCGCCGAGCAGGAGGTGGACAAACTGCACAAGCAGGTGCTCGCCGCCTCGCGCCAGGCGGGCATGGCCGAGGTCGCCACGGGCGTGCTGCACAATGTCGGCAACGTGCTCAACAGCGTGAATATCTCCACCACGCTCCTCGGCGAGCAGCTCGACAAATCGCGCGCCGCCAATGTCAGCCGCATCGCCCAGCTCTTGCAAAGCCGCGCTGCGGATCTCGGCGACTTTCTCACCAACGATCCGAAGGGCCGCGCACTCCCCGAGTACCTCGCCGAACTCGGCCAAAGGCTCGACGCCGAACGCCTGAAAATGCACGCCGAACTCCAGGGGCTCGCCGCGAACATCGAGCACATCAAGGAGATCGTCTCCATGCAGCAGAACTACGCCAAGGTCTCCGGCCAGATCGAATCCCTGCCCGTCCCCGCTCTCGTCGAGGACGCGCTACGCATGAACGCCGCTGCCTTTCTCCGCCACGGCGTGACCGTCGAGCG
Source organism: Chthoniobacter sp. (assembly GCA_043758435.1). Taxonomy (GTDB): domain Bacteria; phylum Verrucomicrobiota; class Verrucomicrobiia; order Chthoniobacterales; family Chthoniobacteraceae; genus Chthoniobacter. Next base: position 7,126 of record JAYVNN010000413.1, read on the forward strand.
CGACTTCACGCCCGTGCCTTTCGTCTCCGTGGACAAGCACAAGGTTTTGCAAATCCTCACCAACCTCCTGCGCAATGCGAAGTACGCCGTGGATGAAACCATCGAACCGCGCAAACTCATCCGCGTCGGCGTGCGCGCGACCGGCGGCGGCTTTGTCGCCCTCAGCGTGGCCGACAATGGCATCGGCATCGCCGCGGAAAATCTCACGCGCATTTTTGCCCACGGCTTTACCACGCGGAAGGAAGGCCACGGCTTCGGCCTGCACAGCGGCGCGATCGCGGCCAAGGAAATGGGCGGCGAACTCCAGGTGACCAGCGACGGCCCCGGACGCGGCGCGATCTTCACGCTCACGCTGCCCATCGCCTACGACCTCACCGTTTCCCCCGCGACCAATTTATGCCCACCGAAAACGCCGGCCCTAACCGCCGCATCCTGATCGTCGATGACAATGCGGCGATCCACGAGGACTTCAAAAAGATCCTCGCGCCGGAGGCTGCCGACTCGCAGGCGATTGACAACCTCGAGTCGCTGATTTTCGGCGACGCCGCGCCGAAAACGCAGACGCACTTCGAGCTGGCGCACGCGCACCAGGGGCAGGAGGCGCTCGTGCGCGTGGAGCAATCGCTCGCCGACGGGCAGCCGTTTGCGATGGCGTTTGTGGACATCCGCATGCCGCCGGGCTGGGACGGGATCGAGACGATCACCCGCCTGTGGGCGGTGAACCCGGAGCTGCAGGTGGTCATCTGCACGGCCTACTCGGACTACGGCTGGGACTCGATCACGCAGCGGCTCGGCTCGTCGGACAGCCTCGTCATTTTGAAAAAACCGTTCGATCACGTCGAGGCGCTGCAACTCGCCCACGCGCTGACGAACAAATGGAACCTCGCCCGCCAGGCCGCGCTCCGCGTGGACGAGCTGGAGCAGATGGTCGCCGCGCGCACCGCCGCGCTGGAGGCCGAGCAGGAGCAGCACCGGCAGGCTTACAAAATGGAAGCCGTGGGGCGGCTCGCCGCGGGCATCGCCCATGATTTTAACAACCTGCTGACCGTCATCCAAGGCTACTCCAGCCTCCAGCTCGCGCGCCTCCCCGCGGACTCCGACGCCGCGCAATCGCTCGGCCACATCTCCACCGCCGCCGAACGCGCCGCCAGCCTCACGCGCCAGCTCCTCGCCTTCAGCCGCAAGCAGGTCATGCAGCCGCGCCTGCTCCAGCTCAACGACCGCCTCTCCGCGCTCGAACCCATTCTCCGTCCGCTCATCGGCGCGCACATCGCGCTCCGCTTCGATCTCGCGCCCGACCTCCCACCGCTCTACGCGGACACCACGAATCTCGACCAGATCATTCTCAACCTCACGCTCAACGCCCGCGACGCCCTGCCGCACGACGGCAGCATCGTGATCAAAAGCGCGCTCGAAAATGTGCCGCGCGAGCGCATCCCATCCACCGCGGATTCTGCCAAACCCGGCGCGCATTTGTGCATCACCATCGCCGACACCGGCGTGGGCATGGACGAGGAAACCACGCGCCATTTGTTCGAGCCGTTTTTCACCACGAAAGAAGTCGGGCAAGGCACCGGCATGGGCCTCGCCACCGTGCAAGGCATCGCGCAGCAGCACGGCGGCTGGGTCGCCGTCGAGAGCGCGCCCGGCCAGGGTTCCGCGTTCCACGTTTTCCTCCCCGCCACGACGGTGGAACTCGCCGCGCCGAAACCCGCGCTGCTCCCGGCGAGCGCGCTGCGAGGCAGCGGTACCGTGCTCATCGCCGAGGACGAGGAGGCCGTCAGCCTCCTCGCCACCTGCACCTTCGAGGAGCATGGGTTCAAAGTCATCGCCGCGCCGAATGCCGCCGCGGCCCTGCAACTCTGGGAGCAGCACGGCGAGGATGTCGTCCTCCTTTTCACCGACATGGTCATGCCCGGCGGCATGTCCGGCCACGACCTCGCTAAGCGCCTCCGCACCGACCGCCCCGCGCTGCCCGTCATCTTCTCCAGCGGCTACTCCCGCGACCTCCTCACCGGCGGCGTCCAGCTCGAGGAAGGCGTGAACTATCTCCCCAAGCCGTATCGCCCCGCCGACCTCTCCACGATGATCGCCACGGCCTTCGCCGCCACGCGGGCGGCGTGACGCCGCACCCTTGACTCGCCCGGTGCGGCCCGTATTCTTCGCGCACCAAATTTAGCAGGGGAGCCGTTTTGGCTGAGAGGTCTCGCGCGAGTGGGACGACCCTTTGAACCTGATGCGGGTCATGCCGCCGAAGGAAGCCGCGCCCACCGGGGCGCCCGTTTTCAAAGCTCAGCCGTGCCGCCCTCTCCGCGCACGGCTTTTCCATTTTCCCATTGTCCATCGGCCATTTTCCATCTGCCATCTCCCCTCCCCATGATCGCCACCAAAGACTCCATCGAACCCCACAGCAGCGACCAACTCCCCGCCAGCACACGCGTGTATTTGGAAGGCCGCATCCATCCGCAAATCCGCGTCCCGTTTCGCGAAATCGCGCTCTCGCCGACGAAGACCTTCAGCGGCGAGTTGGAGGGCAATGAGCCGGTGCGCGTCTATGATTGCAGCGGCCCGTGGGGCGATCCGTCTTTCACCGGCACGTCGGACGAAGGTCTGCCCACGCCGCGCGCGGAGTGGGTCGCCGCCCGCGCGGATGTAGAAGCCTACGACGGGCGCGAAGTCTTGCCCCAAGACAATGGCTACCTCTCCGGCAAACACGCCGAGTACGCGAGCAAAGCAGAGCGCAATCGGCTCGTGGAGTTTCCCGGTTTGCGCGGCCAGCGCCGCCGCCCGCTTCGCGCCAGCGCCGGGCATCCCGTCACCCAGCTCTGGTATGCGCAGCAGGGCATCATCACGCCCGAGATGGAATACATCGCCATCCGCGAAAACCTCGGCCGCGCGAAGATCGCCGAGCTTTCCCAAGACATCCTCCGCGCCGATCTCGACAAACAGCACGCCGGTTCCGCGCAGCTCCAGAGTGAATACACGCCGTCCATCTTCCGCCGCTTCCCGCAGCGCATTCCCGCGCAGATCACGCCCGAATTCGTCCGCAGCGAGATCGCCCGCGGCCGGGCCATCATCCCCGCCAACATCAACCACCCCGAGATCGAACCCCAGATCATCGGCCGCAAT
>JAYVNN010000414.1:0-10253 GCA_043758435.1 Chthoniobacter sp.
GTTCTCGTGCTCTTCATCGACGACGATGAGGCCGAGGTTCGCGCACGGGGCGAAGATGGCCGAGCGCGCGCCGATGACGATGCGGGCGCGGCCGGTGCGAATCTTGTGCCACTCGTCGTGCCGCTCGCCTTCGCTGAGATGGGAGTGGAGGACGGCGACTTCGTGCTGAGTGGCGGCGAAGCGCGACTTGAAGCGCTCGACGGTCTGCGGGGTGAGGGAAATCTCGGGGACGAGCATGATGGCGGATTGGCCGCGATCGAGGACGAGGGCGATGGCCTGGAGGTAAATCTCGGTTTTGCCGGAGCCGGTGACGCCGTGGAGGAGGATGGGTTTCGGCGGGGAAGATTTAGCCACGGACAGACACGGATTTTCACGGACAGGGGAGAGCGGGAGGTCTTCTGTCCGTGTCCTGTCCGTGTCTGTCTGTGGCTCAAAACTCCCCGTTTTTTCCGCTGTGGATTTAGCCACGGATGAACACGGATTTTCACGGATGGAGGAGGAGGCGGAATCTGTCTTCTCCTCCATCCGTGTTTCATCCGTGTGCATCCGTGGCTCCACTTCCTGCCCCTTGCTCCCCGTGTCCCCCGTGGTTCCTTTTTTAACCACGGGGAGCACGGGGGACACGGGGGAGGAAAGGATGGCGTGGGTGACGCGGGCGAAGACGGCGAGCTGCTCGGGGTTCATGTCGAGCTTGCCGGCGTGGAGGAAGGTTTCGTTCTGGTGCGGGTCGCGCTCGACGGTGGCGCTGGCGGTAAGGACGAGCCCTTTTTTCACGAGCGCCTGGATGACGGCGTGGGTGGCGTCGCATTTCTCGGTCAGCTCGGCGACGGCGACGGGCTTCCCCGCCTCCGCGAGAAAGGCGACGGCGGCAGCTTGCAGCGGCGCTTTCTTTTTCAGCGTCTCGATTTCCTCCTCACCCACCTCGCGCGCGAGCCGGGCGAAGAGCCGCGTCTGGTGCCCGACCTCGGCTTTGCGGATGACGTTGGGCAGCACCGCCTTCATCGCTTGCTCGATGGAGCAGCAGTAGTAATCCGCCATCCACGCGCCGAGCCGCAGGAGCAGCGGGCTGAGGATGGGCTCGGCACTGACGACGGCGGTGATGAGCTTCACGCCGGGCACATCCGTCTCGTCGAGCAGCTCGATCACCGTCGCGAGCGCGGTGCGCGTGCGCACCGGCACGCGGACGCGGGAGCCGGGCTGCAAAGAAGCCGCGACGGCCTCGGGAAGCTCGTAGTCAAAGGCTTTCCCGGCGGAGTCATCGACGAGGACGCGGGCGTATTTCGGCACGCGCGGAGGATGCGGCGGGAGCGATTTTTGTCGAAGTTTTTCCACCCCGCGGATTGACTCCGCGCGCCCATGATCCGGTTTTGCAAAAGGCTCGTTGCCGTCCTCGTTTTCGCCGCGCTCGCGGCGGCGGGGCTGGTGCTGTGGACGGCTCCCGATCCGGCTTACAAGGCGCAGTCGTGGCTGGCGCTGGGGCGTTTTTCCGCCTACGACGCGATGATCGCCGACGCGGCGCGCAAGCGCGGGCTGGATCCGCTGCTGGTGAAGGCGATGGTCTGGCGGGAGAGCGCGTTTGATCCGACGAAAATCGGGACGAGCGGGGAGCGCGGGCTGATGCAGGTGGGGGAGGCGGCGGCGCAGGACTGGGCGGAGGCGGAGAAGATCGAGAATTTCGTGCCGACCGATCTTTTCGATGCGGAAACCAATCTCAAGGCGGGCACCTGGTATTTCAAAAAAGGGCTGGAGCGATGGAAGCAGAAGGCCGAGCCGGTGCCGTTCGCGCTGGCGGATTACAATGCCGGGCACCGCCATGTGGAGCGCTGGCTGGCGACGACGGAGCGCGGCGAGGAGGCGACGGCGGAGCAACTGCTGCGCGCGATCGATTTCCCGACGACGCGGAAATACATCGAGGACATCACCGCCCGGCAGCGGTTTTACCAGCAAGCGGCAGGCGCTACGGGACCTTCGTCACGCTGAGGCGCAGGTATTTTTGCGTCGCCGCGCCAAGGGCGACCTTCGCTTTCACCACGCGGGTGACACCGCTGGTCGAGACGGTTTCTTCCACCACGGCCGCGGACGTCCAGTTCGGGGGCGAGAGGCTTTGGGATTCTTGGACGACGTAGCTGAGGTCGGTCGCGGACAAGAGCTGCGTGTAGGTGAGCGTGAGGTTGCCGCTTTCCATGCCGACCTGGGGGAGGGCGCTGACGGAGGCGGTGCCGGGTTCGGTGTGAAAGGCGTATTCGAGGAGGTTGTTGCTGCCGTCTTTGTCGGTGTCGGCGGTGGTCACGGCGGTGGGGCTGCCCAGCTTCAGATTGGCCCAGTTTTCGTAGCGGAGAAGGTGGGCGTATTTGGCGATGCGGACGAAATTGGCCGCGTCGGGCTGGTCGCCGGGTGCGAGGAGGTCGCCGTCGTAAAGCGCGGCGTTGCTTTGATATTGGAGCACGGTCGTGGTCAGGCCGGAGAGTTTCCACACCCCTACGAACTGCTGGAACAGCCCGCTGCCGGAATCGCCGATCGTAATCTGCGAGGTGTTGCTCCCGAGGGAGCGTCGGAAGCTCGTCTCCAAAGCCTCGTAGTTGTAGGTGTCATACACGGCGGAAACGGCGGAGGAGAGCGTCTTGTTTGTGCCCCAGCGCTCGGCGCGGGTCGAGTTGTCGCCCCAGAGCCAGCCTTGGTTCAGGACGATCGCGTCCTTGCCCACGCCCCAGCCGATGATGGTGCAGGCGAGGTTCAAATCCGCCGTAGTGGAATAGTTCAGCGGGAGCTTTTGCACGACGGGCAGCGGCGGCAAAACGCGCGTGCCATTGCCGTCGGGGATGCCGAGGATTTTCACCAGCTTCATGTCCACCACGGTCGCGCCGTCCAGGATCTGGAGCGGGGCAAAGGCGGGATCCATGGTGTAAAGCAGGCCGTTAATAGTGACGCTGCCCGGCACCGGCTGGACGTGGTTGGCGGTGAGGATGCAGCCGTTGCCGAGGTAGATGCCGGTGGCGTTGTTCCCGCCAAACTGGACGACGTTCAGCCACGGTGCGCCGCTGGCGGGGGCGGTGGTGTTGAGGGCGTTGTTCACGTCCGTCGGCCCGGTGCCGTAGATAATCAGAGCCCGCGCCGAAGGGACGCCGAGGAGTGCCGTGGCGAGGAAAAGGGCGGATCGCAGGAGGGTGAGGGGCATCGGAGCGCGGGCATCCTCGCCCAAGGCGCGGGCATCCTCAACTTTTCCATAAAGATTTTCCCGGCGCGGCGCGGCCCGCCGCCCGGCGGTCATCCGCCCGTGCGCGCGCACCAGCTTTCCGCGACGCGGTGCAGATCATGGGCGGTTTTCAGATTCAACTTGCCTTTGATCCGCTGCTGGTGGGTTTCGATGGTCTTCACGCTGACGCCGAGTTCCTGGGCGATCACGGAGGCTCCTTTGCGACGGCCAAACATGCGGAAGACATGGAGTTCGCGATTGGAAAGCGTGGACACCAAATGCCCGAGCCGCCCGTGGCCGGAGCCGGCGAATTCCTCCAGCATGAGATACGCGATGCGCGGGCTCATGTAGAGGCGGCCGGAAAGGACCGCTTCCATCGCGCTGATGATCTCGGAGGGTTCGTCGAGCTTGCTCACGTAAGCGCGCGCGCCGGCTCCAAAGGCGCGCTGGACGGAGGGGATTTCCTCGCGCGCGCTGGCCACCAGCGTCTGCTGCGCGGGGTGCAGGGCGTGCAGTTCTTTGATAAGATTGATCCCGTCACCTTTCTCGATGTCGATGTCGATGACGATCAGGTCGGGCAGGATTTCGAGGCACAGGCTGCGCGCCTCCGGGGCGCTGTCCGTCTCCTCACAGTGCGCGGTGAAAGGATGCAGGTTAATCAGGGAAACCAGCGCAAACCGTGTCAGGGATGCTCCGTCAATCACCAGCACCTTTACTTTTGAGGTCTCGTCCATGTGGCAAATGCTCGCGCGAAAATCGCCTTGGCTGTTTGACCGGAAACTCCCTCGGATGACAAGCGCGAACTGGCGGGATTGCGCGGGTGCTTACTCCCCGACACGGGGCGTCCGCGGTGTCGGGGATTCGGTGGGTGAACTTTGCAGGGTCGCCCTGATACCGTGGTGCCGCGGTTTCTGATTTCATGCGGAGTGATCAAGCGGCGCGAATGCGGGATCGGTCTTTTCCAAGGTGTCCGTCTGCGCGGGCCGCTGCGCCGCAATTTTTCCCCACACCCACGAGCCATGAGAAACTGCCACCTAGCCCTCCAAAAAACGCTCTGCGCGCTGGCCGCGCTGACCGTCACCGCCCTGGCCGATCCTGCGCCTCCGGACTCTGCGCCGCCGGATTTTTACGCGCCGAAAAAAACCGCCGCCGCCTACGTGCCGGCAAAGATCGCGACTTATCATAAGAGCACGATTGCCGGCGAGGCGCTCGACGAGGCGATGGGTGGCCGGACGCTGCGCGGGTCGCCGGTGGCTTACCGCACGGAGGAATGCTTCCCCGCGGAGCAGCGCGATTTGTTTTGGCAGATGGATCAGGTCGTGTGGAAGAAGGGCCGCCTGGAGCCGCTGGACTTTGACGAGGATCGCAAAGACGGGGTGAGCGACGCCGAGCGCGATGCCATCCGAGGCCGCAATACCTGGCTGCTCTGGGGCGGCGGTAATGAAACCTTCTGGGCCTGGCTGCAGGAGAGCGGCTACGGGCTGACGGACTTCCTCATCCTCATGGATTCACGCCGGCGCGCACTGCGGTTTAAGACCGCGGGACTTATCAACCAGCCGGGTTTTGAGTCCTCCACCAAGACCCTCCTCGGCCTTTACCTCGACCAGCCAAAACACATCGAAGGCACCGACCCAAAGGACGACTGGGAAAATGCGATGCTCCGCCCGCCACCGAAGCGTGACGCCAATGGCAATCCAGAGGAGACACCATACAAAGGATTATCATCCTACGAAGCCGAGCCGGAACTTTACGATGCCCAGGGGCATGAACTCGCCAAGCCGGTCACTAGGCCCGAGCCGCCAGCCGGGCATCCCATGAAGATTTTCGAGCCTTGGACCACGGCTGAGGAGAGGGAGAGGCAGTGGGCTTTGGAGAAAAAGCCGGAGGAAGATCCCTACAAGGATTACGTCCCCGAGACCGTGCGCAAGAAGTTGCCGCAGGACGGGCTGGATCCCTCGGTCTATGGGTATCCCAGCGGGATTTTCGGGTTGCGACTGATGTTAAACCCGGACTTTTTCGGCACGACCAAGGATGCCACCAAGGCGCGGAGTTACTGGAAGGAGCGGGTCGAGGGAACCAATGGCCGCTATTACACCGACACCAGCATTCACGCCGACCCGAAGCTGGTCCGGCCGTTTCGTGTGACCATGTCCTGCGGCTTCTGCCATGTCGCGCAGCATCCGCTCAACCCACCCATCCACGACGATGAGCCGGAATGGGCGAACCTCTCCTCAATCATCGGCGCACAGTACTGGGATCCGCAGCCTGCCTTTGGCAATTTGCTCAAGCGGCCCAACTTTCTCCATCACTTCCTCAAGAGCCAGGCGCCGGGAACCATTGACACCTCGCTGGTCAGCACCGATCACATCAATAACACCAATGTGATTAACGCGATTTTCGACGTGCCGTCGCGTCTGGAGCGCGCCCGGCAAAAGCCGACCGAGACGCAAGGCCGCGAAAACCTGCTACTCCCGAGCATCGAGGATCCTGAGACGGGCAGCAATCCCAACGGGAATAACAAGGAGCGGCATTTCCCCATGGTGCTGGGGCCGGGCGAAGACAGCGTCGGCGTCTTTGGCGCGCTGCATCGTGTGCCTTTGAACATCGGCGTCTTTTCCGAGGAATGGATGCGAACAGGAAACCTAGTGCTGGGTTACACACCGCAGCGGCCCTTCCGCATCGAGGTCGGCCGGGCCAACTCCGTGTATTGGAACGTGAACGAGAAACAGCGGGTGCCTTACATGGCGGCCTTTTTTGAGCTGGGCAAAACGGGCAACGTCGCCAAAAGCACCGCGGCGATGAAGCTCAAGGATGCCCAGGAAGTGAAGCGCGATCCCGGAGGGAATCCGGTGTTCGATGCCGAGGGCCGGACAATGCGGGAAGCACTGGGTGGAAAGCTCCTGGAGCAGAGCGTGAAGGAAAAAGCCGCATCGTCAGAAAAAGGCCGAAAGGTCTTCCTCGATAACTGCGCCATCTGTCACTCCAGCAAGCTACCTCAAGGCTTCGACCTCATCTTTACACGTCAGGTGCCTGCGGGCGGGTGGGGCAATGCTCCGGCACCCGCTGAGGCGGCTCCGCCCATCTATACGCTGCCCATGGAATACCGCGATTGGGAGGACTTTAGAAAAAGTCCCGCCCTCGCTGACTTCCGCAACCGTATTTCCGAAATCGCTGGCGACGCGCCCGCATCCGGCGACGACCCATTCCTCAAGGATAACTTTCTCTCGAACGAACTGCGCATCCCGATCACCCTCACCGGCACTTATTCCGGACGGGCGATGGCCACTAATGCGATGCGCGGGCACGTCTGGGATAACTTCTCGTCGGAGACCTTCAAAAACCTGCCGTCAGTAGGGAACATCCGCTATTTCAACGCCTACCGGAGCGATGCATCGCAGGTGAAACTGGACCCATTCGGCACCAACGACGAATACAACGATGGAAGGGAGCATGGCGGCCCCGGTTACTTCCGCCCGGCCACCCTCATCAGCGTCTGGGCGACCGCGCCCTTCTTTCATAACAACGCCCTCGGCATCTATACCCATGACCCCAGCGTCAAAGGCCGGCTGATCGCGTTTGACGACGCCATCCGCAAGCTCCTCTGGAACGCGCAGCGCACGGGCTACGAGCGCCATGGCGTGACCAATGTGCCGCCGGGCGACCTGCGGGCGGAAGGCAGCGCCGCCTCGGCCAATGACCCCGGCTATATCTACCGTCTGCCGGTGGATTCCCGCGTGCAGTTCCAGCCCGGCTTTATCCGTCCGATCATCGAAAGCCTGCTCGTGGGCTTTACCAGCATAGAGGTGGGCCGGTTTCTGTTCACGGTGCTGAGCTTCTGGTGGTGGGTCATCCTTGCGGTAATCTTTCTTGTCCTGGTCTTCAAAGGCCGTGCCCGGCATGCGGGGATCTTCCTGCTCCTGCTGGCTCTGGCGCTGGCGGCGCTGCTGGCTCTCACCGGGCTGGGCGGTTCGGGTGGAACTGTCGTGGGCACCCTGATGATGGGTGCGGCTAACATGCTGGAGTATGCTGGCCGACGCTTGTGGCTGGCGACCGGGGTGCTGGCGGTTCTCGGGCTGTTACTTCTGCTGACGCGGCGGGAATGGAAAGGTGCAGCGCGACTTATATTTCTGGCCGCAACGGTGGTGACGCTCTTTCTCGGCATCCTGACGAATAAGTTCCTCAACGGGCATCTCAAGCAAGTCCACCCGCTGCTCGCCGTGCTGCCCAATAGCTGGCTGAACGCCGACTACAAGGGCATCGACATTGGCCCGATCCCGCGCGGCACGCCGGTGAACCTGCTGATGAGCCTCGACCCGGACAAGCGGGAGAAGGTCGCCCCGGCGCTCGTGGCACTCATCCGTGCCACGGTGCAGATTAAAAAGCAGAACCTCACCGGCGAGGAGGCTTACAAAGTCCTGGCCGAGGTGGCCGGGCAGCCGCTCATGGAGGCGAGCAAGTGTCCCGACTTCGTGCTCGACCGCGGGCATTGGTTCGGTGAGTTCCTGACGGACGGGGAGAAGGAAGACCTTATCGCCTTCCTGAAGACGCTTTGAGGGAGCCAATGCCATGAACCCACAACCGTCCACCTCCGCCGACGAGTGCGGCGTCAAACTTCCAGACGGCACCGAGGAGTCGGCTAGGTCGCAGTTCGACTACATCATCGTCGGCTCCGGTGCGGGTGGCGGGCCGCTCGCGGCGCGGCTCGCGCTGGCGGGCAAGAAAGTGCTGGTGATCGAGGCAGGGAAAGACCCGGCCAAGACTTGGTCTGCAGGTTATCCAGAGGCCCAGGCAGGTGAAGTAACCAAGGTTCCCGGCTACTACGCTGCCGCCTCGGAAGACAAGAAGATGAGTTGGATGTTTTCTGTACGTCATTTCTCGAGCGATGCGCTCCAGAGCAAGGATGAAAAGCACGCGCGAAAGCCGGGGTCGATGTATCCGCCGACGCACCAGTTCGTCGATCCTAATTCCAATGCCACACCGCCGGCTCCGCTCGACGCCAAATATCTCGACCCGCATCCGGGCGGTGGCAAGCAGGGTGTCTTTTACCCGCGCAGCGCGGGCATTGGCGGATGCACGGCACATCACGCGATGATTACGATCCGCCCGAATGACAAGGACTGGAATCACATAGCGGAACTGACCGGCGACGACTCATGGCGGCCGGGGGCGATGCGCGGTTACTTTGCCAAGTTTGAGCGCAACGAATATCTCGAAGCCTACAACGGATTCCTGAACAAACTGCTCGGCGTCTTTTACCGCATCTACCGCTGGGTGGCGCTGCTGCTAGATCCGCGCGCGGTGCTGGACGACGGCGGGCATGGGTTCAAGGGCTGGGCTCCGACCAATCTGATTGACCCGTTTCTCGTCTTTAAGATCGCGAAAAGCGACAAGTCCTTCATCAGGGTGATTATCCGCGCCGCGCTCGGCGTGCTGCACAAAAACAACGTGCTGATCGTAGCTTTGAAGCGTGCCCTGCTGCGCGGGCGTGCCGTGCAGGCCATTGATTTCAACGACGTGAACACCCGCCGCGCCAATCCCGAGGGCGTGTTTCTGATTCCCCTCGGGATCGAAGGCAAGCAGGAGCCTGACGACGAGGGTAAGTCGGGCACGGGCCGCCGGTTCGGGGTGCGGGAGTTTCTGCTGAAAACCCGGCGTGAGCATCCGGACAGGCTGTTCATTGCGGATGGCCGGCAGGTGACGCGCGTGCTCTTTGCAGAAGGCAAGGATGGGAACCCGCCGCGAGCCATCGGCGTGGAATGTGCGGTGGGAGAACACCTCTACGAAGCCAGCCCGATGCAGCAAGGCACGCCGCCGACCGGGCGCGTGCGTTACTTTGCGCGGGAGAAAGGCGGTGAGGTCATCCTGTGCGGCGGGGCTTTCAACACGCCGCAACTGCTGATGCTCAGTGGCATCGGTGACACTGCCCACTTGGAGGACATCGCCGGGCGCGACGGAAAGCCCGGCCAGTGCGTTTTGCATGGCGGCGACGGCCAGCCGCTGCTGGGGGCGCAGCGCATCCATCTGCCGGGGGTCGGGCGGAACTTGCAGGATCGTTACGAAGTCACGGTGGTCAGTGAGTTGGACAAAGAACTGGCTACGCTCAAGGGTGTGTCTTTTCTACCCGGAGACAGCCATGACCCGGCCCGGCAGCAATGGTTCGAGGACAGGTCGGGACTTTATGCAACCAACGGCGGGACACTGGCGGTGATCCGGGTGTCGAACCCGGCCAAGGAAGGTGGCGAGGAGGTGCCGGACTTATTCACTTTCGGTGCTCCTGCGGCATTTCGCGGTTATTACTGGAATTGGTCGCGCGAGCTTTTCAAAGCAACCATCGGTGCCGGGGAGGAGAAGCATAGGCTGTGGAGTTGGGTGATCCTCAAGGCTTACACCAGTAACCATGAAGGCTCGGTGCGGCTGCGCACGACCAGCCCCTTCGACATGCCGCAGATTTGTTTCGATGCTTTCAACGAGCAGGCCGAGTTGCGCAGGGAATCGCTGAAGCACGATCTGAGTGCGACAGTGAAGTTTTGTGACAAGCTGGCGGCGGATGGGAAGGCGGTGCCGCCGGAGTGGAAGACAAAGCGTGAGGAGTTGGAAAAGAAATGGGTGAAGAATGTGGAAAAGCTCGTCCAGAGCAAACGCGATCTGGCGGCGCTGGTGGATGCCGTGGCCTTTATGCGGCAGGTGAATGCGAAGAATCCGCAGCAGTTTGTCCGCGAGATTCAGCCGGGTGAAGCCATTCAGGATAAGTCGCCGGAAATGGAGGAGTGGGTGCGGACGCAGGCCTGGGGGCATCATGCCTCCTGCACCTGCCGCATGGGTTCGGACAAGTGGCAGGCGGACACGGCGAAGCTGACGGACAAGGAGGCGGTGCTGGACAGCCGCTTTCGCGTGCATGGCGTGGATGGGTTGCGGGTGGTGGATGCCTCGGTGTTTCCGAAAATCCCCGGTTACTTTATTTTCGCACCCATCTACATGGTCAGCGAAAAGGCGGCGGACACGCTGCTCGAAGACGCGCTCACGCAGGTCTATCCCGCGCCTTTCCAAGCGACGGAAGCTG
>JAYVNN010000415.1:0-3304 GCA_043758435.1 Chthoniobacter sp.
GCGCGGGCAGCGTGGCGGCAGCGAGGCGCGGGTAGCGGAGGCCTTCGAGGGCGGTGCGGGTGTGCGCGGCGAGCGCGATGTCGTTCGGGGCGGGGATCAAATGGAGCGTGCCCCAGAGGTCTTTGCTGGAAAGGCCGGGCTTGTCGCCGGGCTTGGGGATTTTCGCGGAGCCGAGGCCGCGCATGCTGGCGGTGAGGAGGGTTTTGTGCACGGGGTCGATGGCGAGGCCGCACGGAAACCACGCAGTCGGGATGAGGCCGAGGACTTTGGAAGCTTTGTCCTTCGGGTCGAAATTCACGACGGCGACGGCGTTCTGCGTGGCGTTGGCGACGTAGAGGATTTTCCCGCTCGGGTCGAAAGCAAGCGCGCACGGTTGCGCACCGAAAGGGTCGGCGGGCGTGGCGCGGGCCCAGATTTTCTCGGCGAGCGTGTGGGTGGCGGTGTCGATCACCGAGAGGGTGTCGCTGCCGGAATTGGCCGCGACCACGTAGTCGCCGCGCGGCGCGACGGCGAGCGCGCCGCAGTGCAGGCCGGTCTCGATTTCGGCGACGACTTTGTTTCCTGCGAGGTCGATGATGACCACGGAACCCGCGCTCGCAATCGAGCGTTCATCGACGAGGCCGAGCACGCCGCGGCCGACATTCGCGGTGAGGTCGCCGGCTTTCGGACGCGGTCCGGCGAGGCAGGAGACGTAGGCTTTGCCGCCGGCGAGCACCACGTTGAGCGGGGCGATGCCGGTATTCCAGTGGCGCAGCGGTTTGCCGGTGGTGGCGTCGAGTTCTTGCAGCCGGTTGGCGAGGCTGGCGCAGACGTAGAGCTTGCTCCCGTCCGGCGAGACCGCGAGGCCCGTGGCGATGTCCTCCCGGCGTTTCGGCGCGTTGGCATTCGGCAAAGTGAAGCTGCCGACAGGTTTCAGTTTTCCCATGAGTTCCACCGCGAAAAAGCGAATCTGCCCGCTGCGGCTGGAGACAAAAAGCCGCGTGCCGTCGGGCGAAAAGGCGAGGCCGGCGAAGGACATCTTGCCGTCCTTGTCCGGCTTGGGTTCGCCGTTGTCGGCGATGGGCTCGTCCTTTTTTTCCGCAGGTGTGGCCGCGGGCGCGGGCGTGGCCGCGGGGAGCGCGCCGGGCTTGGGTGGCTCGTCGGGTTTCACGTCGCCGGGCATCGTGGTGCGCGAGAGTTCCTGGCCGGTGGCAGGATCGAAAATGAGGACGTCTTTCGAGCTGCCCGCGACGGCAAGAAACCGGCCGTTCGGACTCAGCGTGAGCGCCTGCGGACGGATGCCGGCGAGGTCGATCTGCCGGCCCGCCGGAGCGATGATCTGGCCGGTGGGCAGCAGCCATTTTCCCTCGGCGATCCAGCCCACTTTCCCCCCCGCGGACGGCAGCGTGGCGAGATCAGCACGGGCGGAAAAGGAGGCGGCGAAAACGATGTTCAGCAGCGCGATGCGGGGGACGGACAGGTGGGGCATCCGCCCACCCTGCCACGGCCGCGCCGCGTCGCGCCAGCCCATGCTGCGCTCACTGCAGGCTCCACGAAAACATGCTGCGCATCGCCGCCTCGTGAACCGGCGCGAAATCCACGGTGCGCGCGGTGACGATGACGGCCACGCGTTCGCGCTCGTTCCAGTCCACGATGGCGACGGACGTGGTGAAGCGGCGGCCTTGTGCGGCGTAGGAAAAGGTGAACTCGCTGCTGGGCAGCGTGCCAAGGGTGAAGACATTGGCGGCCTCGCCTTCGCGGGTCGGCTCGGTGGCATCGGGCGGCAATTGGGCGAGGCACCATTTCTCCATGTCCTCGGTGGTTCCGGGCGCGAGCGGTTTGCGGGCGCGAACGCGGATTTGCATGACGGCGTCGGGCCGCTCGGCGGGGTAGAGGCTGACGGAGCTGTCGCCGCCGCTGACGGTCCATTTGGCGGGTGGCTGGAAGGCGATCTTTTTCCCGGCGTCGGTGAAAAGGACGATGGGGATTTTGACGCCTTCGAGATCGCGAAAGGTGTGGAGTGGCGTGAGATCGAGCGCTTGGCCCGACCAGGGCGTGAAGGTGCCGGCTAAGGCGCAGAGAGCGGTGATACGGAGGAGTTTCATCAGGTGTTAGCGTTTGACCCACTGGCCGCGCTCGTAGGTGCGGGCGACGCGGAAGCCGGGGGGGTTGTGGTCCTGCAGGTTGGTGTCGTAGTACCAGCGCCGACTGGGTGGGGAGTAGTCGGCGGCGTTCCACGGGCCGGTGGCCTGCTCGCTATCATAGAGCAGGGCGAGGGCGCCGTAGATGGTGAGGAAGTCGCCGCCCCAGTCTTCGTGGAAGCGGGCGAAATTCTCGATGCCGCCGCTGTAGGAGGCGGTGGTGGTGGGCACGTTGCCGGCGATGAGGGCGGCGTTGACTGTGGTGCTGGTTGCTTGGCGACTGCCTCGGCCGAGCAGGGAGTTGGCGTCGTTCCAGTTGTTGGAGAGGATGTTCACGGCGTCGGCGGCGACGGCGGAAGCGGCGCGGTTGTAGCCGGTGACGACGGGGCTGGGGTTGTCCACCGGAGGGACGTAGGTGCTGGTGGTGTTGGACGCGGGCTGGGTGCTGCTGGTGGTGCCCGTGTTAAAGTCGCCCTGGATGTAGGCGATATTTGGGGTGACGATGCTCAGGCCCATGCTGGGCAGGCTGGCGCCGTTGGTCAGCTTGATGCCGCGGCGCGAGGTGCTGGTGACGGAGGTGGTGGAGCCGCTGGAGGAATCGACCACTTTGGAGCTCACGCTGGTGCCGGCGCTCGTGTCTTTGAAATAGAGCAGCAGGCCGTCGCCGCCGGTGCCGCTGACGCCGCCCGCGGTGTCAAAGATTTTCGCGGTGGCGAGGGCGCTGGTGATCTTGCTCACGTCCATCGTGACGACGCGCACGTTGTCACTTTCTCGGATGTCTTTGATCGCCTGATTGGCGGTGAGCGCGGCCTTGATGGCCACGTACTCGGTGTTGGAGCTGGCGAGCGCGGTGGTCGAGGCGCCTTTGTAAATGGAGACGTTGTTGCTGGAGTCCACGTAGATGCGGTAGTCGGCGTTTTTCGAGAGGCGCTCGCTGGTCGTGGAGTCGAGCTGGAGCGGATCGGGGTTGGTCGAACCGACGATGGGGTTTTGCTCGTCGATGATTTCGTGGAAGCCGTTATTGTTGTTGTTGCTGTCGGAGTCGGTGTCGTTGGCGATCGGGTCATCCGTGAAATTGGGGTCGAGCCGGGATAGCGGCGTATCGAGCAGTTTCTGCTGCGAGCCGTAGTGGGGAGGGTTGTTGGTGTCCCAGTTGTCAGCCAGGCCGCTGTTGGTGATGTCGG
>JAYVNN010000416.1:0-10236 GCA_043758435.1 Chthoniobacter sp.
TGCCGGTCTGGCCGCCGATCATGACCTGGCGGTTGTCCATCACCGCGTCCTGCAAAAGCGTGCCGGGATTGAAGCCCTTTTCAAACGCGGCGGCATAGACCAGCGGCTTGAAGGCGGTGCCCGGCGGACGCCGCGCGGAGGTCGCGCGGTTGTACGGGCTGTGCGCAAAATCCCGCCCGCCGACGAGCGCGAGAATGCCCCCGCTGCTGTTGTCCAAAACGACCACGCCGCCCTGCAAATAATCCGGCATCCCCACGCCGCCGATTTCCCCCTCCGCCGTCGCCGCCGCCCGCTGATGCGCCTTGAATTCCGTGTCGTATTTCAGCGCCGTCTGCCCCTCGAAACCCTCGTGTCGCTCGATCGTTTCGAGCTGCTCGCGCAGCGCCAGCTCGGCGGCCTTTTGCAAATCGGGATCGATCGTCGTGTAGATGCGGTAGCCGTCGCTCACCGCGCTGTCGCGCCCGACTTTCTGCGCCACTTGCTGCGCCACCATGTCCGCCGCGTAGGATTCCTGGTGCGTGGGTTTGCGGTTCTTCACCACGATGTCCTCCTTGAGCGTGGCCGCGCGTTCCTCGGCGGTGATGAGCCCGATTTCCATCGCGCGCTGGAGCACGTAATTGCGCGAATCAATGCACGCCTGCCGGTTGCGCCACGGCGAAAGATTGCTCGGGCTTTTCAGCAGCCCGCAAAGCATCGCCGACTCGGAGAGCGTGAGGTCTTTCGCGTTTTTCCCAAAGTAGCCGCGCGCCGCCGCCTCCGCGCCGTAGAAGCCGCTGCCGAAAAAGACGCGGTTCAAATACAGCTCGAGAATCTTGCGCTTCGGGCAGCGGTTTTCGATTTCCCGCGCGACCGCGAGTTCGAGCAGTTTCCGCTGGTAGCTTTTGTCCGACGGCGGGAGCAGGTCGGGGAAAGTATTGCGCGCGAGCTGCTGCGCCAGCGTGCTCGCGCCCTGCACCGTGCGGCCCGCGCGCCAGTTCTTCACCATCGCGCGGGTGATGCCTTTGTAGTCCACGCCATGATGCTGGTAAAACCGCGCGTCCTCCGCGGCGACGACCGCTGTGAGCAGCGCGGGCGAGAGATCGTCCACGGACACCTGATCGCGGTTCTGCGTGAACATCCGCCCCATCACCGCGCCATTGCGGTCCAAGATTACACTCGCCGATTCCATGTCCTCCAGCCGCGCGTAATCGAACGTCCGCGCCTTCGCCTCCAGCTTCCCTTTTTCGATCAGGAAAAAAGCCGCGCCCACCACTGCCCCGGCGACCACCAGTCCGAACAGGACGAGGAACCACGGGCGACGGTAAAAGCGTTTGCGAGGAGGAGAGATGTCCCACATGGGCGTAGCCGCCTTTTTGGCGGTGCCCTAACTCCCACGATTCCCCGCCCCGCGCAATCCCCTTTTCCACCGCCGCCCAGCGTGCCCGCGCGCCGGTTTCCTTCGACTCGCGGCGTTTCGCCACTACCGTACGCGCCATGTCCAGACTCCTCCTCGCCACGCTCGCGCTCACCCTCCTCACCACCCTCGGTGCCTGCGCCCGCGGCAAGCCCAAATCCTCCGCGCACATCTACGCCGGCGACGCCCCCACGATCAAATACAGCGACCGGGCCGAGAGCGCCGGCGGGCACATCAACACCTACTGACAACACGCACCGCGACTGTAGGGGAAGCTGCCAGCTTCCCCACAGTCGCGCGCGTCAGCGGAAAAAGTCCTTCGCCTTTTCGAGAAAGCTGCGGTTCATCGGCGAGTTTTCCTCGCCCATTATTTCGGCGAATTCGGCGAGCTTGGCGCGCTGCTCGGCGTTCAGTTTCGTGGGCACCTCGACGAGCAGCCGCACGACGAGATCGCCGCGGGAGTTGGAGTTCAGCGAGGGGATGCCTTTGCCGCGGAGTTTGAAAGCGGTGCCGCTTTGCGTGCCCGCGGGCACCTTGAGCTGGGCCTGGCCTTCGAGCGTCGGCACGTTCAATTCTCCGCCGAGCGTGGCCACGCTGAAGGCCACGGGGACTTCGCAGAAAAGATTGCTGCCCTCGCGCTCGAAAACCTCGTGCTCCTTGATGTGGATGACCACGTAGAGATCGCCCGGCGGGCCGCCGCGCAGCCCGGCTTCACCATTGCGCACGCTGCGCAGGCGCGAGCCGTCCTCGATGCCGGCGGGGATTTTCAGCTTGATGCGCGTGGGAGATTCGGCGCGGCCCTCGCCGTTGCACTTCCGGCACGGGTGGCTGATGACCTGGCCGGTGCCTTTGCAGCGCGGACAGGTCTGCGAGACCTGGAAAAAACCGCGCGAGCTGACGACCTGGCCGCGCCCTCCGCAGTCGCGGCACGAGACAGCTTGCGACCCTTTTTCCGCGCCGCTGCCGTGGCAGACGGTGCAGCTTTCCAGCTTGCTGACTTCGATCTCCTTGTCACAACCGAAGGCCGCCTCTTCGAGCCGGATCTGCATGTCGTAGCGCAAATCCGAGCCGCGCTGTTTGCCATCGCGCGACTGCTGCTGCCCACCCTGCGCGCCACCGAAGAACTGCTCGAAAATCCCCCCGCCGCCACCTCCGCCGTTCGCACCGAAAACCTCGCGGAAAATATCAAACGGATCGTGCGCCGCCCCCCCGCCGCCGCGCGCCCCGCCGCCCTGCGCAAAGGCCGCGTGCCCGAAGCGGTCGTAGGCCGCACGCTTTTCCGCGTCCATGAGCACCTCGTACGCAGAGCCGAGTTCCTTGAACTTCTCCTCTGCGGAATGATCGCCGGGATTTTTGTCCGGGTGATATTTGACCGCCAGCTTGCGGTAGGAGCGTTTGATTTCGTCCACGGTGACCGTGCGGGTCACCTCGAGGATTTCGTAATAATCGCGCTGAGCCATGCGGTGTTACTTGGCCTCCGCCGCACCCTTTGAAACCACCACCGTCGCCGGCCGCAGCAGCCGCTCGCGCAGCTTGTACCCGCGCCGGAGCTGCCGCACGACCGTCCCCTCCGGCACGGTCGCGCTTTCCTCCTGCGCCACGGCTTCGTGGAGGTTCGGGTCAAAGGGCCGGCCCTCGCCATTGACCGGCTCGACACCGCTGCCGAGCAGGAAATCGGTGAGCTGTTTCGCGACCATGTCCATGCCCATGAGAATGGGCGAATTCGCCGCATCCGCCCGCGCGGCGTTCAGGCCGAGTTCAAAATTATCCAAAATCGGAATGAGTTTTTCGAGGAAGGATCCGTTGGCAAATTTCACCGCGTCCTCCTTTTCGCGCGCGGCGCGTTTGCGGAAATTTTCAAAGTCCGCCTGGCTGCGCAGCGCGAGGTCGCGGAAACGCTGGAGATCGCCCTGCATCTGCGCCACGAGCGAATCCTCGCTGACCTCGGGTTTGGTCTCGGGCGTTTCGGCGGCGTCGGTGGGAGTGGTGTCGGTGGTGTCTTGGCTCATGGTTGTTTTTTCCGAATGACGATCAGGGTGATGTCATCGTGCTGCGGATAGCTGCCGACGAAGGCGCGGAGTTCGTCCGTGAGTTTCGTGATGATCCCGGCGGCTCCGTCGGCGGCGCTCGCCTGGATTGCTTGGATCACCTTCGGCATTCCGAATTCGTCGCCCTCCGCGTTGAGCGCCTCGGTCACGCCGTCGGTGTAAAGGACCAGGCAGTCATCGGGCTCGAGCGTCAGGGAAAAATCGGACGTGACCCTATTGAACACGCCCCCGCTGTCAATGCCGAGGGCCATGCCCGGCGGGTTGATTTTCGACACGCTCCCGTCGCGCGCGCTGAAGAGCAGCGGCGCATCGTGCCCCGCGCGGCTGAGTGTCACGACCGGGCTGCCGCGCCGGAGAATCGCGTAGGCCATGCTGATGAACATGTCCTCCTTGATGTCGGGAAATAGCTGCGCGTTCACGACGCGCAGCGCATTCGCCGGCGAAAGCTGGCCCTCCGCGCGCGAGCGCAGCACGCTCCGGCACATGGCCATGATGAGCGACGCCGGCACGCCCTTGCCCGAGACATCCGCAATGGCCACGCCGCAGTGGTTTTCATCCACGGGGATGTAGTCGTAGTAGTCGCCGCTGACCTGCTTCGCCGGGATGTTGATCCCCGCGATTTGGAAGCCCTCCACGTCCGGCGCATCGGTGGGCAAAAGGATGCGCTGAATCTCGTGGGCCACGGCGAGGTCGAGGTCGAGGCGGCGCTTTTCCGCGGCCTCGGAAAAGATGATCGCGTTGTAGAGCGCGAACGCCGACTGCTCGGCGATCGCTTTGAAAATCTGAAACTCCGCAGACTGGAACGGCTCGCTCTCCGGCCCGCGCGCGATGGCCAGGATGCCGAGGTTTTGCTCGCCGTAGTGGAGCGGACAAAGCATCGCGCTCGTCACCGTCAGCGGGCCTGCGCGCAGCGGTTCGAGGCGGCTGTCCGCGCCGCGCAGGAGCAGCGGCTCGCCGTCGCGCCAGACCGTGCCGAGCGTCCCCTCGCCCGCGCCGACCGCGTGCAGCCGCACATGGCTCGACCAGGAAAAGCCCGGTTCTTTCACGACCGCCGGCGGCACCTCGAAAAACGGCGGGCAGTTCCGCGTGGCAAAGGCGGGCCGCAGCGCCTCGCTGGGGCGGTCCACGAGGTAGAGCGCGCCGCCGTGCGCGCCGAGAATCCGCAGCGCGCCCTCGACGATGAGCACATGCAAATCCGACGGCTTGCTCGTGTCCGAGAGCGCCGCGCCGAGTCCGTGCAGAAAATCAAAGACCCGCGTTTCCTCGAGCTGGATTTTTTCCCGCGCCCGCCGCACCGCCACGATCATCTCGCGCTGCCGCCGATAGACGTAGATGAACGAACCCGCCGTGACGGCGAAGAGCGCGAAGAAAACGGCGGCCCACATTCAGCGCCTACCGGGCGACGTGCAGATCCTGTTTCAGGTACTCGATCACGTCCTTGAACTTCGCCGCGTTCGCACTGTCCGCCTCCACGCACGCCTCATGCGCTGCGAGCATCGTCTGCGCCTGCGTCAGCTTGTCGGCGGGCGCATCGTCCAGCGGCTTTTGCGGCACCGCGGCAGCCGGCAGCGGCTCATTTCCGCCGAGCGTGAAAAGCTGGTCCAGCCCCAGATTCGTCAGCAAATCCCGGTTGCGTTCATTCAGATTGATCGCCCGCAATTCCCCCGACCCCAGCCCCCGCAGCGCCAGTCCGATCGCCGCCAGCGTCCCCATGAATGTCGAATCCATCAGCGGACAGTTCCGCAAATCCACCACGAAATCCCGGTGCCCGCGGTTGATCATTTCCTTGGAAAACTCCTTCAGCCCCGTGCTGTTCAAAAACGTCCCCTTCCCCTCGACCCGCACCCAGACAGTGCGATTCGCAGTGCCGACGAGGATGGATGGATGGGCAGTCACAGGCTGTATATTAGATACGCTCGCCGCCGCGCCCGGCGATGCACACAGCGCCACGACGGGACGCTGAGATCATACGGCATGGCGGTAAGTTTTTCATCTCCCGATCAGTTCCAGAGGAACGATTGATTGAGCCCGACGATCTTCCCATTCTCGATCAGCAGCGCCCGCCAGCCCGTGATTTTTCCCTCCTGCTTGTAGTCGTCGCCGATCACCTGGAAATCCGTCGTCACCGAGCCCTTCACGTTTTTGTAAAATAGCTCCTTCGCCTGCACATACGCTCCCAGGTTTTGCTGCCGGTATTCTAGGCGGATGGTCACGTCCGCCGGGCGTTTCACCCGCCAGAAAAAAGTGAAGTAATGCCCGTAGCGCTGCTCGCGGTCGAAGTCCGACACCGCCCCGAAATTGATCCGCTGCCGCTCGAAAGCGATCATCGGATCGAGCGTCGGCTTTTCGAGCTGCCGGTCGTTGATCAGGATTTTTACTTTGCGAAACTGAAAGGCGTCGTCGAGCGCCAGCGGCAGCACCTTCGCCTTGTCGAGCTGCTGCGGACGCTCGGCCGCGGGACTGGCCGCGGCGCTCGCGAGCAGGGCGAGCGTGAAAAGAAATCGTTTCATTTGGGGGCGGAAAGTAAGCGGCGGCGCGCATGGGTGTCAACCGTTGCACCAGACATGCCAGCCGCGGAGATTTGTCATTTGCGAGGTTCGACGCGCCCCGCTCCTTTCGTGTTCGATTTTCCCATGATCCCCATCCGCGACCACCGCGGCCTCGCACTCCCCGCCCACGGCCTCTGGCTCGACCCGCACCGCGCGAGCACGTTCTGGAATTCGAGGAAACGCGCGCGTTTCACGACTGCGCCATCACCCTGCTCCCCGCCGGCCACATCTGCGGCTCTGCACAATCTTTCATCGAAACGGACGCCGACACGCTGCTCTACACCGGCGATTTCAAACTGCGCCCCCGGCCTCTCCGCCGAGCCCGCGCAATGGCGGCACGCCGACACCCTGATCATGGAGACCACCTTCGGCCTGCCCCGCTACCGCCTGACGCCCACCGCCGAAGTCCTCCCGCAAATCATCGCCTTCTGCCACGCCGCCCACGCCGTGCCCGTGCTCCTCGCTTCGTCACGACGGGCAAACCTTCCCTGCAAAGAAAGTTTTTACCGCCTTCCTCCGCCTGCTAATACGACTCCCATGCCCCCCGCGCCTCTGTCCCATCTGCGACCACCAAAACCTTCCTCGTCGCCTAACATGTTAGGCCCTACACATCGTACCTTCAATCGCGCTGAAATTGAATAGAGACGCTCTCACGAAGACGGTCGAGCTTCTAGCTCAGGCTGCCGGCTGTTCTTTGGAACCATGCTCCCAAGCATTGGCTGACTGGGCGCAGGCGGTCTCATTTCCGAGTGAGCTTCTTGAGTTCTTCGGCTCCCACGCACCGCAGGGAGAACTCTGGGCAGGAGCGGGCGCATTGTTTGCCGAGAGCGACATTCTAAGCTGTAATCAGTTTTTTCCAGAGGCTCTCCTGAATCGGCTACTTATCGTCGGCAGCGCTGGCAACGGCGATCATATCGCACTCGACACCGAATCCGGGGCCGTTGGATACATCAGCCACGAG
Source organism: Chthoniobacter sp. (assembly GCA_043758435.1). Lineage (GTDB taxonomy): Bacteria > Verrucomicrobiota > Verrucomicrobiia > Chthoniobacterales > Chthoniobacteraceae > Chthoniobacter. The sequence goes on from JAYVNN010000416.1 coordinate 6,952, forward strand.
CACGATTGGCAGCCTCATCCCAGAGATTATTTTGTCGCAGTTTCGCCTTCGCTTGAGGCATATCTCCAAGCCATCAATGCCAAAAACTCCACTGTTCCAGATGACTATTGGGAAGCGAAACGAAACGGGGCTTAACTGCTGCCCTCGACACGTTGTCCGCGGTTTTGGGCAATCTTTGCCTCCTTCTTCGCTCTCCCTTCGCAGCGACCGCGCCACGCTCCGCGGTCGCTGAGTTTGGGGTCGCCAAGCGTTTCTCCCCGTTCCACTGAACCCAATTCAAGCAACAAAAAATCATCGAACACATGAAAACATCCGAAAAGAAGAAGCTTATCGCCGTTAATCTTGTGGTCTGGGCGGTTGCGATACTCACCCATCCATTAGTCCAGATGCTCCCCACTAGCTCGGGCAGTCCACCGAAGATTTTTTCGTTACTCATTCCCATCTTCTTTATGAGCCTCGCGGGTGTGTCCACCTATCTGCTGAGCGCCGGGATTGGCAGACCGAAGGACGAATGAAGACCAAAACGCCGAACTATGGCCCTTCGGCACGTTGGCCGCACTGAGACTCGCGGCCCGGCGGAAATCAGCCTTGCGGTTCGGGCGTTGAAGCCTTTCGGATAGGTCCATGAATTTCTCCTGCCCGCACTGCGGCCAGCCCCTCGATGCGGATGAAGCATGGAGCGGCCAGTCGCTCGATTGTCCGGGATGCAGCCGGGCGTTTGTCGTCCCGACGCTGGAAAACGCGGCCCTGCCGCCGGTCGCCTCAGCCCCGCCGCGCCGGGCGCAACCGGCCCGGCGACCCGCACCTTTTTACCCGCCGCCGCAGCAGCCTCGGAGTTCGGGCGTGGGAAAATTCGTGTTCGCACTGCTCGTGGGCGCAGCCGCCAGTTTCGGCTACGCGATGTATGACCGCCACGAGTCGCCGCCGCAGGTCTGGCAGCGGCTCATGCCGAAAATCGCAGCTTTCACCCAACCCGCGCCTGCGCCCACTCCGGCTCCCGCAGTGGCTCTCGCACCCGCACCAGCGCCAGCGACCACACCCGCACCCATCGCGACCCCCGAGCCGCCGCCGCCCGCGCCCGCTCCGGCCCCAGCGCCCGATGCGCTGGCGTGGCTTTTCGAGCACAAGGAGCATTGGCCGAAGGAGGTCGCCTTGCTGAAAGAGGCGGATTTCCCCGTGGTCTTTAATGGCAAAGTGTCCGGCTCCGCCAAAGTCTCCGCCGGCACGATGGTCGAGCTTTTCGAGCTGAGCGCGGAGAGCGTCGGCGTCGTCTATGCGGGCGGCGGCGCGCGCCTGCCCATCGCCGCCACCGACCTCCGCAAGCGCGCCGAAGCCGCGATGAGCAAAGCCGCCGCCCCTCCCGAGCAGGCACCGAAAAACGCCGTCGCGCCGCCGCCGCTGAGAGCCGCCTTTCCCACCGCCGGCAATCAAGTCCCGATGACCGTGAGCGCCAAACTCGAAACCGTGGCCTCCCTCACCCAGCGCCGGGTCACGCTGACCGGCACCTCGGAGCTGCACGTCACCGGCACCGGCGACCCGCTCACGGGCTGCGCCATCAATTTCACGTCCCCCGATGGGTGGCTCTTTCTGGAAAAAATCCCCGCCTCGACCGTGGCCTCCACCTTTCTCGACCGGATGTGGGTCAATGGCGCACCCGCCTCACCGGACACCAATCTGCGCGTGGTCCAATACGAATCCGGCACCGTCGTCATCCCACACGGGCCGGACTTTGCAGCGATGACGGTCTTTAACAATAAGTCCCTGACCGGCCCCTCCATGCCCCTGCAAAGCTATGTTCCCTACAACGACGCGAAACTCGGCGCAATGAAAGGAGCCATCGGTTCCTTTCGCCTCAAACGCGGCTACATGGCCACCCTCGCCCAGCAGGAAAACGGCACCGGCCCCAGCCGCAACTACGTCGCGCAGGATCACGACTTGGAAGTTAAGACCTTGCCCCCGGAGTTAGAAGGCAAAGTGCGTTTCATCCGCATCTTCCCCTGGCGCTGGGTCAGTAAAAAAGGCGTCGCCGGAGGCATCTGGCAGAACCTGAACGTGGGTTGGTATTACGACTGGAGCATCAGCCATGACTCATCGCCCGACTTGGAATACGTCCCCATCAAGCAGAATCGCGGCTGGCCCGGCCTCCAGCAGAATTGGAAGGCCCGCGGCTCGACCCACCTGCTTGGTTACAACGAACCCGATCATAAGGACCAGGCCAATATGTCCGTGGACGAAGCCATCGCCGGCTGGCCCGAGCTGCTCGGCACCGGCCTGCGCCTCGGTGCCCCGGCGGTCTCCGATGGCGGGCTGGGCTGGCTTTACGAGTTCATCGAGAAAGCCGACGCCGCCGGCCTGCGCGTGGATTTCGTCCCCGTGCATTACTACCGCGCCACGCCCAATCCCGGCGACGAACGCGCCGCCGCGACCCAGTTCTACAACTTCCTCAAAGGCATCCACGACCGCGTGAAACGCCCGCTCTGGGTCACTGAGTGGAACAACGGCGCAAACTGGACCAAGGCTCCCGACCCGACCTATGCGCAGGAGAAAGCCGCCGTCGGGAAGATGATCGAGATGCTCGACAAGACCCCCTTTGTCGAACGCTACGCCATCTACAACTGGGTCGAGGACGTCCGCAACGTCCAGCGCAAAGACGGCACCCTCACCCCCGCCGGCGAAGCCTACCGCGACAAAGCCTCCCCCCTTTCCTACCTCCAGGCCAAACCCTGAAATATTCCGGGCCAAAGGCCCGGCAACAAGCCAGCCCATGGCAACACCCTGGGTCATGGGCAGCACAGGCTCCAAGCAGGCGTGCCGGAGAAATTCCGCCGCATTTTCCCCGGCCCCGGCGGCACTGCGCGGAGCCGGCCTTGCGGATGGGGCGGTCACGGGTAGTTTACGGTGATATTTTTCCCCTCACCGACGTATGACTCACCCCACTCTCCTCCATCGCCTGCGCCTGCTTCCGTTCCTTTTCGCCGTCTTCTGGGCCGGCGCGGAGGCGCTGGCCGGCAGCTATTCGCAGAATTTCAACGCGGCCACGGTCGGCTCGCTGAGCGCGGGGGATGCCTCGGTGATCGCGGCGGGCGCCGGGACGCTGACGACGAGCATCCAGCAGGTCGCAGCGGGCAACAATGCGCTGATGATGATGGCGGTGCCGTGGGCGGGCAATTCGTCTTCGTGGAAAATGCCCGACCTCGATCCGGGGAAGCCGATCCAGTCCTTCGACGCGACTTTCCTCGTGCGGATGTCGGGCACGGGCACGCCGGGCGCAGGGTGGTCGCTGAA
>JAYVNN010000417.1:0-3296 GCA_043758435.1 Chthoniobacter sp.
ATTCTCGAACTCATCAATAACATCGCCAAAGGCCACGGCGGCTTCTCCGTCTTCGCCGGCGTCGGCGAGCGTTCGCGCGAGGGTAACGATCTCTACCACGAGATGAGCGAGGCCGGAGTTATCGACCAGAAGGATCTTAGTAAGTCCAAAGTCGCGCTCGTCTATGGCCAGATGAATGAGCCTCCCGGCGCGCGTCTCCGCGTGGCCCTTTCCGCGCTCTCCATGGCGGAATACTTCCGCGACGAGAAGAACCAGGACGTGCTTCTCTTCGTCGATAACGTCTTCCGCTTCTCGCAGGCCGGCTCCGAAGTATCCGCGCTGCTCGGCCGCACGCCGTCGGCGGTCGGTTACCAGCCCACGCTCGCGTCGGAAATGGGTGCGCTCCAGGAGCGCATCACCTCCACGAAGAAAGGCTCCATTACTTCTGTGCAGGCCGTCTATGTCCCCGCGGACGATCTTACCGATCCCGCGCCCGCGAACACCTTCGCGCACCTTGATTCCACCATTGTGCTCGAGCGTTCCATTGCTGAGCTGGGCATCTACCCCGCCGTCGATCCGCTCGCTTCCACCTCCAAGGCGCTCGCGCCCGAGATCGTCGGCGAAGAGCACTACTTAGTCGCCCGCGGCGTCCAGCGCGTGCTCCAGCGTTACAAGGACTTGCAGGACATCATCGCCATTCTCGGCATGGATGAGCTCTCGCCCGAGGACAAGCTCCTCGTCTTCCGCGCGCGGAAAATCCAGCGCTTCCTCTCGCAGCCCTTCAGCGTCGCTGAAGTCTTCACCGGCACCCCCGGCCAGTATGTCTCCATCAAAGACACCGTCCGCGGCTTCAAGGAAATCCTCGACGGCAAGCACGACGACATCGGCGAAACGAACTTCTACATGAAGGGCGGCATCGAGATGATTAAAGACTGATGGGGAATTTAGGAAGTAAGAAGTAACATTTAGAAAGTCCGCCGCCTTCCCATAGCGCGCTGCGCCTTACTTCCACTTCCTAAATCCTAAATCTTACTTCCTAAATTCATGCCCACCCTCAAACTCGAAATCGTTACACCCGAGAAAGTCGCCTACAGCGACGACGTGGATGGCGTGGTCATCCCGGCGGTCGAGGGTGAAATGGGTGTGCTTCCCATGCACATCCCGCTGATGACCATGATCCACCCCGGCGAACTCGTCGTCACCAAGGGCCACGAAAAGAAGTATCTTGCCGTCGGCGAAGGTTTCGTCACCGTCGATCAGAAATCCGTGAAAGTGCTCACGGACATGGCCATCGAGTGGGAGCACATCGACGAATCCGCCGCCGAGGCCGCCGTCAAACGCGCGCAGGAAACGATGGCTGGGAAGCACGAACTGGGTGCCGAGGAATCCGCTGCGGTCCAGGCCGCCCTCCTCAAATCTCTCGCCCAGCTCCACGTCAAAAGGCGCCGGCAGCATTAGGCCTCATCCGCCAGAGAAAAATGGAAAGCCCCGCTGCCAGGCGGGGTTTTTTCGTTGGTGCGCAGTTGAAAACAGGTAGTGGCTCAATTTGCAAACAGCGTGTCATCCCGAGCGGAGTTCCGTGCGGGCGCAGGCGGGACGGAACGCAGTCGAGGGATCCCGGCGGTCCGATCCAGCGCCGCACGTCAACGAACCACCGAGGTCCCTCGACTGCGCTGCGCCCACCTTTCCGCCTGCGCTCCGCTCGGGATGACACGCTGTTTGTAAATGGAGCCACTACCGAAAACACGCCGTCATTCTGGGTGCCGTTTCGGCAGAATCGCTGACTGAAAATGGGCGGAGGCGGCGGGTGGAATGCGGGACGCCTTCCTTGATCGCCGTCGGAGCCGCGCCTCATTTCCAGACTCGCTGCAAAAAGGTCACGAAGTTCCGCCAGCAGATGCCCACGATGTCCTCCGCGCTGTAGCCGCGTGCCGCGAGGATTCCGCGCAGCTTTTCGAGGTCGGCGATGGTGTCGAGATCCTGCGGCGTTTGCTCGGTGCCGAAACAGCCGTCGAGATCGCTGCCGATTCCTGCGTGGCGGGCGTTGCCGGCGAGCTGGCAGACGTGGTCGAGGTGATCCGCTACATGATCGAGGCGCACGCCGCTCGATTGCGGCGTCGTCTTCCCGCGCACCCAGCCGGGGAGCAGCATCCAGGCATCGCAGGCCGCGCCGATGACCGCGCCGCGGGCGATCAGCGCGCGAAGCTGCGCGTCGCTGAACTGCCGCACATGCGGCACCAGCGCGCGGACGTTTTGGTGGCTCGCCCACAGCGGGCCGTCGAAAAGATCGAGCGCCTCCCAAAAGCAATCGTCGCAGAGATGCGTGACATCGAGGATGAGTCCGAGCCGCCCCGCCTCGCGCAGCAGCTCCCGCCCGCGCGCGTTAAAGCCGCCGCTCGCATCGGTGCCATTCGCGTAAATGCCGGGCCCGTAATGCGCGGGGCCGAGCGCGCGGAGACCGCTGGCGAAAGCGCGTTCGAGATGCTGCGTCGTGACGAGTGAGTCCGCGCCTTCGAGCGAGAGGATGTAGCCGATGGGAAGATTCCCGGTGCTGCCCGCAGCCCACAGCGCGAGATGCCGCTCCAGTCCCGCCCGGTCGCGGATTTGCACCATCTCTCCCGCCTCCTCCATCGCGCGATACCAGGCGAGCTGCCCCTGCGTCATCGCACAAGCCTGCGCCGGCGAACGCCACCCGGCGACCGGGCTGTAGGTGCCGTGCTCCACGCGCGCGAGCTGCGTGGCCACGCACAGCCCGACCCCGCCGCGCCGCATTTCCGGCAGGGAAACTGTGCCGCGCCCGCGATCCGGCTTGTCGATCATCTTCGCCTCGCGCCGGCGCAGTTCGGCGACGGGCTGCGTGAGGTCGCGATTCCATTCGAGCGCGTTCATCGCGAGGTCGAGGTGGGCGTCGAAGATCATCCGTTTGGTTTCTTGCGTGCCTTTCAGGGACTCGAATCTAAGATCGTTTTCAACCGAATTTCCCATGCCCCGCTTTTACATCCCGCCCCACGCTTGGAATCCCGACCGGCTCGCGCTCGACGATGGCGAGACGCATCACGCGCTCGGGGTGCTGCGGATGAAGGCGGGGGAGCGGGCGACGGTTTTCAACGGGCAGGGCGCAGAGGCGACGGTGGAGCTGGCGAGTGTGGAAAAGGGGCGCGTGGTTTTGAAAAAGATCAGCGCGGGAAAGAGCGTGCCGCTGGCCTGCGAGATCGTGCTGGGGCAGGCGATTCCGAAGGGGAAGAACATGGACCTCATCGTGGAGAAGGCGGTGGAGCTGGGCGCGGCGGCCATCGTGCCGCTGATGAGCGAGCGGA
>JAYVNN010000418.1:0-3286 GCA_043758435.1 Chthoniobacter sp.
CGGAGTTTCAAAAATCGAAGGGCAGCTCATTTGGGTGAGCGATTTCCAAATGATGTGTCTGAGCGAGGCACTCTCGATAGCTGTCGCCGAATTGCTGCCGAAGCTCGATCGCAGCATGCGGCTCCGCGACAACATCGTGAAGCTGCGGACGAAAAGAGGGGCGTCGTCGAACTGCTTCCCGTCGTCGGGGCCGCGGCATTCCGCTCCGAATCGGGCGTGTGCGGAGCCACGGATTGCCCGGTGAGATTTTTTCTTATGACGCGAGAAACTCATGTCAATGTCATCGGCCCGGTCGTGCAGCGCCTTCGGAAACAGCGTGGGTGGTCCCAGGCGCAACTTGCTGAACGTCTGCAAGCTGCTGCCTGGAATATCAGCCGAAGCGGTCTGGCGAAAATCGAATGCCGGATGGTGTGGGTCGGAGACTTCGAGCTGCTCTACTTCGTGAACGTGTTTGGCGTCGGCATCGGAGACCTTTTTCCGCGCGCGTCAAAGAAAGCTCCCGTGCAGGCCATGATCGTGAAGCGGAAGGCAGCCTCGGAGCTTTCCCCGGTTGAAAGCCACTGCCTAGACCACCGTGCGAGCAACGAAGGAAACCACCACGCCACATGAAAAAGGAGCGATTCATCCCTCAGCAAGCGACATACACGGCCAAGGAAGCCGCCGCCTACCTCAAAGTCAGCGAGCGCCAAATCCGCAATTTCATTGCCCGCAAACTCCTGCGCAAAAGCAAAGCGCAGGCAAAGACGCTCATCCCCGGCGAGGATGTGGAAACCCTCCTCACAAGAACGAGCTAGCCCACGGCTCAAGCCGCCTTCTTGCGCCGCACGGGCTGGAAAAACCCCGCTTCCGCCGCCGCCGCCTTCGCGAGTTGCGCGCGTTCATAGCTCTCCGTATTGCTGCCGAAGACTTCGGTGTAGGTCGTCAGGATCAGCTTTCCTCCGTCGCTGTGTCCCTGCCACTGCGCGATCACTTTTACATCCACCCCTTGCTCCCATAGCCGCTTGATGCGCATCGCACGCAGATTGCGTTGGGTGAAGTGCGGCAGCCCGAGTCGTTGCGTCGCGCCGCGGAGCGCATTCTTCACATTCTTGATCTTGAAAACTGGTCCGCGAGGATTCGGCCCCGCATCCATACGGAGTTTTTCGAGCAACGGCTTGAGCCACGGAAAAATCGGCGTGCTGAACGCGCGCTGGGTTTTTTTCCGGCGGTAGTGGATGACCTCGCGCGCATGGTCGATGTCCTCCCAATTCAAACCGACCGCTTCGGCCTGGCCGATGCCAGCCCGGCCAAGAAACTCGGCGAAGTCCGCGCTGTCATGCTGAAAGGCCGGACGCTGCCCACCGTGCCTGCCCTTTTCCAACTTCCAACTCGGCCGGCGAATCTCGGCGACGATTTTTTCAAACTCTTCGGGCGAAGGAATCAGCCGGATAATCGGTTCCTTCTTCGCCTTCCGAATAATTTTCGGGTCGAAGGGATTTTTCGCGATCACCGTGTCGGACACTGCAAAGTCGAATACCGCGCGAGCGAAAGCGCGGAACTGATTGCGGGTCGAGGGGCGCTTGCCTTTCCCGACGAGACCGACCCAGGTGGCAATGTCAGAGTTGAGCACGCGGGCCACGAGAGTTTCCATCGGCCGGGGAAATAACTCGCGAAACTTCGCGATCCGCCCGGACTCACCGATGCGCGTCGAATCGGCGATTTCGGTTCGCGTGGACGCATATTTTTCGAGCAGCATGGCGAGCGTCATGTCGCGATTTCCGGGATCCACTTTCTTGAGGTCGCCGAGCCATTCGGCGAGCTTGCCATCCGCAGTTTTCCGATCCGCCGTCTCCAGTGCGTGAACGAACCGTTTGCCCTCCAGTTTCCGTACGCCCCAGTACGACTGGTTCTCCCGGTGGCGGAAGAGATTAGGAGCCACGTTTTCAAGGAGCGCAAACGTCCCGCGATTCTTACCTTCGGTCTTCGTTTTCATGGTTCCCAGAGCATAGGGGCTACCACCGGGGGCTACCACCGCTTTTTTCGAGGCATCGCCGAATGAGCGGAAATCGCCCGGCGAGGCTGATTCTATCAGCATCCTCAGAAGATCGGGCCGGCGAGATTTGAACTCGCGACCTCTTGAACCCCATTCAAGCGCACTACCAAGCTGTGCTACGGCCCGAAATTTGAGAGCGGGAAAGTAGCCGGGAGGAGGGGAAAGGGAAGCGGTATTTTGGCAAAAAGCCGCGCGCTTTTTGGACCGGCGGTGGCGCGCTGTAGGGGAAGCTGTCAGCTTCCCCTACAGCCGCGCCGTCCGCCGGGATTTTCCATTTGCAAACGCGCCCGCGCTTTTACACTGCCGGCCTATGAACCTCGAAAAAGTCGCCATCGTCGGAGCCAGCGGATACTCGGGGGAGGAACTCGTGCGCCTGCTCGGGCGGCATCCCGGCGTGGAGCTGGTGGCGCTCACTTCGCGGCAGCTCGCGGGGCAGACGGTCGAGTCGGTGTTTCCGCGCTTCGCCGGACTGCGGTATGCGAAGCTGGCCTTCATCGAGAGCGACGTGGCGAAGATCACGGCCTCGGGCGCGGGGTTCGTTTTCCTCGCGCTGCCGCATGGGGTGGCCGCGGAGTTTGCACAGCCGCTGGTCGCCGCGGGGCTGCGGGTGATTGATCTGAGCGCGGATTTTCGGATCAAGGATCCGGCGGTGTACGAGGAATTTTACGGCACGCCGCCGCACGCGCCGGAGCTGGCGGCGGTCAGCGTCTATGGGCTGCCCGAGATTCACCGGGAGCAGATTCGCGACGCGCAGCTCGTCGCCTCGCCGGGGTGCTACCCCACGAGCGTCATCGTGCCGCTGCACCCGCTGCTGAAGCGGCGGCTGCTGAAGCCCGCGAGCATCGTGATCAACAGCCTCAGCGGCGTGAGCGGCGCGGGGCGGAGCGCGAAAGTGGAACTCCTCTACGTCGAGTGCAACGAAAGCGTCCGCGCCTACAGCGTGCCGAAGCACCGGCACCTCGCCGAGATCGAGCAGGAGCTCAGCCGCGCGTATGGCGACACCGTGACCGTCACTTTTCTCCCGCACCTCATCCCGGTCAGCCGCGGCATTTTCACCACCATCACCGCCGCCCCCGCGGACGACGTGAGCCCGGCGGAGATTTTCGCCGCGCTCACCGAGGCCTATGCGGCGGAGCCCTTCATCCGCCTGCTCGGTGAAAGCGGCACGCCGGACACGAAGAACGTGACCCACACCAATTTCCTCGACCTCGCCTGGCGGCACGACCCGCGCACCGGCCGCATCATCCTGCTCAG
>JAYVNN010000419.1:0-3280 GCA_043758435.1 Chthoniobacter sp.
TGGAAGCGGGCCTGCCGCGCCTCGCTTCAGACCCTGTTCGCGTGCGGAGCATTTGCGCCTGGCCTTGGATTATTAGTCTCAACTTGAACGCGCATTAGACTTAGGCTCGCGCGCTATTTCGCTCGCAGCCGCGTCTTTTCGAACGCCATTCGGTGCGATGGCACCCGCTTCCATCCACTTTCGCAACACGGCGATTTCGTCCGCTGCGAGCTGCGGTTTACCCGTGGGCGGCATGTGCGCGTCGTCGTCTTCGGGCAGACAAATCGCGCTCAGAAGAAGGCTTTCATGTGGCTGACCGGGCGCAACCGTATGCTTCTGTTCATCGCGCTGGCTGTCGCCGCCGGCGAGGATGGCATCGAGCGTGTGCAACCGCAGACCGCCCTTTGCTTTCTCCGCGCCGTGGCAGGAAGTGCAACGGGCGGAAAGAATCGGTGCGACTTGTGAAGTGTAGAAGTCACCCACGCTCGCGATCACCGGTTTCGCTGGCCCACCGATCCGCGCTTTTACCGACAGCGGCAAATGATCGGTGAGAAAGGTGGAGCCGTGGGTGATCGACGCGCCGAGGTGTGCGGCGACGCCGAGGCACACCAGCGTGAGCGGCAGGAAAGTGCGATACGCCACGCGCGACCTCCAGGCAAAAAGCGCGCGGCGGCTGGAAGGATTTGCAGCCTCGGATTCGCTCAGCAACAGCAGGCCGGCGAGCACGGTGAGGGCGAGGGCAAGGCGGCGGTGGAAGACGAGCGTTTCACCCGCATAGCCGCCCTCCTGCGAGAGTGCTAGGCCGCAAACCATCGCGGTAAATACACTACCCACCGCGAGCCAGAGCACGACGACGATCGCGGGCCGAATCGTCTCCGGCGGACACATGCGTGCGAGTAGGTGCAATACCGGCAGGAGGAGGAAAAGCCCGATCGGCAGATGCAACACAAGCGGGTGAAACCTACCGATGAAGAGGAGGAACTCCGGCACACCAGAGCGGGCATTGGCGGGAAATGCCCAGGCCAAAAATGGCAATGTTACGAGAAGCGCGATAACAACAATGCGCGTGATCGCCCGCAGGCAAAAACGCGTGAGGAAAAACTGCGCAATGCGGGAATCTACGGTTTGCGGATTCATATGCGTTTACCTTCCGCCAGTAGTCTAACGGACCCGTGACCGGCGATTATCTTTTGCGTTACTCCCTGCGCTTTGCGTGGAAAATGCCAATGGCGGGCGATGCCTGAATAGGCACCCTCCCGCCATCGGCTTCGGAAGAAAACTCCCGGTTTGGAAAGAACGACTACCTCTTCTTCGCCATCTCCTTTTCGAATACAGCGACGTACTTCTCAGGATTCGCGTTGAACTTTTTCACGCATGATTTGCAGCAGAGGCCGATATTGCGGCCTTTGTAAGCGACGCCCACGGGGTCGTCGCCGAGTTCTTCACCGCTGACAATGCACATTTTCACGGGGAAAATGGCGGCGGCGAGTTTGGGTGTGAACGTCACGGCGGTGGCCGCGATTAGGATGGCTAGTATGGTGGTCTTCATAGGATAGCAGGGCTGTGCCGGTCGGCACAATTTGGGTTGAAAACGGACGCGGTTATTTTGCGTCTTTCAGAAACGCGGCGATCAGCCGGGCATCGGAGCCGGTTAGGTTCGCACGCACGCGCATGTGATGGACGATGGTATCCCACTGCGCATCGCTGAAGGTTTTCGCGGGCCGGCTATTGTGGCAGCGCGTGCAGTTTTGCGCCCAGAGCTTGGCGGCGTCGGGACCGTCGTCGAGGGACTTGCCGTCCTTCGATGATTCGGAGCCAGCGAATGCGGAGCTGATCGATGCCGCTGCGAGAGCGGCCACGGCGAGGCGGAGAATGAGTGGTTGGGTCATGGAAATGGGTGTGGCTTTTTTAGAATCCGGTCGAGAGCTGGAACAGGATGGCGTCTCCGTTCGGCTCGTTGTTGTTTCGATGGTCGAGTTCGTAGGCGGCCTTGAGCACCGTCGAGCTGGCGATCCAGTAATCGATGCCAAAGGTGAGCCGGCGTTCATCGAAGCCGCCGGGCGCATCGTTCGGCGCATTGGAAACGTCGCCGCGCACGATAAATTCGAGGTGGTTCATCAAATCGCTATCCCACTGTTTGCCGCGGTAGCTGAGTTGCGCGTAGCCGCCGTCGCGGTGATTCGAGTAGCGCAGCGGACCGACGCCAAGCGAGCCATCGGCATCGTAGGTAAAGTCCCCTGTCTTGCTCCATGCATACTGCCCGAGCAGGGCGATCCGACCCTTCGCTGCGTCCGTATGCGCGGAGAGATCGACGGACTGGATGAGCGAGCTGACCGACTTGGTGCCATCGCCGCGCACGCGGGCGGATTGCACGCCATAGCCAATTTCAAAATTCTGACAGGGCATGATGCCGATGCGTCCGCCAAATGCCTTCGAGTCAGCCTGCGAATTCCAGTTGTCGAATTGCAGCGAGCCGAGCGCCTCGGGATCATCGGTGACGAGCTTCGGCGCATTCGAGACGTAGGCCGCGAGATTGATGCGCCCGTTGCCGATCGGCACGACCCCGCGGATCTGCGCGCCGAGGTTCGATTCAGGAAGGAAGCCATCGTAAAGGCCAAGCGGGTTATCGGGCAGCTTGCGAATCCACGTCGGCGTGTAGCGCTCCACGTAGTTGTTCACGGGATTCAAAAACTTGCCACCGATGAGCGTGATGTAGTCGTTTAGCGTCCAGTCGATCTGCGCGTATTCGAGCTTCGTCTTCGTCGCACTGCCCTCGAGTTCAAACTCGACCGCGCCCTCGAAAAGCAAGCTGTCATTGATGTGCCAGAGCAGGAGCGGCTCGAAAACCGCGCTGAAATTCGACGCCGAATTGCGCGCGGAGGTGAACGTCGCTTCCGCGCCTCCCGTGACCAACGCCTTGATTTCGCCGGAGCGCAGGGAATTCACGGTATCCGACATTTCAGCAAAACTCTGACCGAGCGCACCTTTCGGCGCGGACTTCGCGGAGGCGGGAGCCGGCGCGGATGCGGTCGAGCGCAGCGCTTTCATCTCCTGCCGCAGTTCGGCGAGTTCGCGTTTCATTTGCTCGTATTCGGCGCGGGAAACTTCCTGCGCGGCGTGCGCGCTGGCACCGCAGAAAGCGAGCGCGGCGAGGCTCGTGGCAAAGATGCTCCGCGAGAGAACGCGGCGTGGGATCGGGGCTTGGATGGGTGTGCGGATCATGGGTGCCGCGCACTGTGCCTGCCGTCTCTAACTCCCCGATGACTCCCGATTATCGTTTCTGTTAGGTTTCCGCGACCGC
>JAYVNN010000420.1:0-3278 GCA_043758435.1 Chthoniobacter sp.
TTGTCGCAAAGCCTCCAAAGGCTGCGTTCAGAATGACGGCAGGTTTTTCGATGGCTCCGCTGCGCGGAGGTAACACGCCCTTTCTCAAAGCCACCCACAACCAACGATTCCACTCGACGCGTCACCGCCCGCCCGTCGCATGCTCGCGCGATGTTCCCGCACATCTCCCGCCGCATCGTCGCCCGTGCCTTCGCCCTGCTCGCGCTTTTCCACTCCACCGCGTGCGCCGGTGAAACCGAGTGGCCGCAATTTCGCGGGCCGACGGGCCAGGGGCTTTCCGCTGCGGTGCAGGTGCCGGTCGCGTGGAGCGCCACGGAGCACGTCGCGTGGAAAGTCGAAATCCCCGGACGCGGCTGGTCGTCGCCGGTGCTCTCGCGCGGCCGCCTTTATGTCACCGCCGCCGTCGGCGAGGCCGACAAAACGCTGCACGCGCTCTGCCTCGACGCGGCGGACGGGCGCGTGCTTTGGGACACGGAAGTCTTTCACCCCAACGCCGCGAGCGTGGCCGCGATGCACCAGAAAAACTCCCCGGCCAGCCCCTCGCCCATTGTCACGGCGGACCGGCTTTACGTTCACTTCGGCCACATGGGCACGGCGGCTCTCGACCTCGCGGGCAAGGTGCTGTGGCAGCAGAACGGGCTCGCGTATGCGCCCGTCCACGGCACGGGCGGCTCGCCGATTCTGGCGGGCGATGCGCTGGTCTTCAGCGGCGACGGGGCGAAGGATCCCTTCGTCGCCGCGCTCGACGCCGCCACGGGCGCGGTGCGGTGGAAAACCGCGCGCAATACGGTGTCGAAAAAGACGTTCGCCTTTTCCACACCGCTCGCCATCGCGGTGAAAGGTGTGACGCAAATCGTCAGCCCCGGCGCCGGTTTCGTCGGCGGTTATGACTTGAAAGACGGCCGCGAACTGTGGCGCGTCGGCTATGGCGAAGGTTACTCCGTGGTGCCGCGCCCGGTCTTTGCGCACGGGCTGCTGTTTGTGAGTTCGAGCTTCGACGCCGCGGTGCTTTACGCGATCAAGCCCGAGGGTGCCGCCGGCGACGCGGCCGCCACCAATGTCGCGTGGTCGAGCCGCAAGGCCGCGCCGCACTCGGCCTCCACGCTGGTGCTCGGCGATGAGCTGTACTTTGTCTCCGATGCCGGCATCGCCACCTGCGCCGATGCGCGCACGGGCGACGTGCGGTGGAGCGAGCGCCTGGGCGGCGGCTTTTCCGCGTCGCCCTTCGCCGCGGAAGGCCGCGTCTATTTCCAGAACGAGGCGGGGGTCGGCTTCGTGGTGAAAGCGGGCAAGACCTATGAGCTGCTGGCGACCAATGACCTCGGCGAGCGCACCCTGGCGTCATGCGCCGTGGCGGATGGGGCGCTGTTCCTGCGCTCGGAAACCCATCTTTGGAAGATCGCGCCGTAGCGGGCACGGCGACACCAGAACCGAAGCGGCGGGCTGTAGGGCGGGCGGCCTCCCGCTCCGTCGGCAGGCGGAGCGCCCGCCCTACAGCCCGCCAACTTAGCCCGAACCACTACGGCTTTTGCGCTGGGGCCAGTGCAGGGTCGTCGAGGTCGAGGCGGTAAAGGATTTGGTTGTAGTCGTAGCGGGGCGTGGGCGGGGGGTGATTGGCAAACTCCTGGGTGTAAGTGCCCTCGAATAACAGGATGGGTGAGTCGGCGGGCGTGATTTCAGGATGCAGGCGCGGGTTGTAAAAGGTGTAGTTGTCGTGCGTCAGCACCTTCACCGCCGGACCCCACGGGCCGGTGGGTGCGTCGGCTTCGGCATACCACAGTTCACCGATGGCCGAGGGCTTGCCATAGCTCTGCACAAAGACCGTGACCCAGCGCTTGCGCCACGGGTTCCAGGCGATTGATCCCGAGTGGGGTGTTACTTTTTCTCCGCTGCCGGCAGCGGTCAGGGACTTCTGCGGAGTGAGCACTTCCCATTGCGCTGCGTCCTGCCAGCCTTCAAAGGTTGCCGGAAAGCGCAGGGTGGGCAGCGGGTCGCCGAGACAGACCCACTCCTTGCCTTGCGGGTCTTTCCAATTGGCCGGATGGCCATTCGGCAACGCGGGCTTTGGCTGGTTATCCGCGGCTTTCCAAAGGGTGCGGTAAGACTCAAAGGCCGCCGCCGCGTCATTCCACACGGCCAGGCCGGTTTCATAGGCGTCGAGGTGGCCTTTGATTTTGGTATAGGTGCAGACCAGCTTGGGCGTCCCGGCTTTGTCCATGAGACTCATGTAACCCGAAACCCAGGTCGGGCCGCTGCCCGGCATCTTAGCCACGCCGCGCACCGCGCCTTTCGGGTCGCGGAAACAGTCGAACGGCAGCGCCAGCGGCGGTTGGAATGAGGTTAGCGGTTTGCTGGCCGTAGTCGCGCTGCTGGTGTCGTAAACACCCAGCGGATAACCCGCCATGATGGTGTCACCCCAGGCCCAGAAGAGCTTGCCGCGATAGGTGGCGGTCTGCACGGAGTCGGAGCCGACGATGCCGGATTCCTTCCAGTCCTGGCGCTGGCCGAGCTTCTGGCTCTCGGCGAAAAGGCCGGCTCCGGTGAGGCGTCCGAGCCGTTTCGCCGGTAACATGCGCTGGACTTCGATCTTTAGGGTCGCGCCGGGTTTCGGTGTTACCCGGACACCGCGAAAGCCAAAGCCGTCCCTGGGCACTTCGTAGCCGTGGCCGATGACCTCCAGCCAGGTCTCGCGCCCCATGAACTCGGGTAGGTCAAAGGCCGCCACCCCGTCGTTGTCCGTGACCAGGCGCGTCTTGTTAGTCGTCCGCAGCTCGACGAGTGGCACGGGCCAGCCGGTGCCTTTTTCCACCACCTCGATGCGGCAGGGCTCCATGGCATGGGACGTATGGGACAGGCCGAAAACTGACGCGGCAAGCAGCGCCAGACAGGTAACGAGCTGACGCGGGAGCATGGGACTTATGATGGGCTGCCGTCCTTGCTTTTGAAGTCCCCGAGCGCGCCGCTCACGAGCAGGCCCAGGCCCGTCCCGGCGATGGCGCCGAACGGCCCAAAGAACAGCGCGCTGATGAGGACGCGCGAAACTTTCGCCCCCACCGGAGCCGGAGTGCCGGGGGCGACGGTGTCCACGACCGGGATGGGCACGGGCGGCGGCTGGGTCTCGCGGCCGTAACCGCCGAGTGCGGCGAACAGCATGTAGATTTCCCCGAGGATGAAGCCGGCGATGGCGAAGGGCTTGGCGAGATTGCGGCTGGGCATGAGGCGAAAACTAGAACCCGTCGCGGGACGGCTGTCGAGCGGGGCGGGGAAAATCTCGATAC
>JAYVNN010000421.1:0-27772 GCA_043758435.1 Chthoniobacter sp.
AGGGGAAGCTGGCAGCTTCCCCTACAGCGCCGGGCTCGGAGCCCGCGAAAGACTATCCGGGAGCGCGCAGGCACATGGGGTGCTTAGCTCACTGGTGCGATGAAACTTTTCACCATCTTCTGCTCCTGCGCCGCCCTGCTCGCACTGGGCTCATTCGCGCAGGCGCAGGCGGTGATCGAGGGGCGCGTGGAATTGCCCAAATCGAAGTCCGCGCCGGTGATGAACAAACGCTACGAGATCGTGACCAAAGGCGGCGTCATCGCCACCGATCCGCCGACGGCGGTGGTGTATCTCGAAGGCTCCTTTGGCCCCGCGCCGAAAACGGTGGTCGCGCAGATGGCGCAGAAAGACCTCGTCTTTGTCACCCCGCTGCTCCCGGTGCAGGTCGGCACGAAGGTCGAGTTTCCAAACCAGGACGACACCTACCACAACATCTTTTCCTACTCGCCGGCGAAGCGCTTCGACCTCGGGCGCTACCGCATGGATGAAAAGCCGGTGCCGTTTCAGATTTTCGATCAGCCGGGGCTGGTCACGCTGCACTGCGACATCCACGAGCACATGCGCGGGCTCGTCCTCGCGCTGGAGACCCCGCACTTTGTCCGCACCGATCCCGAGGGCCGCTACCGCCTCGCGGGGCTGCCCGCGGGCCGCTACATGCTGAAGGCCTGGGTGAACAGCAAGACGACGCTGGAGCGCGCGGTGGAGTTGAAAAACGGCGCGACCCTGCACCTCGATTTCCCGTGATGAAGACGCGCCCGCGGACGGACGCCGGCGCCGGAAAATTCCGCCTGCATCTGCGGGTGGCAATGATGCTGACGATCACGGCGGTCACGGCGCTGGCCCTGTATTTTGCGGAGCGCAATCTCGCGGCGGGCGTGCGGCAGAATCTCCAGCGGGAGTTTCAAAGCGAAGTCGGTGCGCTGCTCGGCGCGCAGGAGGCGCGGCTGGCGGCACTCACGGAACGCTGCCGTGCGCTGGCCAAGTCGGTGCGGATTCGCGCCGCGCTGGAGGAGGGCGATGTCGCGGATTTGTATCTCAATGCGCGCGTCGAACTGCGCGACCTGCTGGCGAGCAAAGTGACGGGCGGAAAGACCGAAGCGCCCGCTTTGCGCGCGGAGTTTTTCCGCTTTCTCGATGCGAGCGGCGCGGTGCTGCCAGTGCCGCGCGAGGATGGGGAAAACGCAGAGTCGTGGCAGTGGCAGCCAGCGGCAAGCGGCGCGGTCGGCGCACAGGAGGTCGGCTATGTCATGGCGAAAAACGCGGACGGTCGCGAGATGATGATCGAGGTTATCGCGACGCCGATCGTGGCGACGGACACCGGCGAAGTCATCGGCGCGATCATGCTCGGCTTCAAACCCGTGGAAATCGGGGCGACGGGCGCGGGCATCCGCAGCGGCATTTTTTCACAAGGCCGGCTGCACATGCCAGGGCTGACGGCTCCGGTCGAAGTGCTGATGAACAGCACCGTGACGGATTTCGTGAACGCGCCGACGCTCACGGACAGCAACCTCGCGGTGCAGGTGGACGGCATGCCGCACCTGCTTTTCTACAAGCTGCTCAATCCCGGTTCGCACTTTCCGCAGGCTTACGAAATCTGCGTCTATCCGCTGGCGGATGCGCTCGCACGGCAACGGCATCTGCGGTGGGAGATCATCGGCGCGGGCGTGCTGCTGCTGCTCGGCGGGCTCGTAGCCAGCCACTTCGTCTCCGCGCGGCTGGCGGTGCCGGTGGAGAAAATGGCGGTGGATTCGGCGGAAGATCGCACGCATCGCGCCGCCGCGGAGGCCGAGCTGGAGCTGACGCACGACGAGCTGCGCGCGCGCAATGCGGAGCTGCAAAAGGCGCTCGCGGAACTCACGGCGGCGCAGGAGCACATCATCCAGCAGGAGCGGCTGCGCGCGCTCGGGCAGATGGCCAGCGGCATCGCGCACGATTTCAACAACGCCCTCGTGCCGATCCTCGGCTTTTGCGAGCTGCTGCTCCTCAAGCCGGCCATTTTGCAAGACCCGCAGAAAGCCACGCGCTATCTCGAAACCATCCAGACCGCAGCCAAAGATGCGGCCAGCGTGGTCAGCCGGCTGCGCGAGTTCTACCGGCCGAACAAAGGCGAGCGCGCCTTTGAGCCGGTGAGCCTGAAACGGCTCGTCGAGCAGGCGGTCACGCTCACCAAACCGAAGTGGAAAGACCAGGCGCAGGCCGCGGGCGCGACTGTGGAAATCGCGCTCGAACTCGACGCCGTGCCGCCCGTGGCGGGCGAGGAATCCGCGCTGCGCGAAGTGCTCACAAACCTCATCTTCAACGCTGTGGACGCGATGCCCGCCGGCGGCACGCTCACGCTCCGCACCGTGCAGCGCGGCGACACCGCGGTGCTCGAAGTCGCCGACACCGGCACGGGCATGACCGAGGAGACGCGCCAGCGCTGTCTCGAGCCGTTCTATTCCACGAAAGGCGAGCGCGGCACGGGGCTCGGCCTGTCCATGGTTTTCGGCATCGTGCAGCGGCACAGCGGCGCGCTCGACATCCGCAGCACCGTGGGCGTGGGCACCACTTTCGTCATCACGCTGCCGCTGCAAGACGCGCCTGTGCGCGCCGTCACCGCCGCGCCCGAGCGCCCCGCGCAGCGTCCGCTCCGCGTGCTCGTGGTCGATGACGAAACGCCCGTCCGCGACACGCTCTCCGCGGTGCTCGCCGCCGACGGCCACGATGTGCAGCTCGCCACCGACGGAGCCGACGGCCTTCGGCGCTTCGACGCGGGCACCTTCGATCTCGTCATCACCGACAAGGCCATGCCCGCGATGAACGGCGACCAGATGGCCGCGGCCATCAAATTCCGCGCACCGAAAATGCCGATCATTCTGCTGACCGGCTTTGGCCTCTTTCACGAAAAGGACGAGTTCCCCGACGTGGACGTGCTCATCAGTAAACCCGTCCGCATCCCCGCCCTCCGCGACGCCATCGCCACCGCCACGCAACCCGCATGAAAACCCTCTCCCGCTTTCTCGCTGCCGCCTTCTTCGCCTGTCCCCTGGCTGCTTCCCGGGCGGACGACTGGATCGAGCGCCTCGACGCCGCGCTCAGCGTGAACGCTTTTGACGGCAATGTGCGCGCGCGTTTCAGCGGACTCATCGACCTGGAAGGCTACCGGCTCTCGAACCCCGCGCCGGGCCTTTTCTTCACGGACAAACGCGACCTTTTCAACCCGCGCATCACCCTCTTTCTCGACGCGCAACTCGGCCCATACGTCTATGCTTTCGCGCAGGCGCGTGCTGACCGCGGCTTCGATCCCGGCTACAATGACGCCCGCGTGGCGCTCGACGAATACGCGCTGCGCGTCACGCCGTGGGACGATGGCCGGCTGAGTTTGCAGGTCGGCAAATTCGCCACCGTCGTCGGCAACTGGACCACGCGGCACGACTCGTGGACGAACCCTTTTCTCACCGCGCCGCTCCCGTACGAAAACCTCACCGGCATCTGGGACGTGGCCGCCGTGGACTCCCTCGCCACGCTGCAAAACTGGGCGCATGTCAGCCCGGAATACCTCGATGGCACCGTGCCCGACGGTGGCCCGGACAAGCACCTGCGCGTCCCCGTCATCTGGGGGCCCAGCTACACGAGCGGGCTTTCGGTGGCCGGGCGGCTGGGGCGTTTCGAGTACGCGGCCGAGGTGAAAAACGCGGGGCTTTCCTCGCGCCCGAAATACTGGGACGGCACGGTGCAGCAGTGGCAGCACCCGACCGTCAGCGGACGCCTCGGCTTTCGTCCGAATGAAATGTGGAACCTCGGCTTTTCCGCCAGCACGGGCTCCTACCTGCTGCCCTCGGCCAAGCCCACCCTCGCGCCCGGCGCGCTGCTCAACGATTACCGCGAAACCGTGCTCGCCCAGGACGTGAGTTTTGCGTGGCACCACTGGCAGGTGTGGGCGGAATTTTTTGAGACGCGCTTTGAAATTCCCGGAGTCGGCCACGCGGACAATTTCGCCTACTACCTTGAGGCCAAATACAAATTCACCGCGCAGCTCTACGGCGCGCTGCGCTGGAACCAGCAGGTCTTTTCCACCATCGACGGCGAGCGCTGGGGTCGCGACCTCGCCCGCCTCGATGTGGCGCTCGGCTACCGCTTCACCGCCCACACCCAGCTCAAGCTCCAGTACAGCGTGCAGCACGAGGACACCGCCCCCAAAGGCTTCGGCCACACCCTCGGCGCGCAGTTCACGATGAAGTTTTGAGGCGCGGAAATTCGGATTGCCTCGCGCGGGAAAAAGCCGCTCGCTCTCCGCATGCGCCTCCCGGTTTTCCAGCTCCTCGCCGCCCTCGCCCTCGCCCTCGCGCCCGTCCTCCGTGCGGATGACAAGGCTCCCGCCAAGCCGCACGATTTTGCGAAATGGGAAAACGAAATCGCCGCCTTTGAAAAGGCCGATGCGCAGACGCCGCCGGCGAAAGGCGGGATCGTTTTCGTCGGCAGCTCGAGCATCCGGCTGTGGAAAACTCTCGCGCAGGATTTCCCGCAGCATCGCGTGCTGAACCGCGGTTTCGGCGGCTCCGAGATCGCGGACAGCGTGTATTACGCCGACCGCCTCGTGCTGCCGTACGAGCCGCGCATGGTCGTGCTCTACGCGGGCGGCAACGACCTCAACAACGGCCGCCCGCCCGAGGAAGTCTTCGCAGATTTCAAAGCCTTCACCGCCAGGCTCCGTACGAAACTCCCCGACGCGGAAATCGCCTACATCTCCAGCGCCGGCAATCCCTCGCGCTGGGCGCAGGTCGAAAACGTGAAGGCGCTCAACGCGAGCATCGAAGCCTTCATCAAAGAGCAGCCGCACATGAAATTCATCGACGTCTTCCACCCCATGCTCGGCGACGACGGCCTGCCGAAGCCCGAGATTTTCGTCGCCGACAAACTCCACATGAACGCCGAAGGTTACAGGATTTGGACGGCGGCCGTCGGCCCGTTTCTGCCCGTGCCGGATCGGTGAGGACCGAGGGTAAAACCGATGCACCTTTCCTTGCCGATGGGTATGACGGCTTGTAGCATCCCGGCATGAGCACTCAAACTGCCTTCCATCGTGGCGTGCATCCGCTTCTCCAGCTCTTGCTCCACGGCAAAGAGGAAGCCGTGCTCGGCGCGCAGCCTGACCGGGCATTGCGTGAACGCATCGAGCAGCTCGCTGCAAAATCCACCGAGGGCGAACTCACCGCCGAGGAGCTGGATGAGTATGAAGGCTACGTGCGCGCCAACAAATTCGTCGCCACCCTTCGGCGTGAGGCGCAGACCATGAAGTCTGGCGGCGCATTGTGACGGAGGCGGCGAGAGCCTTCGTGCGCCAACGGGCGTCCAACCGCTGCGAGTATTGCCACCTGCATCAGGATGACTCACCGCTCGCAGCCCTGCACCTCGAGCACATCCGCGCGCGCAAGCACGGCGGTTCCGATGACGAATCCAACCTCTGCCTCGCCTGCATCGACTGTAATCTCCACAAAGGCCCCAACCTGACCGGCATTGACCCACTCACCGGCGCGGTCACCGGGTTGTTCCACCCGCGCCAGCAACCATGGGAGGATCACTTTGCCTTTGAGGGAATCTACATCACCGGCAGAACCGCCGTCGGTCGGACGACCATCCAAGTCCTGGACATGAACTCGGACGATCAACTCAACTTCCGCGCGGCGGGCTAGCAGCCACGGGCGAGCCGTCATGCGCTTGCACGGGGCAATTTCCATAGCGCGGGGTGGGTGGCTGGGCTCACGCGCCGCCGCACTGGCTCCAAGCAGTCGCGCCCTTCACCACGAAGCACAGTTTCCCCGCACAAATACAACATTGCCAAGTCCTCAACTTGGCAACGAGGGTGAGCATGGGTATCAGTGGAAAAGATGTCCCAAATCCCTGACGTGCTTTATCACTATTGCCCTTGCGCAACGCTGTCAGAGATTCTCCGAACAGGTGTCCTTTGGCTTACGCACGAAGCAGCACTGAACGATGTACAAGAGCACATCTGGGCGGTTCCATTTATCCATGATGAAATTGAGCAGCGAAAGACGGCTGATGCAGTGGAGTTTCTAAACGAAATCACAGGGCAGTTCGATCACACGATGAGTGATCGGATGCGCGACCTGTATGTTGGGAGCTTCTCCCGCGACGGTGACGTCCTGAGCCAGTGGCGAGCTTACGCTAGGGATGGGGATGGGTTCGCGATCGGGTTCAACCCGAAAGCATTCGATGCCAAACTTCAAATCCCTCACATGTCGATGTTTGACGGCAATACGGTCGGGCTTTTGGAAATCCAGTATGACGACGATGCCTTAAAACGGGAGATCGCCCAGATTTTCGACTATCACTTGTCGCCTAATACAAGCCCCCACGATACGTTATCCACGCGAGGATCCCGATGCGTTTCCCAGCTTCGCGATCTCGCATTGTCCTTTAAGAATCCCGCCTTCCGCGAGGAAAGAGAATGGCGCATCACCTATTCTCCATCAATGATGACTCGCCCCGAAGAGCCCAACATGCTTCTCGATGGCGCGCTTAAAACCATAAACTTTCGCTCTACACGATACGGGGTGGTGCCGTATTTCGAGATGCCATTGCGGCAGACGATGCGCGAAAACGCGATTGTAGAGATCGTAATCGGTCCAAAAAATAAATCCAAGACCATGCTGGTGGAGATGCTTCTTGGCGCGCTCGGTTACCGCAATGCTCGTGTCCGTAACTCTTCGGCGTCCTATCGGTAAAGTGCTACTTAGTCAAAATCAGCTTCGATTTCTTATTGTCGATTGTCCACTCTTTGAATCTTGAAAGGAAGCTTTGCCCCAAAAGAAGCTGGGCATCTAAGCTACCGATACTCGCTTCAACATCTGAAAACGTCGATTCGCCGACCTTGATTGAGCGTAAGATAAACCGATCGCTTTTCACCTTTGAGCCATCGGCAAGAACGAAGGCTTTTCCTGGAAGAAAATCGCTCTCCTTGATTGCCTCCGATCGGATTAGTGTAAGAACGACATCTTTCGAGATTTGAACCTCAGAAGCCCCGCTATCGAGCACGAACTTCAGTGTTATCGCGCCGTTGATCTGAACAGGAACCTTTAGCACGCCACCTTCATCTTTTACCATATCGATCCCTGTTGAATTGGCCGCCAATGGGGAGGGCGTAGACATGAATCCCGGGGGCGCATTTTTCAGCAAGTCGTTAAGAGCATTTTGAGCCTCTGAGTTGCCCTGCTCGGCAGCTTTGCGATACCACATTGCTGCTTTCGCGTAGTCCTTCTCCACACCCTCGCCATCGCGGTAGTGGGCTCCGAGATTGTTTTGGGCCACGGCCTCGCCATGTTCGGCAGCCTTGCGAAACCACTTCACCGCTTCCGCGGCGCTCTTCTCCACGCCTTGGCCTTCGAGGTAGCAGAGTCCGAGATTGTTTTCAGCCCCGGCGAAGCCTTGCTCAGCAGCTTTGCGATACCACTTCACGCTTTCCGCGTCGTTTTTCTCCGCGCCTTTGCTTTCGTGATAGTAGATTCCGAGATTGAACTGAGCCCTAGCGTAGCCTTGCTCGGCAGCCTTGCGATACCATTTCACCGCTTCCGCATAGTCCTTCGCTACGCCTGTGCCCTCATCGTAGCAGTGTCCGAGATTGTGTTGAGCTTCAGCATCGTCCTGCTCGGCAGCCTTGCGATACCACTTCGCAGCCTCCGCATTGTCTTTTGCCACGCCTTCGCTTTGGCTATAGCAGAGGGCGAGTCCTAGTTGAGCATTGACTTCGCCTTGCTCGGCAGCCATGCGAAACCATTTTGCGCTTTCTCCGTCGCTTTTCTCTACGCCTTCGCCTTGGCGATAGCAGAGTCCGAGCTGGAATTGACTTTGGGCGAAGCCCTGCTCAGCAGCCTTGCGATACCACTTCACAGCCTCCACATAGTCTTTCTCCACGCCTTCGCCATTGTGGTAGCGGGCTCCGAGATAGAATTGAGCTTCGGCGTCACCCTTCTCGGCTTTGCCCTTGGTGTCTTGAAATGCCTTTTGCGCTGGGTCGCCTCGTTGTGCATGGTCACACGCGCACAGGAAGCCAGCAGCGATAATCAGTGCGGCGAGAGAGGTTTTCATTGAGCGAGAAGGTAGCGGCGGCGGCGCTGGCGGAGAAGCAGGAACTCTCCGCCGGGGAAGCCGCCGAGGTGAGCCAGCTCTGGCGGAAGCTGGTGAAGCTGTTTCACCCCGACCGCTTCGCGCACGAGCCGGAGAAGCAGGAGACTTATCACAAGCTGACCGCGGCGATCAACCACGCGAAGAACCACAGCGATCTGGCCACGCTGCGGAGCATCGCGGAAGACCCGCACGGCTTCATCCTGCGGCAAGGCTGGGCGGCGCTCGACTTCGGCGAGGAGCGCGAGCTCGCGCAACTGCGCCGGCTGTGGGCGAGCATCGAGCTGGAAATCATCCGCGTGCTGGAGGCGGGCAGTATCGAGAAAATTCGGAATCCGAAACAAATTTCAAAAGCGCGAAAGAAGGAAAATAGGAGGGGTGTGCGGTCTCCATTTTCCGAAATTTCCATTCCTTCGGATTTGTTTCGGATTTCGATATCCGGATTTTCCCTAGCGAAGAAAATCGAAGAACTCACAGGCGAGATGGCGTCTGGCATCGGCTAGGGATCGCGACATTCCCGTACGGGCGGCTTCAAGCCCGCGGGCCGCTACCGGTGGCGGGACTCGAACCCGCACGGCGCTTTCGCGCCAACGGATTTTAAGTCCGTTGTGTCTGCCATTTCACCACACCGGCGCAGGCGGCTGTTGCGGTGCCTGCTTTACCGCCGCAGGCGCGGGCTGCAATGGCAAAATGGAGGATTGCCTCGCGGGCTAATCCGGGGACACTCACGCCCGATTCTCATGCGTCCCTCCCCGTCATTTGTCTGGCCCCTCGTGGCCGTTGCGCTGCGGCTGGGTGCGTGGGCCGCGTCGGTGCAGCCGGAGGTGGCCGAGCTGAGCTTCGGGCCGGAGGTGGAAAAGGCGGGCGCGCTGGCGGTGGCGGAGGTGCCGGCGTGGGTCGCGAAGATCGAGCAGCAGGGCGGACAGTTTCTCGCCGACCCGCGGTGCTGGCAGGCGGTGGGCACGGCGGCGGCGGGTGTGGGCCGCGTGTCGATCAGCATCGACCGCGCGAAGATGAATGAAGACCTCGTGGCGACGATCCTTTTCGACGCGGGCGAGACGGCGGACATCGCGGTGCAGCTCTTCGATGCTCAGGGGCGCGTGGTCGAGGTCGATCTGTTTGGCAATCTCGTGGAGGTGGGCAGGGAGGCGGTGACGGACACCTACATCATTCCGCTGCGCAAATATCCGACCGCGGAAAAAATCGTGCTCCGCCGCATTTCGGGCGACGTGAAAATTTATGGCGCGGTGCTTTACCCCGCCGTGACCGAGGGTACGCCGAACCCCGAGGCGCTGGCGAAACTCGCGCGTGTGCTCGGCGATCCGCTGAGCCCGGAAAACCCGCTGAGCAAAGGACTCCAGCAGGTCGCCCGCAGCGGCAAGGTGACGCTCGCGCCGGTGGTGAAAACTTCGCTGACGACGACCCTTCCCGTGCCTGCCGCGACGCCCGCGCCGGTGGAGAAATATCCCGGTGCCGTGCCGCCCGCCGCGGATGCGGTGATCCCGCCGGTGCCGGAGGACGGGCTGATGGGCTACTGGAATTTCGACCTCGCCAATGCCGCCGATGCCAGCGGACGCGGGCACGACGGGCGGGTGCGCGGCGGCGGGAGTTTTGTCACCGGCTTGCGTGGACAGGCGCTGAAGCTGCGCAAAAACCCGTCGAGTGCGCGCGCGGTGTCGTGGGATTCCGTGACGATGCCGACCACGCCGGATCTCGATTTGAAAGAAACGCTGACCGTGACCGCGTGGGTCAAATACGCGAGCATCGCGCCGCGGTGGGGATCGCAAATCGCGTGGTTTGGCGACCGCCAGTACGGCCGCGATCCGTGGGATTTGCACATCCACCCGGATGGCACCCTCGAGTTTCGTACCGACCGCTCCGTGACCGGCAAGCCGGTGTTCACGGTCTTCGACAACGAAATCAAACTCTCGCCGACGGGCGAGAAAATGCTCAACCAGCATGTCGCCGTGGACTCGCCGAAGACGCTGGCGCGCGACACTTGGTATTTCGTGGCGGGCACGCTGGAAAAACTCTCGCCGAAGATGGGCGCGCTGAAACTTTACGTGAACGGCGAGATCGTCGGCCGCGCACGCACGGGCGAGACGGTGAATTATCCGACGGACAAAATGTGGATGAGCATCGGCAGCGTGGACGAGGGCGAGTGGCAGAATTTCGACGGCGAAATCGACGAGGTGCGCGTCTATAACCGCGCGCTCACGCCCGCGGAAATCAAGGCGCTCTACGCGCAGCCCTGGCAGTAAAGCCGGCGGCGGATTCCGCCAGCCCTGCGGTCAGGAAAGTTGACGCTTCCATTTGTCCGCCGTCGCCTGCTAGGCACTTCCCTCTCATGCCCGCTCAAGAATTTCACTGGTTCGACCTCATGCAAACCGTCGTCGAAATGCGCGGCGGCGCTTTCATGGCGCAGATGCTGGAGCGCAAGGAAACGCTCGGCAGCAAGCGCTCGATGGGGCGCATGGATTGCGCGCTGCTCTACGCGCTGGTGCGCACGTTTCGCCCGCGCATCGCCGTGGAGACGGGCGCGAACACGGGCATGGCGTCGTCTTTCATCCTCAAAGGCATGCACGATGCCGAAGTCGCCGCCGGCCAGCTCTACGCGATCGAATACGACACGAAGGTGCCCATCGGCAGCATGGTTCCGGAGGAGTTGCGCGGGCCGCTGGTGCCGTGTCCGGGCAATGTGCGTGGCTTCATGCGGGAGAAACTCGGGCCGGGGGAAATTGATTTTTTCCTGCACGACTCGATGCACCGCTACAAGCACCAGTACTGGGAATTCAAACACTTCTGGAAGCGGCTGCGGCCCGGCGGGCTGCTCGTCTCGCACGATGTGAACATGAACGCGTCCTTCGTGGATTTCATCTCGAAGACCTACCGGCACGACTGGAACGGCGTCTCGGTGCCGGGCAAAACGCAGCACACGCACTGGGCGCGGTGGGGGAATCTCGGCTTCATGGTGAAGGCGTAGCGCGCCACCGGCGCGCAACTGCAGGGGAAGCTGGCAGCTTCCCCTACAGTTGCGGCGCGGGCGCGAGGGCGGCGGATTTTGGGGTGCCGGCCTTGAGGGTTTCGTAGGCGGCGCGGCGCTTTTCGGCTTCGACTTTCGCGGCTTCCATTTCGCGCGCTGCGGTCTGTGCGGCTTGCTCGGCTTGGGCTTTGGCGGCGAGCGCGGTCTTCTCGATGGCGGGGAGTTCTTTGCGGAGTTTCGCGGCGAGCTGGGTGGCGGCGTCCACTTCCTTGCGCAGTGCGGCGAGGGCTTTTTCGGCGGCGGCAAGTTTCACGTCGGCGGGCTTGGCGTCGGTTTTTGCGAGGTTGAGGGCTTCCTTGGCTTTGACGAGTTCGGCTTCCGCGGGCTTGAGGTCGGGTGCGGCAGGAGCGACGGGTGCGGCAGGTGTGCCCGCTTTCGCGGCGTCGAGCGCGGCTTGGGCGGCGATGAGGTCGGGCTTGATGCCCTGCACGAGCGCATCGGCTGCGACGTATTCGGGCGTACCGGCGGTTTTGGTCATGCGGACTGCGCGACGTTTGGCAATCTCGGCGGTGAGGTCGGCGACTTTTTTCGCGAGAGCTTCGGGATTCGGGGCCACAGGCGCGGCAGGCGCGGCCTTAGGTGCGTCGGTCAGCGCCTTGAGCGCCTTTTTCTTTTCATCGACTGCGGCCTGCGCGGCATCGACGGCGGCTTTTTTCGCGCCCGCGGTCTGCTGCGTTTCGGCGAAAAGCGTCTCCTTTTCCTTGAGCTTCGCGGGAGCTTCGGCGGTGGTTTTTTCCGCGGCGGCGAGGTCGGCGCGGGCGCGCTCGATGGCGAGGGGCGCGTCCTTCGCGGCTTGCACGAGGCTGGCGTACTGGGCGGTTTTGTCGGCGAGCATCTGGCGGGCGTTGTGGACGCTTTGCAGGACTTGCGCACCGCGCCATTTGTCGAGTTCGGCCTGGGCGGCGGCGATCTGCGTGGAGCTTTGCGCGATGGCGGCCTTGGCCTTGGCGATCTCCTGCGCCGCGGGTGAATCGGCGGCGGCGGCGGGCGCTGCGACCGGAGCCTGCTGGAGCGCGGTGACCTGCGCGGCGATGTCCTGCACGGCTTTCTCGGCGGCGGCGATCTTCGTCGGTTGCTCGGCTTTGGCCTGCGCGATGGAGGCTTCGGCCTGCGTGATTTCAGCCTTCTTCGCATCGACGAGCTTTTGCGCGGCATCGCGCGGCGCGGTGCGGATGGCGACTTCCTTTTTCGCCTGCTCGATTTCGGTGGGCAGCGCGTTGGAAGTTTGTTTGAAGACGAGAATCTTTGCCGCGGCGTCTGCCACGCTGGCCGCGGAATCCCGCGTGGCGCGCAGCGCAGCCAGCGCGGCGGCACCGTCGGCGATGACCTTCTCCATCTGCTGTGGGGCGACTTTCGCGACCTCGACAGCGGCGAGCGCTTCCTTCCACCTGGCTTCCGCAGCGGCGATGTCCGCCACTTTTTTCGCCTCTGCCGCCGCCATCTCCGCCTTGCGTTTCTCCTCGTTGCCGGCCATCTCGACTTTGATTTTCTCCTCGGCGACGGCGATCTGCTTTTGCAATTCCGGCACCGCCGTCTGCGCATCCGCGATCTGTTTCGTCGCGGCGGCGAGACGCTCGGCGATCGTGGGCGGGTTGGCATCGAGTTCACCCACGCGCTTGCCATCCAGCGACCACACGCGCACCACTCCGCTCCAGTCGCCCGCGATGACGCGCTCGCCGGCCATCTCGGCGCGGAGGGCGATGTCGGCGAAAGGTTCGCTGGCCATGAGTTGCTTGCCGGTCTGGTCCCAGACCTTCGCCGTCTTGTCGCGCCCGCTGGAGACGAGCCGCCCGTCGGGCGTGAAGTCCACGCTTTGCACACCGCCCGGATGCGCGGCCCAGCTCTTGATCTCTTTGCCTTCCTTCACATCCCACAATTTGATCGTCGCATCCTCGCTCCCCGAGGCGACCACGCCGGTCATAAACGACAGCCCGGTGACAGCGCCTTTGTGCCCGGCAAGGACGTTGTATTCCTTGCCCTTGTCGGCTTCCCACACGATCACGCCGCCGTTGCGATCCGCGCTGGCGACGAGTTTGCCGTCGGGCGAGTAGGAAATCGCGGTCACCCAGTCGGTGTGCTTTTTGATCGAGTGAACGAGGCGGCCGTCTTTCGTGGCGTAAATTTTCACCAGCTTCGCCGGCCCGCCGAGCGCGACGAATTGCTGATCCGCGCTGATGTCGGCGGCGAGCACCTGGTCGAATTCGTTGCCGACGGTGGCGATGCGCTCGCCGGTCTGAACGTTCCAGAGGACGACCTTGCCGGACTTTCCGCCGCGTCCGCCGCCGGTGAGGATGAGCTGCCCGTTGCGGCTGAAGCGGATGATCGTGGGGAAGCCTTCGGGGAAAGGGAGCACGCCGAGCGGTGCGAGCGTTTCCGTGTTGTAGAGCAGGATTTGCTTTTGTCCGCCGAGCGCGACGAGCGGCGCCCACGGGCTCGCGCCGAGCGCGGTGAGCGAATTGGTTTTTGCAGTGTGGACGACGGGATCGAGTGGGAGTTCGCCTGGCATCGGCGGCGGGCCGTCGGGGCGGGTGAGGGAAACGACGGCGACCTGCACGTTGTTCGCGGCAGCCGCGATGGCTTTGCCGCCGGCGGTTTCGAGGAGCTGGCCGTCGATCCATTTTTTCAAAATGGCGACTTCGCTTTCGGGGAGCCGGTCGCCTTTGGGCGGCATCTTCGGGTCGCCGTCGGGCAGGACGCATTTGACGAGCAGGCTGCCTGCGCTGTCGCCGGATTTGAGCACCTTGCCGTTCTCGCTGCCTTGGATCGCGCCTTGGAAAGTGGAGAGGTCGAGCCCGGCCTTTTTCTTGTCGGGGTTGTGACAATTCAGGCAGGAGTTCCTGAAAATCGGGAGGACGTGGTCGTTGTAGTTGACCTTGTCCGGCACCTGCGCGCGGGCGCTCGTGGCGAGCGCGGCGAAGCCCAAAATAACTGCTGTCATTCTGAACGCAGCCTTTGGAGGCTTTGCAACAATGGCGGAGTGAAGAACCTCTGACTTCAATGGGCGGAGGCGGTGGGGGTGATAGTGCGCGCTTTCTCCCGCCGCCTCCGCCCACGGAAAAGTCAGAGTTCCTTCACTGCGTTTCGCCCCCGCCTGCGCCCGCGGCGAAACTCCGTTCAGGATGACAGTGTTTTTTTTGGACGCTTCGCTCATCACCGCAAACTCAGTGGTTGAACATGAACTCTTTCGCGTTCAGCAACGCCCAGAAGACGTCGTTGAACACGGCGGGCTGCTGCTCGGTGACGCCCCACATGGGTTCGAGTTTGCGCAGCTCTTCCTCGCTCGGCTGGCGGCCAAAGCAGCGGACGTAAAGCTCCTGCGTGATCTCGCGCGGCGTTTTGTTTTCGCCCTGCAATTTCTTGATGACGCCGCCTGCCGCAATCTTGTTTTCGACGGTGTCGCCATTGATGAAATGCAGCGCCTGCGAAAGCGTGGGCCCGACTTCTTCGCGGGCGCAAAGCGTCTCGCGGGTGGCGCGGCCAAAGGTCGTCAGGAAATAATTCGTCGTCTTGCCATCGGCGATTTCCACGGCGCGCGCGCCGGTGGCCAGACCCTTGTATTTTTCCTTCGTCTCGGTGACTTGCGAGATGCAGTCGAGCAGCACTTCGGCGCGCATCCGGCGGATGGTGGCGTGGGCGAAGTTGCGCTGGTCGGTGAGGTTGGTGTCGTTCTGCCGGGTGCTCGTCTGGTAGGTGCGCGAGTTGCAGATGTCGCGGACGAACTTCCGCATGTCGTAGTTGTATTCGACGAGTTTTTTGGTGAGCGCGGCGAGCAGTTCGGGGTTCGAGGCGGGGTTGGAAATGCGCCCGTCATCGACGGGCTCGATGATTCCGCGGCCCATGTATTGCGCCCACATCAGGTTCGCCATGTGACGCGCAAAGTAGGGATTTTCCGGCGCGGACAGCCACTTCGCGAGCGCCTCGCGGCGATCGATGGTTTTGGTTTCCGGCGCGTCGCCGCCGAGGAATTTCGGCGGGATCACGCGGTCACCGACGGGGTGCTTCGATTCGCCGTCGTGCCGGTCGAAAATGATTTTCTCGCGCGGGTCTTCGCCGGGCTTGCGGCCGACCTGGGTGAAAAAGGCGACGAACCCGCGGTAGTCGTCCATCGTCCAGCGGTCGAACGGGTGATTGTGGCACTGCGCGCACTGGATGCGGATGCCCATGAAGGCCTGCGCGGTGTCTTCGGCGAGCTTCAGCGGATCGGTTTCGATCTGGTAGTAATTGGCCGCCGGGTTTTCGAGATTGCTGCCGCTCGCGGAGATGAGCGACGCGGCGACCTGGTTGATCGGGACGTTCTTTTCGAGCTGGTCGTGGATCCAGTTGTAGTAGCCGAGCGTGGCCTTGTAGCCGCCGTTGTTCTGCTCGGTGCGGACTTGCAGCAGTTCGCTCCATTTCAAGGCCCAGAGATCGGTGAACTCATTTTTCGCGAGCAGTTCGTCCACTTTTTTCTCGCGCTTCTGCGGGTCGGGATCGGCGGCGAATTTCGCGACCTGCGCGCTGGTGGCGAGGACGCCGGTGATGTCGATGTGCGTGCGGCGGAGAAAGGTCTCGTCGTCACAAATCTCGGACGGCGTGATGCGGAGGTCGCGCAGCTTGTTGTCAACGAGCGTGTCGATGTAGTTGCGCTCGGCGGTCTGCGGCCACTCGAATTTCAGATCCTTCGGAATGACGATGACTTGCGAGCCGACGGTGTGTGTGGCGAAGCGCGCCATGACGAAAGCCTCGCCGCGCTGGCCGGTCGTGATGATGCCGTCCTTCGAGATTTTTGCGGAGCCTTCGTTGCTCGTGAGGAAAAGCGCGAGGCTGGTGACGTCGCGCTGCGTGCCGTCTGAATACTGCGCGCGCACGGTCAGGCGGTGCAACTGGCCGGGACTTTCGAGGACGAGGCGCTTCGGCAAAATCTCGACGCTCGTGCAGGTCGGCTCGGTCGGCGGGTCGTTGGGAGCGCCGGCTTCGAGCCAGCGGATGAGGGTCTTCGCGTACTGGCTGTCGCGCTCGAAAAGTTTGCCGGCGGTGTGCGGTGCGTCGCCCACGCATTTCGTGATGACCATCGAGTCGCCCGGCAGCGCGAGGTTGATGCGGCGTCCGGCGAGTTCGCGGGTGAGGCGGAAGTGATCGCCCTCGGGGTCGTAGCCGAAAAGCGAAAGGCGGAAGCCGTCCTGCCCGCGCGCCGAGCCGTGGCAGCCGCCGGAGTTGCAGCCGGAGCGGAGAAAGACGGGCATGACATCGCGCCGGAACGAAACCGGCGGATCGGTCTGCACGTCGGCGACTTTCACCGGCACGTCGATGGCCTGGCCGGCGAACGCGACGTGCAAAGCGGTGTCGCCATCGGCGAGCGGAGAGACGATGCCTTTCTCGATTTTCGCCTTTGCCGGATCGGCGAAAGTGAACGCGGCCTGCCCCGTGACATCGCGCTGCACGCCGCTCTGCTCGGTGATGCGGACGACGACGGACTGCACGGCGCGCGCGGTCTTGAGGTTCACGTCGCCGGGGAAAACTTCGAGCGTGAACGGGCCGGCCGGCGGCGCGGTCACGGCGGGGACGCCGCTCTCCGCGGCTTCGCCTTCGGCCTTTGCCTGCGAAGGCGCAGAAGTGAGCAGGCTGACGATGCCCGCGCCACTGAGCGCGGTGGCGACGCATGCGCCGAGCACCCATTTCACGTGCTGCGTGCCGGTGCGTTTCGGGGTGGAGAGACGGGATTTCGGTTTCATTTTTTCTCCTCGGCTTTGGCGACACTCGCGGCATCGACGCGGAGAATTCCGCCTTGGCCGAAGCTCTGCAAAATGGTCTCGCCGTTCTGCGGCACCGCGACCTGGCAGAAAAGCGAGGCGTGGCGCGCGACGGGCGTGGTCTTGTCGGCGACGACTTCAAATTTCACCTCGGTGTCGTCCTTGCTGATTTCGCGTTCGGCAGCGGTGCATTTGTTGGGCAGGCCGAGCAGTTGGATTTTCGCTTTCCCCTCGAACGGCGTTTTCTGCTGGAGCTTCACCGTCACCACCGTCGTGTCGCCCTGATCGACAAAAGTGCGGACGATTTGCCCGCCGAGAAAAGGCGGGATGATTTCGAGTTCCGCGAGCTGCGTGGAAACCCAGACCGGGCCTTTGCCGAGGTCCGCCGAACCGACCACGGTGATCTTCCATTTCTTCGTCTGCGCATCGCCGTTGGCGCTGATCGCGACCAGGCCTTCGTTTTCGTTTTCCTTGATCTCCGCCGAGCCCGCGGTGCCGATGCCGGGCGGTGCGTAGAGCAGCGCGAGGTTGATCTTGCCTTTGAAGTCCGCCTTGCGCTCGGCGGTGACTTTCAAGTTCATCGAGCCGCTTTGCGCGATGGGCACTTTCGGCTGCACGAGGTTGATTTTGAAAGGCGCTTCCTCGGCCACGGCGACGGCGAGTTTGTCCGCGACGATGCGGTAGTAGGGCGCGTTGTTGCCGTTCTCGACGATGTCGATGGGATGCGCGATGCGGCTTTCGAGCGGCTTGCCGTCGGTGGGTTTCGCGATCAGCTCGAAAGTGCGGGTGGCCACGGCGGCGTCGGGCGCGGCTTCAAAGACGACGGGGATGGTATCGACGTTGCCGAGGATGGGGCCGGCGGTCATCACCACGCCTGCCGGGAGTGCGCTCGGTGTGAGCGCCACGTCGCCGCCGAAATTGTCGCGTTTCACTTTGACGAGCGAGGCGTAGCGGTTGCCTTTCGCCACGGAAATCGTCTGCCGGTCCTGCGTGTTTTGCTGCATCTCCGGCAGCCACACGGCGATCTCGGGTTTCGTCGCCACCATCTCGATGCGGTAGGTGAAAGTGGACCCGCCGCGACCGAGCTGGTCTTTCACGGCGACGCAGAAATTTCCATCCGCAGGCACCTTCCAGCGCAGATAGCTGTCCGGCCCGCCGCTGTCGTCGTTCTGCGCGATGCGGTTGCCTTTATCGTCGTAGATTTCGAGCACGGAATCGAGCGGCGACCGCAGCCGGCGCGCGAAGACATTCACGTCGAACTCCTGGTCTTTCTTCGCGGCGAATTTGAAAAAGTCCGTGTCGCCTTTTTCGCCGATGACGCCGTTGAAGGCGAGCGGCAGCGGCTTGTCGGTCGAGGTGGCGGTCGCGGCGTCGTTGTTCGGTTCGGCTTCGAGGACGTTGGGAAAAGGCGAGACGCGCAGCCAGTTGGCGGACGGCGCGGCCTGGCCGTTCTGCTCGGGAAAAGCGGCGAAGTGGTTGTCCGGCTGCGCGGGCAGTTTGACCACCGCGGGCAACGGGCCGGCGGCATCGCCGAGATACGTCACTTTCAACTGCTCGCCGACCTGCCCGCCCGCCGGATACACCGTGAGCGGACGCGGAAACGAACCGATATGCAGGAGATAATGGCCGGCGCCGGGCGCAGCGTTGGTGCTGTCCTTGAGCGCGAGGATGTATTTGCCGTCCTCGGGCGCGACAAAGCTGAGCACGGGATCCTGCTGGAGCAGCGAGCTGTCGTCGTTCTCCGCGAGCACGGTGCCGTCCGCTTTTGTGAGCGTGAGCATCGCGTCGAAAATCTCGCGCGGCTGCAGCCGCACGCCCACGACTTCCGCCGAGATGCGCTGGCCCTTTTTCGCCTCCACGACGAAGCGGTCCACGTCCTCGCCCTGAATGCTGCCCCACACCGTCGAGCCGAGCGCGATGGCCTGCGGCTCGTCTTTTTTCGCGGCATCCTTGGCCTCGTCGTCCTCTTTCACCATTGGATATGGCGACACGTAAAAAGTGCGCAGATCACCCACGCCCGTCGCCGTCCACACGCGGACGCTGTGCTCGCCGAGCGCGGCATCGGGCGCGATTTTGATCTTCGCCTTGAACTTCCCGCCAGCCGCCTCGGTGACGCTCGTCACTTCAAAACCGCGCTCGTAAAAGAGCAGCCCTTTGGCGTCGTCGAGCCGTCCGCCTTCGCAGACGACCTCGACCTCCGTCCCGCGCTGCCCGCCGCCGGGTATGAGGTGCGTGAGCGTGGGGGACGCGGCCTGCGCGGACACGGCCAGTGCGAAACCGGCGAACGCCGCCGCGCGCGCCGTGACGAAGGTTCGTCGCACGTTGGCGCGGGGGTTAAGCCAGCAGCTCGGAAACGACAGTGCCATTGCGGACGATGTCGATCGGGCGGTTGCCCGGCGCGATGAGCTTCTTTTCCGGCGCGATGCCGAGCTGGTTGTAAACGGTCGCGGCCATGTTTTCGACCGTGAGCGGATCTGCATCCGGCTCCGAGCCGGTCGGGTCGGACGTGCCATAGACGCTGCCGCGCTTAAAGCCGCCGCCGGCGAAGACAATGTTGAACACGCGCGGCCAGTGGTCGCGGCCGGCGTCCTTGTTGATCTTCGGCGTGCGGCCAAACTCAGAGGTGACCATGACGATGGTCTCGTCGAGCATCCCGCGCTCGTCGAGGTCGCGGATGAGTGCGGCGTAGGCTTGGTCGAAAGGCGGGAGCGAGCGGGTGATGCCGTCCTGGATTTTCGCGTGCATGTCCCAGCCGCCGTAGGTCATCGAGACAAAGCGCACGCCTGCTTCCACGAGGCGGCGGGCCATCAGCATGCGTTGGCCGGCTTCATTCTGACCGTATTTGGCGCGCGTCGCCTCGGGCTCGGCGGCGAGGTTGAAGGCCTCGCGCGCAGACTCCGAAGAGACGAGCGAATAGGCCGCCTGATAGAAGCTGTCCATCGCGTCGAGCGAGTCGCTTTTTTCCAAAGTGCGGAAATGCTCATCGACCGTGGAGAGGATGTTCCGGCGGCGGTCGAAACGCTCCGGCGTGATCCCCTGGTGCATGTTGAGATCGCGCACCGCGAAACCTTTGTTCGCCGGGTCGCCGCCGAGGCTGAAAGGGCCGTGGGCCGTCGAGAGATAGCCGCTGCCGGCAAATTCATTCGGCATGTTCGGCACGCAGACATAGGGCGGCAGGTTGTTGCGCGAGCCCAACTCGTGCGAGACCACCGAGCCCATCGAGGGAAACTGCAGCGCGGGCGACGGACGGTAGCCGGTGAACATATTGTGCGTGCCGCGCTCGTGCGCCGCTTCGCCGTGGGTCATCGAGCGGACGACGGTGATCTTGTCCGCGATCTTCGCCGTCTCCTTCAGGTGCTCGGAGAAACGCACCCCATCCAGCTTCGTGTCGATCGACCCGAGCGGGCCGCGATATTCGATCGGCGCGTACGGCTTCGGATCGAAAGTCTCCTGCGCCGCCCAGCCGCCCGGCATGAAAATGTGGATGATCGACTTCGCCACCGCCGGCGGGGCCACGATCCCCGGCGTCGAGGTCTGCGCCGCCTGCAGCTTGAAAAAGTCGCCCAGCGTCAGGCCGAGTCCGCCAATGAGCCCGGTGTAGAGGAATTCTCGGCGGGACGGTTTGCGAAAATGCGAGGGATCGTCGAGCCAGGTCACGGGTTTGATTTCGCTCATAAGTTCGTGTGGTGGGAGTTTGTTGGACGGCGGCGGCACCCTAGCGGGACATGCCCGAAAATCAATCCCGTTAATCGCCGGAAATGTTTGTCATTTCCGGCGCAAACGCGGACTGGCCTCGGGCGCTGCTTCGGAAGGTGTGACCGGGCGAAGATGGGTTCCTTAGAAAAATTTGCGCCGCCTGTTTTACCGAAAAAACCTCTCGTCCGGCGGTGCCTCCTCTCTTTTGGCATCCCCGCTGCTTAATCCGTAGAATTACCGATGATTCTCCGCGCTCCCACACCCGAACCTCTCGACCTCGCGCCCCTGAGTCCTGCGGCCCCCGTCATCCAGCCGCCGCCGCCCCGCGCCGGGGCTCCGCTCAAAGTCCTGCTCCTCGATGACCAGGAGGATTTCCGCGATGTCCTCCGCGACTACCTCGTTTCGCGCCTCTACAAAGTCACCGAGGTCAGCAACGGCGCGGAAGGGCTCCGCGCGATCATGCGCGAGACCTTCGACCTCATCATCTGCGACATGATGATGCCCAAGGTCGGCGGCGAAATGTTTTACTGGGCCGTGACCCGCGTGCGCCCCGGAGCCCGCCTGCGTTTTGTCTTCATCACCGGCCACCAGAATGACCCCAAGGTCGATCACTTCTTCCGTCGCGTCGGCGCCACCGTCCTCCTCAAGCCCTTCAAACTCGACGACCTCAACGCCAGCCTCCTCGACATCGACCGGAAGCTGCGCTGAAAATTCCGCCGCGCACTTCGCGTGGAGCGCGGTAGTCTGGCCACCTCCCGCACGATGAAATCCCTCGCCCTCGCCCTCCTCGCCCTCACCGTCTTCGCCCGCGCGGAAACGCCGCCGGACGTCTTCGCCCGCGAGAATCTCGTGGCGTGGTGCATCGTCCCTTTTGATGCCAAAAAACGCGGCCCCGAGGAGCGTGCCGAGATGCTGGAGCGGCTGGGGATAAAGCGGCTCGCCTACGACTACCGCGCCGAGCACATCCCCACCTTCGACGCGGAACTCGACGCTCTGAAAAAGCACGGCCTCGAGCTGACCGCGTGGTGGTTTCCCTCCGAGCTGAACGACGAGGCCCGGAACATCCTCGCCGTCATCGCCCGGCACGGCGCGCATCCGCAGCTCTGGGTCACCGGCGGCGGCGAGCCGGTGAAAACGCCCGCGGAGCAGGAGCAGCGCGTGGCCCAGGAGGCCGCGCGCCTGCGCCCGATCGCCGAAGCGGCCGCGCAGCTCGGCTGCCAGGTCGCGCTTTACAACCACGGCGCATGGTTCGGCGAGCCGGAGAATCAGCTCGCCATCATCGCGCAGCTCGGGCTGCCGAATGTGGGCCTCGTCTATAACTTTCACCACGGCCACGGGCACCTCGCCCGCTTCCCCGAGCTGTGGCGGAAAATGCAGCCGCACCTCCTCGCCGTGAACCTCAACGGCATGCTGCCCGACGGCGAGCAGACGGGCCGGAAAATCCTCACCCTCGGCCTCGGCACCGAGGAAGCCGGGATGCTCTGCGTCATCCGCGACAGCGGCTGGCGCGGCCCCGTCGGCCTCATCAACCACCGCCCCGAACTCGACGCGGAGCAGGCGCTGCGCGACAACCTCGCCGGCCTCGAAAAACTGCGTGCAGAAATCGCGAGATAATTCGCATCCGCAGCGCGCATCCGAGCGCGCGCCGCTGTAGCTGTCGGGGAAGCTGCCAGCTTCCCCACAGCCGTTCACCGCCGCAGGTAGCGGTCGGCGCGGGAGATCGCGAGGTGGCGGAAGAGGAAAAGGAGCGCGGCGTAGAAGGTGAAATTCACCGCGATGACGAGCCACACGGCACCAGGCCTGTCTAGCTGCCAAGAGTAGAAAGGAGGGAAGTTGCGCAGATCCGAGCTCTCGTTGAAGGCCGGGACAACGAGCGGCGAGCAAATGGCGAGAGCACCTGCGAGAAGACGGCGCATCTCCCAGTCAAACCAGTTCGCATTTTGCAGGAAGGTTAAGACGATAATCGGCCCCATGCACCACGCCACGATCACCGCCAGCGCGGTGAGGATCGCCTTGAAACGCGTCCGCATTTTCAAGCCGATCCAGAGCGAGAGCCACGAGGTCAGCGGGAGGTAAATGCTGAGTGTCAGCAGCACGCACACGATGTAGATGAACGGGCCGTCTTTGATGCCCCCGTGGGGCGGCTGAAGGCCCCATTCCAAATAGCCCTCCGAGCCGAAGATCGTGAGCAGCGGAATGGCGAGGACGAGCATGAAGCGGCGGAGCACGCGCGCCTTTTGCAAGACGATCTCGCGGGCGGTGAGCGACGTGGTCAGGAGCACTTCGAGCGTCTGCTGCACGCGCTCGGCGACGATGGTATTCGCCGCCTGCACGCTGAGCGCGAGGACGGCGAGCGCGCCGATGATCGCCGCGACGATGGGGAGCACGGTGTTTTGTCCGCGGTATTCATCCATCTCGAACGAGGCGAGGGCGCAGATGACGATGACGGGCAGCTCGATGGCGGTGAGGATGCGGACGAGGTAGTGGACTTTGCCGAGCGCCTTGCGCGTCATCTCGCGCCAGGCGATGGGGTCGTCGTCGGGCAGGCTGCGGCCTTCGCGGAGGAGCATGCGGTGGCCGGTAATGCGGTTCGCGCGGTGCATCAGGCCATCGAGCCGGCGGAAGAGGCGGAGGAAGAAACTGGACGGCGGGAGAAAGGCGCGGCGGACGAGGAAGACGCGGGCGAGGAGGAGGAAGACGGCGATGGAGGCGAGAATCGGGATGCTGAACACTGCGACCCTCGCCAAGCCCGCGTTGCCGAATTCTTCGTGCAAAACCGGCGGGATGAGCAGGAAAACGGTAGCGTCATCAAACGGCCAGTTAAACCGCAAGACGACATGACAAAGCCAAATCAGGCCCGGCGGTCCGGCGTAAAACACAACGGCGAGCAGATATGTGGACAACAGCGCGGAGACCGTGGTGCGGCACCACGCGGAGCACATCAGCGCGAGCGCGCCGATTTGCAGGCAGCCGAGCAGAAGCGTGTAGAGGCCAGCGGTGAGCGCGTCCGTGGTCACGCCGCCGAAGGCGTAGGCGATGGCGGCGAGAGGCATCGCGAGGAGGAGGAAGGAGAGCATCGGCACGAGGCCGCCGAGGTATTTTTGCAGGACGATGGACCACGGGCGCAGGTCGGTGAGAAAGAGCAGCACCAGCGAGTCGCGCTCCTTTTCCTCGGCGATGCGCCCGCACATCATCGCCGGCAGAAAGAGCGCGATGCCGATGAACTGGAGCATGAGGATGCTCTCAAACATTTCCCGCCCCGCGCCCATGACCGAGAGCGGATCGTAGCTCCCGCGCCACAGCCAGCGCGGTGCCAGCGCCGCAAAGACCGCGAAGAGAAGCGCGCCATAGACCACCCGCAGCACATAAGTCCGCCGCCGCGCCGCCGCCTCGGTGAGTTCCTTCGCGAGCAGCGGGAAGGAGAAGAAGCGGAGGAGGGCGGTCATAGGTTTTCCTGCGGACGCGCAGCGCCCGCGTCGGGGAGCACGCGCGTCCCGCGTGTTGGTTTTGTCGTCCCGACATAACGAACTTCCCGCGACGTGGCGGCGAGCAGGACGCGCGCGCTTCTTGCAGTCCACATCTGCGGAAGTTCGCGAAGGCGGGACGCCTTCGCCAACACGCGGGACGCGTGTGCTCCCCGGAGTTCCGCGTCCACGCGCCCCGCCTTCACTCGGTTTTTCCCTCGGTGAGTTTCATAAACGCCGTCTCCATATCCATCGCATCCGGCTGAAACATGCGGATGCGGGCACCGAGGGCGTGCAGGGCGTCGAGCAGATCCTCGACGCTCATCTCGTCCTCGCGGAGCTGCACGCCGAGGCGGTCGGGCTGCTCGTCCACGCTGGCGACCTGCGGGATGGCGCGGATTTTTGCCAGCAACTCGGGCGACGCATTCGCGAGCTGCACATGGATGGTGCGGCGCAGGCTGAGCGCGCGGTAGATGTCGGCGAGCGAGCCGTTCGCGACCATTGCGCCGCGCTCGACGATGCCGATGTGGGTGCAAAATTGCGCCAGCTCGTGGAGGATGTGCGAGGAGACGATGATCGTCTTGCCCATGGTCTGCAGCTCCTTCAGCAGCTCGCGCATCTCGATGCGGGCGCGCGGATCGAGGCCGCTCGCCGGCTCGTCGAGGAGCAGCAGCTCGGGGTCGTGCAGGAGCACGCGCGCGAGGCCGAGCCGCTGCTTCATGCCGCGCGAAAGCCCGTCCACCGGGGCGTCGTGCTTTTCCGTGAGGTCGGTCAGCGCGAGCACGTCGCGGATGAGCACGCGCCGTTTTGCCGATGGGATTTTGTAAGCGGCTGCGAAAAAATGTAGATACTCGCTCGCGGTGAGGTCGTCATAGACGCCGAAGAAATCCGGCATGTAGCCGATCTTCCGCCGCACCGCGTGCGCGTCGCACACCACGTCAACCCGGCTGCCAGATCATCGCCAGTAGGGGTCATTGTTTGGGCGTAAAATCGTAAGCATCTGCATCTTTCACGTCAATTACCTGGCCCCCGCGTATCACAAACCACAATTGGTAGCGATTCATACCTCCAAAGCCATTCTTGAGTCCATAATCGCAGGCTATAACCCAAGCCTCATCCGCTAACATTGGCTCTGAGGATTTGTAGAATTTGATACTGCCTGGATCCCGCGCCCGTTCGTGCAGATAATCCTTAATTTCGGTATATGTGTGATCCAATATACTAGCTACGGGCTTTGGTCCGAGACGCCTAATCTTATCTTGAGCTGCTTCGGCTTCTTGGCGTCTTTGATCGGCCATCGCTTGTCGTGCAGCGTCTTCGCGGGCACGACGCTCGCGATCCACTTGCTCAGCCTGACGGCGGGCCTCCACTTCATTGCGAGTCCTTTGCAGTTTTGCTTGTTCCAGTAAGTCTGTTTCGCTCACAGAAATAGCTTGCCGAGCACCGTCATAGGTCACCCATATCTTGTCCCCTACAAGACGATCCGCTCCAACGACCGTTCCCGAGGGAACAGTAACACCATCCTCACGCTTGAGATGGCTCTCCAATATGTTAATCGCAATCGTATTTCCGCGCTCGTCTTTGGAGCGGCAATACACACGAAGTTTTTCAGGATTGTATTCAAGAACTTCGAGTTGTGTTCCTGCCGGGCCGTCCCGCAAGTAGTCGGCTCCGAAGAAAAGCGGAGCCTTTTTTTCAAGAGTCACGTAGGCACCCTTCTTAAAGCGGAAAGTTGCTGGCCTGCGCAATGTGATTGAAGGTGGCCAATCGGAAGGCTGCAACTCAGCAAGCGTCAAGCTCGGAGGGCGGGGCGGCGGAGAAGGCGAAGCACTCGGAGTTATGTTGACAGGAGAGTCAGTCTGAAGTGGCTTCTTATCCATTTCCGTAGTTGTGGTGGAAGCCCTCTCGCTCTGAGCTTGGTCGTCGCGGGGAGAGAATACTGCAATAAGAAAGCCCACACAAACCGTGATAAACACAGCGGTAAGACATCCGTATCGTAATGCTTCATTTGCTACTGATAGCGCCGCGGTTTCTTGTTAGCCAAACTAAGATAGTAAAGAGGCAATTCGGCGGCTCGAACGGAAGAAACTTCGTAGCCGAGACGTTTCTCAACATCTTTTTGAATAGCGGCAAAGCCCGTCATCGTCGTGACCTCTATGATAGCAT
Source organism: Chthoniobacter sp. (assembly GCA_043758435.1). GTDB lineage: Bacteria > Verrucomicrobiota > Verrucomicrobiia > Chthoniobacterales > Chthoniobacteraceae > Chthoniobacter. The sequence continues at coordinate 26,220 of JAYVNN010000421.1, forward strand.
TGCAATACTCGATATAGAAATCGGAACTCATTGGTTGTTCGCGGTAGTCCAATGCCATCAAGTAGGTATAAATGTGGGCATCGAGAATTGGAAACCGCTTCGGTGCTATGAAGTGGAGCAACTTTGATGCACCAGTAATTGAGCGGTTAATTAGATTCGTAATTTTCTTCACATCCTCTGTTCTTAAACTTTGACCGGTGCTAATCGATTCTACGAGCGAAGCCTCGTCCCCCCAATGGTGGCTTGTCCAGTTGAGAGCTTTGGGCATCCAGCCGTACGTGGCATGTGCAGCGAACAGCAAAAAGTCCGAGTCAATGGGAGCGCGTCGAGCGAACTCACGGATGAGCGTCGGGTAGGAGATTAGAAAGCCGTCGGAGCGAAAATGAGGAAACCCGCTGGAAAGTAATGCGGGAGTAATCTTTTTCATGGCCGGGTTTCTACAGCTAGGTACGTGGCGTGAATCTGTTTGTTCGGATCGGAAAGACAAGGATTGAATCACGCGAGCCCGGGCCTTCGCTGAAAACCACCACCGGTTGACGAGCTGAACAATGAAGCCGGCGCAGCGGTGGCGATGGCAACGGTGAGATGGTCGGCGAGGACGAAATTGCGCGCGGCGCGGCTGGTCGCGGCGACGGGGAAGATGCCGAGGTCGATGGCGTCCTTTTTCGTGACGAAGCGGAGATGCGCGTCGGTGCCGAGATACGCATTTTGCGGCGGGAGCGGCGGGGTGATGATGCGGAAGGATTGCGCGCCCGCGGGGAGCGCGAGGTCCTGGGTGCGCTGGCGGAGGAGCACTTCGTTGCCGGATTTGAGGGTGATTTCGAGCGCGCCTTCGAGCAGGCCCGCGCCCGCGCGGTGGAGGGTGAGGTCGAAGATCGCGGGCGCATTCGTGCGCGGGCGCAGGGTGAGCGGGGCGAAGTCGGCGCGGAGGGAATCGGCGTGGGCGAAAGCGGTGAGGGCGAGGAGGACGAGCGCGGCGAGGATCGGGGAGAAGACGCGGACGCGGAACTCCGGGGAGCACGCGCGTCCCGCGGGTTGGCGAAGGCGTCCCGCCTTCGCGGACTTTCGCGGGGGGTGGGTGTCTGCGAGTGTGGAGCTCTTGCCGGGCGCGACGCGGCGTCTGGGCAAGAGCTCCGCTCCCGCAGAACCCAACCCCGCCAAAGTTCGTTTCGGCGAGACGCCGAAACCAACACGCGGGACGCGTGTGCTCCCCGGAGATGACGCGCTCCGCGCGGTCATGCGGTGCCGGGCTTGCGCTGGAACCACCACCATTCGACGAGCAGCACCACGAAGCCGGCGCAGGCGAGGAGCCACCAGAGGGAGCGGTCGGCTTTCGGCGCGGCGGTGGTGGCGGCGACGGTGAGCTGGTCGGCGAACTCGATCTGGCTCACGGCGGCGAGCGAGGTCTCGGCGGGCGAAAGCAGGCTGGCGCCGATGTGGCGCACGGTGGCCGACCCGTCGGCGATCAAGTATTCACCGGCCTTCGCGGCGGGGATGCCGGTGAGCTGGCCGCGGTCGTCGGTGCGTTCGTCGCGGGAGAAACGGTCGGGGCC
>JAYVNN010000422.1:0-3269 GCA_043758435.1 Chthoniobacter sp.
GCCACGCGATAGCGCCGATGCGGCCCCGGATGCGGCAGCATCGAAGCCGGCAAGCGCAGTGCGCCCGTCTCATCCGCTTCAAGAATCGTGCTCATGGCGCGAAACGTAACACGCCCTGCGGAGAATGCTCAAGCGCCGGGTTTCCCCGCTTCAAAGGAGCGCGATCGTCTGCGTGTTCTTGGATAATCAGTCCGTCCCTCGTCCCCCCACGCGACGAATGTTGATCTCCGAGCGCCCGAGCTTGTTGACGAATAATCTTTCCCTCGTTCTCTCGTTCTTCGGCGGCGGCGGCGCTACTTGGTCTTGAGCCGCTGGCGGAAGGTGTCGCTGAGTGTCGTCTGCGCGGCGATCCATGCTTTGGCGGCGTCGGCGTCGCTTTTGCGCCAGCGGTCGAAGGTTCGCTCGATCGTGTTCTCGCGTTTTGTCCTGTCGGCAATCGTCAGGGCCCATTGCAGCGCGCCGGCGGGGTCGAGGCCGGCCACTCCATCCGCATAGCCGGACACTGCGGCATCGTAAGATTTTCCCGGAGGAATGCTTTCGATCCACGCGGCCGCCTGCGCGGGATCCTTCTGAGCCCATGTTCTCGCAATCGGGGCGGCGGCCCAGCCTTGGTTGCTGGTGCCGGCGAGCTTCGCCATCCAGGCCGCAGCCTGCGCGGGGTCTTGATCGGCCCAATTCTTCGCAATGTCCTGGACAGTCTTGTGCTGAAGGTCGGCGGATGGAATTTCGCCGAGCATTTGCGCCGCGCGCTCCGGCTCTTGAATCGCGAGACTCGCGATCGCTCCGGCGATGTAGGCATCGCGAGCGGCACCCTCGGGCTGTGTGCGCGCCCAGCCGAGCGCGCCCTCGGGGTCTTGCCCTGCCCAGCTCTTGACGAGGTTGCGCAGGTCTTCGGGCTTCGCCTCCGCGTTCTTCGCCGCGTAGTCGAGTGCGGCTTTCGGATCGGACCAGACCCATGACTGCATCGCCGTGCGTGTGGCGAAAATGCGCTCTTCGCCGGACGGCAGCTCCTTTTCGATAAAGGCGAGTGCGTCGGCCGGGGAGGATTGCACCCACTCCCGCAGGCCCATCTGGATCGTCTGCGAACGCGCGTCTCCTGCTGGCAGCGTGGCGGCCATTTTCACCGCGGCCTCGGGATCATTCCGACTGAGATTGCGCGCGAGTTGGCCTAGTTCTTCGTTTCGCTGCGGCCCGGCGGGCATCTCCGCGATGATCGCCTGCGCGCGCGGGATGTCCGTGCGGGCCACGGCCTCGATGATGTGGCTGAGCGCCCTGCCCCGCTGATCTGCGTTGGTCAACTGCCGCGCTGCTTCGAGCGCGGCGTCGGGATCGGCCATGGCCCAGCCCGAGAAGATATTGTCCATCGCGTTGGTGCGCACACCCGGCTCCTGCAGACCCGTGACCCACGCGAGTGCGGCACGCGGATCGCTGTCAGCCCATCGGATTGCCACGGCGGTGATGGCGTGGGCGCGCCTTTCGCCGGGCGGCAGGGTCGTCGCCTGATGCGCGGCGGCGGACGGATCGCGCGCCGCCCAGTGGCTGAGGACTCCCACGTAGGCCTCTCTGGCGGACGACTCGGCAGGCAACTGCTGGAGCCATGCGATGGCGCTCAAAGGGTCGGTCTCGGCGAGGCCGGTCGCGACTCCGGCCACGGCCCATCTGCGCTGCTCGGCGTTTTGGAGCGCGAGCGCCCAGGCCTTCGCGCCTGCGGCGTCCTTTTTCGCCCACGCACTGGCGACAGTGTCGAGGGCAGAACCAAAATCCCAACTCTTCTCGCCCTTGTCCGCCAGCGCGAAATCGGCGGCGGCCTTCGGGTCAAACTCCGCCCAGTGCGCGATGAGCAACGGCACGATGGTGAGCATGGTCCCGTTCTTCAGCCTGCGCGCCGCGTCGAGCGCGCTGGCGATGTCCTCGGCGGCGATGCCTTGGATCGCCGCCGAGATTTTTTGCTCGCGCAGCATGTAGCTGGGCTCGTTCGTCGCGGCGAGCAGCGCGGAGAGCGAATGCGCGCGTCGCTCGGCGGGCGTGTCGCTGTCGGCAAAAGCAGAGCGCGTGAGTTCACCCGCTGCGGAACGCGGCGTGGATGCGGCTGTCATGGCTGGCGCGGAAACTTGCGCGCGAGGCGTGCCGCCTATCAAGTAGCCAAAGCCAAACGCGGCGACGACTGCGGCCGCCGCGAGCAGGAGGGGGATTTTCGGTTTCATAGGCATGTCGGGCGGATTTTAGAAAATCGCGCGTGCAGCGCGTGGTGCGTTCGGGATGAAGATGATCCCCATGGCCGCGCGTGCGAGTGTCGCCACGACACTCCTCAGAAGCAAGCGACCGCGCGCTTCGTACAACTATTGAGTTTCGCGTGAATGGTTAAGGCGAAAGCGGCGAGGCGGGCGGAGCCTTGGAGTGCGGCGGGAAGCGCCAGCGCCACGCCGCTTTCGGAGGGGATTTCCGGCGGGCGCACGGGCGTTCTCCTCCCAGAGCGCGGCGCCAAGGCGGTGTCGCCGCTCGTGCCTCGCTCTGCCACCGCACTCCAAGGTGCCCGGCGCCTCCCCGGCGCCTCTTTCCACCCAACCCATGAACCAGTTTTGCGAGACTCAATAGGGACAGATTAGTTTTCCTCAGTGCTCCTGCGTGGCCTCAAGTTCCACATTGAAGCCCTTGGGGCCTGCGTAGCGAATCTTGATCATGGGCTGTCCGAGCTTGTTGAAGCCCATGTAGTTCGCGCCCATGATGCGAGCCCGGCCGGCGGCATCGCGCCCACGTTCGTACGAACCCGCCGTAAGACGCTGACACCGCGCGCGAGAGCCGCTTCATTCCAGCGCCGATTTTTTCTGCCAAGCGCTTGAGCGACCATCATTCCCGCAGCATCCTCAAGGCCGTGTCGTGACGCGCTACGGGCGTGGATGCCGCGTTCAACCCCGAAAAGAAGCGCGACAATTATCCCATCCTCGTGAGCCGCGAAGTCGAGTTGAAGCCCGGTGCCAGCTATCGCCTGCGCGCCCGGCTGCGCAGCGATTCGCTGGGCTGTCCGATTCCCTCGTGCCCATTGGCAAAAATGATGATTGGAGGACAGTGCTGTGGTCAATGCGGAACGTGGAGCGGCGAGGAGTAACGAATGCGGAAGGTGAAATTTGGAAGGCAGGAGAAGGAATCCGCGGCCATTGACACCCCGCGCTCCCCGCGCAAATCTCCGCGCCCTTTTTCCATGAGCCTCATCGTCCAGAAATACGGCGGCACCAGCGTCGGCAACCCGGAGCGCATCCGCAATGTCGCGC
>JAYVNN010000423.1:0-3262 GCA_043758435.1 Chthoniobacter sp.
GTAGGGGAAGCTGCCAGCTTCCCCTACAGTTGCGCCGCCAGCGGCGCGGCGCAATGCACCGGGTCTGTCCTTGCGCGGATGCACCATCGGTTTTAGACATCCCACCCGCATGCCCTACCGCCCGCCGCGCCGCGAACCCATGAGCTACTACGTCACCTCTTTCATCAACATCCTCCACTTCATCAGCGACGACCTGATCCAGGTGGACTCGACCACGCGCGTCGCCGAGGTTTTTGGCGATGAATTCGACGACCTCGATTTCGAGCTGGCGCTCTGCTGCTTCGAGGCCACGCACAAGGTTTCCTTCGCCGCGAAACTGTGGGAGTCCGAGGCGGATGACTACGAGGAACTGACCATCGAGGAGTTCATCGAGGAATACGTGGAAGGCGGCGAGCAGCGCGACCCGCTGTTCGTGACGAAGCGGTTCATGATGTACCAGGAATCGCTCACCAAGGCGCTGACCGAGGAAGCCGAGGACGGCCCGCCGACGGACGAATACTGAGCACGGAATGCGCGCCGCCGCTGTAGGGGAAGCTGGCAGCTTCCCCTACAGCGGCGCGCGTCAGTAAACGTCCTTCTTGTAGCGCTTCTCCTTTTTCATCGCCTCGACGTAAGCGGCTGCTTCCTCGGGCGATTTTCCGCCCTCGGTTTCCGCGATGCGATGCAGCTCGGCGTCCACGTCCTTCGCCATGCGCGCACCGTCCCCGCAGACGAAAAAGTGCGCGCCAGATTCCAGCCACGCCCACAGCTCCTTCGCATTTTCGCGCATGCGATCCTGCACGTACACCTTCGCCGCCTGGTCGCGGGAAAACGCTACGTCGAGCTTGGTCAGCACCCCGTCCGCCTGGAGTTGCGCGAGTTCGCTTTCGTAGAGGAAATCAACGGCGCGTTTTTGCTCGCCGAAAAAGAGCCAGTTTTTGCCGCTCGCGCCGGTGACTTTGCGCTCCTGCAAATACGCGCGGAAGGGCGCGACGCCAGTGCCGGGGCCGACCATGATGACCGGCGTCGCCGGGTCTTCCGGCAGGCGGAAATGTTTCGCCGTGTGGATGAACACACCCGCCGTTTTCTCTCCCGGCCAGCGCTCCGCGAGGAAGGTGGACGCGACGCCTTCGCGCGGACGCCCGTGGCTTTCGTAGCGCACGGTGGCCACGGTGAGATGCACGGTTTCCGGGTTCGCCCGCAGGCTGGAGGCGATGGAGTAAAGCCGCGGCTGGAGCTTGCGCAGCGTTTTCACAAACTCCTCCGCCGTCCATTTTACCGACGGATGCGCGCGCAGAAAGTCGATGAACTCGAAGCCCCACAAATAATCCTCGAGCGCCTTTTTCTGCGCCGGATCGGCCGCGAGATCGCGAAGCTGTCCGACCGCATCGCCCGCCCGCTCGACGAGTGCTTTCAGAAATTCCTTCGACGGCTGCGTGATGATGTAATCGCTCGTCAAAGCCGCTCGGAGCGGCTTGGGCACAGCATCCGCGCCGGGCACCACCTCATCGCCGGTCGCACCGATGGCGGCAATGATCTCGGCGACGAGCGCGGGATTATTCGTCGCGAAAAGGCCGAGCGAATCGCCGACCTCGTAATTCAGCCCCGAGCCCGCGAGCGAAATTTCGTGATGCCGCGTGTCCTTGCCCGAGCCTTCGCCGGAGAGCTTGCGGTTGACCGGATGCGTGGCGGGGAAAGGATTCTTGCGCGAGTAGAGCGAGGTGGGATCGGTGGACATAAAGCGGTGGAAATTAGCCCGCGTGGAGGAGTCGCATCAAGCGTGGGGATGAACGTGGACGCGCTCCCACTGCGCGTAGAAACGACATGTCATCCTGAGCGGAGCGGAGGCTTTGCGCAGCGCAGTCGAAGGACCTCTAATTTTTTCATGGGCGGAGGCGGTGGGGAGAAGCTGGCCGCCTGCGCCCCGCAGAAATAGTTAGAGGTCCTTCGACTCCGTTTCCGCCCGCCTTCGCCCGCCGGAAGCTTCGCTCAGGATGACAGGTTGGCGTTTCGCGCCGCTGCCGTCAGCTCTTCACCGCGTCTTTGCCCAGCTTGTATTCAAAGCTGTCCACCAGCGCGAGCCAGCTTGCCTCGATGATGTTGTCGCTCACGCCCACGGTGCCCCAGTGCTCGTCGCCATCTGTCGAGTCGATGAGCACGCGGGTGCGCGCGGCGGAGCCGAGCTGGCCGTTGCTGATGCGGACTTTGAAATCGTCGAGCTGGATCGCGTCGATCGCGGGATAGAAAGGGCGGAGCGCCTTGCGCAGCGCGGCGTCGAGCGCGTTCACGGGGCCGTCGCCTTCGGCCACGGTGTATTCGGCTTGGCCGTTGACGCGGAGCTTCACCGTCGCCTCGCATTTGTTCCAGTGCGCCTTGGCGGCGCGGCGGAAGCCGCAGTGATATTCCTCCAGCTCGAAAAGCGGACGCGACTGGCCGAGATGCCGCCGCAGCAGCAGCTCGAACGAAGCCTCCGCCGCCTCAAACTCGTAGCCCTCGCTTTCGAGCCGCTTCACTTCGGTCAAAATCTTCGCCACTTCCGGCGCACCCTTCGCGAGTTTGAAGCCGAGCTTTTCCGCCTTCACGATCACGTTCGCCTGGCCGGACATGTCCGAGATGGTGATGTTCCGCTCATTGCCGATCAGCGCCGGGTCCACATGCTCGTAGCTGCTCGCCAGCTTCTGCACCGCATGCACATGCTGCCCGCCCTTGTGGGTAAAGGCGGCGCTGCCCACGTACGGCGCGCGGATGTTGTGCGGGACATTGGCGAGTTCATCCACGAAGAGCGACAGCTCGCGCAGCCGCGTGAGATCGGGCACCACCGGCAGGCCGAGCTTGAGCTGCAGATTCGCCGCCACGGTGATGAGGTCGCAATTCCCCACGCGCTCGCCATAGCCGTTGATCGTCCCCTGCACCTGCACCGCGCCCGCCGCTACTGCCGCGAGCGCATTGGCCACACCGAGGCCCGCGTCATTATGCGTGTGGATGCCCACGCCCGCGCTCACCTTCGCGATCACGTCGCGCGTCGCCTGCGCGATGAAATCCGGCAGCGAGCCGCCATTCGTATCGCAGAGCACCAGCAAATCCGCACCCGCCTCGTGCGCCGCCCTGAGCGTCGCCAACGAGTAGTCGGGATCGTCCGCGTAGCTGTCGAAAAAGTGTTCCGCGTCGTAGAGCACCTCGCGTCCGTGGCCTTTCAAAAAAGCCACCGTGTCCGCGATCATCGCGAGGTTTTCCTCCCGCGTCACACCCAGCACCTCCACCACCTGCAGCGGCCACGTTTTGC
>JAYVNN010000424.1:0-10067 GCA_043758435.1 Chthoniobacter sp.
GGAGCTGCGGGCGCGGACGGTGGTCGAGGGGTTTTGGCACGGGCTGCATCGCTCGCCGTATCATGGGTTCTCGGTCGAGTTCAGCGAGTACCGGCCCTATGCGACGGGCGATGATCCGCGCTATCTGGATTGGAAACTCGTGGGCCGCACGGACCGCTATTTCATCAAGAAGTTCGAGGACGAGACGAACCTGCGCGCCTACCTGCTCGTGGACAACAGCCGCTCGATGAGCTTCACCGGCAAAGCCGGCGTGGCGAAGACCGATTACGCACGCACGCTCGCCGCCACGCTCGCCTATTTCCTCGCGCAGCAGGGCGACGCCACGGGCCTGCTGACCTTCGATGAAACGGTGCGCGAATACCTGCCCGCGCGGCATCGCCCCGGCCACCTGCGCCACCTCATGCTCGCGCTGGAGCGGCCCGTCGCGGGCCTGTCCACCGATCTCGCTGCGCCGCTCCGTCGCGTCGCCGAGTTGGTGCGGAAACGTGGGCTTGTGATCCTCATCAGCGACCTGCTCGCGCCGGCTGAAACGCTCGCCGCGTCGCTCTCACTCCTCACCGCCGCGCGGCACGAGGTCATCGTCCTCCAAGTGCTCGCCCCCACGGAGCTGACGTTCGATTTCGCCGAACCCGCGCGCTTCCTCGATGTCGAGACGGGACGCGATCTTTTCATCGACCCCGCGCTCGCGCGGAAAAACTACCGCGCGCAATTCGACGCCCACCTCGCCGCCATCCGCGCGACCTGCCAGCAGCTCGGCATCACCCACCTCCAGCTCACCACCACGCAGCCGCTCGAACTCGCGCTCTTCGATTTCCTCAAAGCCCGCAGTGCCCGCGGCAAGCTCGTCCGCCGGAGGGTGGCGAACTAATGAACCGAACTCCGCACGCTGTCATCCTGAGCGGAGTTCCCGGCGGGCGCAGGTGGACGGGAACGGAGTCGAAGGACCCCGGCGGTTCGTTCACGCGCCCTACGTTATCGGACCGCCGGGGTCCTTCGACTGCGCTGCGCCCGCCTTTCCTCCTCCGCTTCGCTCAGGATGACACGCGATGGGGAGTCTGTTCATTTCCGCCGCAGCAAACTCCCGTTTATGAACGCCTCGCGATGACTGCGTCCACCAGCGCTGCATGAACTTCCTCGCCCCCCTTTTCGCTCTCGGCGCGCTCGCCGTCGTCGGGCCGATTTTGTTTCACCTCATCCGCCGGACGACGCGGGACGTGACGCCGTTCAGCACGCTCATGTTTCTCCAGCCCACGCCGCCGCGGGTCACCCGGCGGAGCCGGTTGGAAAATCTGTGGCTGCTGCTGCTGCGCTGCCTCGCGGTGGCGCTGCTCGCGCTGGCTTTCGCGCGGCCATTTTTCAAAAGCGAGTTGCCGGGCGCGGCGCAGACGATGGGAGCGGGCAAGCGCGTCGTCATCCTCGTGGATACGAGCGCGAGCATGCGGCGGGAAAAGCTGTGGGATGAAGCGCGGGCGAAAGCGGACGAGGTGCTGCGCAAAACCACGCCCGCCGATGAAGTCGCCGTGCTCGTCTTCGACCGCACGGTGCGAACAGTCTTGAGCTTCGATGAATGGAAGACGCTTCCGCTCGGCGACCGTGCGCCCGCCGCCGCGCAGCGTCTCGCCACGCTCTCGCCGGGCTGGGCGGCCACGCTTCTCGACGCCGCGCTCATCCACGCCGCGGAGTTGCTGGAGCAGCCATCGAAAGCGGAATTGAAACCCGCCGAGATCGTGGTCATCAGCGACCTCCAAGAAGGCGCGACGCTCGAAGCGCTGCAAGGCTACACCTGGCCGAAAACTGTGACCGTGAAGCTGGAAGCCGTGCGCGCGCAGCACAACGAAAACGCGAGCGTCGCATGGGTGCCCGAGACGGAAGACTCCGACGCTTCGACCGAAGACGCCCCGGTCCGCCTGCGCGTGACGAACGCCGCCGAATCCAAGCGCGAGCAATTTCCCCTGCGCTGGACGCAGACCACCGACGCCAGCGCCGAAGTCCCCGCCTACGTTCCCGCCGGCCAGAGCCGCATCGTTCGCGCGCCGAAACCGCAGGCCCGCGCCACCTCGCTCTCCCTCACCGGCGACGACACCGCGTTCGACAACACCGTTTTCATCCTCCCGCCGCAGCCCGCAAAAATCCCCCTGCTCTTCCTCGGCCAGGACGCCGACGACGACACCCGCGCCTCGCTCTACTACCTGCGCCGCGCCTTCCCGAAGACGCGCAGCCAGAGCGTCGAGATCACCGCACACCGCGACGCGCAGGCCGTGCCCGCCTTCCAGCTCCAGCAGGCGCAGCTCCTCGTGCTCGGCGAAAACGCGGACGACGCGGCGCTCGCCTCCGCGCGGCAGTTCGCGCGCGACGGGCACGTCGTCATCGCCCCGCTCACCTCCGACGCCAACGCGCAGGCCGTCGCGCGGCTTTTGGAAAACCCGCGTTTTTCCGCGAGCGAAGCGCCCGTGAAGGACTACGCGCTCCTCGCGCAGATCGACTTTCAGCATCCGCTCTTCGCGCCGTTCGCCGACCCGCGGTTCAGCGATTTCACGAAGATTCATTTTTGGAAATACCGCCGCTTCGACGCCGCCACGCTCCCCGGCGCGCAGGTCATCGCCCGCTTCGACAGCGGCGATCCGGCCATCGTGCAGGTGCCGCTCGGCAAAGGCAGCGTGGTCCTTTTCGCGAGCAGTTGGCGTCCGCTCGACAGCCAGCTCGCGCTCTCGTCGAAGTTCGTCCCGCTGCTCCAGGCGCTACTCGAGCAAAGCGGTCGCGCGCTCGTGAAGAAGGCGCAGTATTTCATCGGCGACGAAGTGCCGCTGCCCGCCGAACCCGCATCCCTGCAAGTGCGCAAACCCGATGGCACCGAAGTCACCGCCGCCGCGGGCGCGAAGTTTTCCGCCACCGACCAGCCCGGCATCTACGCCGTCACGCCCGGCACGATGCACTTCGTCGTGAACCTCGCGCCCGACGAAAGCCGCACCTCGCCGCTCCCGCTCGCGCGCTTCACCGCGCTCGGCGTGCCGCTGCCATCCGCAATCGTCGAGGCGTACCCGCCGACCCCGCAACAACTCGCCCAGCGCCAGGCCGTCGAAATCGAGGGCCAGCAAAAGCTCTGGCGCTGGCTAATCGTCGCCGCCCTCGGAGTGTTGTTGCTTGAAACGCTGATTGCCGGGAAACTTTCGCGCGCCCACCGCAGTTCAACCACCGCACCTGCATGACCACTCCGCTGCTCACTCTCGTTCTTGAGCCCATTGTCCGTCGGCGTAGGAAGGAACGCGCGCATTGGTGGTTGGTTGGATATTGGCTGGCTGTCGCTTTGATCGGCGTAGTTTTGCTCGCGCTCGGCATTCAAGGTTCCAAGTGGAGTTTTGCCGGATGTTTCATCGCATTTTTCGTCGGCCTGATTGTCGATCGACGTCTGGCTCGATGGGTACCGGATTATTCCGATCTCGCGAAGTCGATTGAAACGGAGCATCCCGACCTGCACGCACTCCTCATCACCGCAGTCGAACAGCGTCCTGATTCCGCAACCCGGGAACTAAGCTTTTTGCAGAAACGAGTCGTTCAAGCCGCCATCGAAAAGAGCCGCGCCCAACGCTGGCTCGACGTGGTTCCCCGATGGCGTTTCGCGTGCGCCGTCTCGGCTCATGTGTTGTCTATCGTGGTGATGATCGCGGTCTTCCTTTCTTTCCCGATCGAAAAATCGCGCGAGCCCAAACGGTCTGCGACACAAGCCGTCGATGTCACACCCGGCGACATCTCGCTCGAACGCGGCTCCGGCCTCGTGGTGCTGGCGAAGTTCAACCGCGACGTGCCCGGTGCGGCGACGCTCGTGCTCCAGCCGAAGAACGAGCCCGAACAGCGCATGCCGCTCGTGAAGAATCTGGACGATCCGGTCTTCGGCGGCGGGCTGCCGGAGGTGCTGGGAGATCTCACCTACCGCATCGAATACGCGGGCGCCGCGACGCGTGATTTCGCGGTGAAGGTCTTCGAGCACCCGCGGCTCGACCGCGCGGATGCCACGCTGCATTTTCCCGAATACACGAAGCTCGAGGACAAGGCGGTGCCGGAGACGCGCCGCGTCAGCGCCGTCGAGGGCACGAAGATCGACGTGGCTTTTCAGCTCAACAAGCCGGTCAAATCCGCGACGCTCGTGGCGAAGGACGGCACGCGCCTGCCGCTCGCGGTGCAAGCTGGCAAGCCGCTCGCCGAGCTGCGCGACTTTCCGCTAAAGGCGAGCGCGAGCTACGAGCTGAAGCTCGAAGACGAGGATGGGCGTGCGAACAAAGTGCCCGCGCAGTTTGTCGTCGAGGCGCTGCCGAACCGGCGGCCCGAGCTGAAATTTCAGACGCCGAAAGGCGATCATCGGGTGTCGCCGATCGAGGAAGTCGCGTTTCGCGCGCAGGCGTGGGACGACTTCGGACTCGCGCGCTACGGCATCACCGTGAACGTGGCCGGACGCGCCGCGCAGGACATCGAGTTGGGGAAAGACACGCGCGCCGATGAGCGGCGGGAAGTCGCACATCTGCTCAAACTCGAAGAACTCGGCGTGCAGCCGGACGACCTCGTCTCGTGGTTTCTGTGGGCCGAGGATACCGGCCCCGCCGGCCAGCCGCGACGCACCGCGACCGACATGTTTTTCGCTGAAGTGCGGCCTTTCGAGGAAATCTTCCGGCCCAGTGACGGAGCCGGCGGCGCAGGTGGAGCAGACGGCGGCGCGGGCGGTGCGGGCGAGGAGGAGACGAAGCTGGCCGAGTTGCAAAAGCAGATCGTCAGCGCGACGTGGAATCTCCAGCGCGCCGAGCAGGCGAAGCCCGGCGCGGATGGGCCGAGCGAGAAGTATCGCAAAGACGAACCGGTGATTCTCGACTCGCAGGCGAAGGCGCTGGAGCAGGCCAAGGCGCTGGCCGAAAAGGCCGATGACGCGAAGGCGAAGGCGCTCGTGGAGGCCGCGGCGCAGGCCATGCAAACCGCGCACGACCATTTGGCCAAAGCTGCCGAAACCACCGCGCCGCTGCCCGACGCGCTCGCCGCCGAACAGGCCGCCTACAGCGCGCTGCTCAAGCTCGCGGCCCATGAGTTCCGCGTGACTAAGAATCAAAAGGGCAAGGGTCAGGGCAAAGGCGGCAAGCAGCAGCAGCAGCTCGATGAGATGGAAATGAAGGACGAGGAAAAGCGTTACGAAGCCAAGAGCGCAGCCGCGCCACAGCAGGCCGAGGGGCAGCGCGAACAGCTCGCCATTTTGAACCGGCTGAAGGAACTCGCGCAACGGCAGGGCGACATCAACGAGCGGGTGAAGGAACTCCAGACGGCGCTCCAGGAGGCGAAGACCGAACCGCAGAAGGAAGAAGTGCGCCGCCAGCTTGCGCGCTTGCGCGAGGAGGAGCAGCAGCTCGTGGCCGACCTTGATGAGGCGCGGCAGAAGATGGAGCAGTCGGCGCAGCAAGCGCAGCTCGCCGACCAGCGCGCGCAGCTCGACAAAACGCGCGCCGAGGCGCAGCAGGCCGCGCAAGCGATGCAGCAGGGCGCACCCTCGCAGGCGCTCGCCAGCGGCACGCGCGCGGCGAAGGATCTGGAGGCGATGCGCGATGAGTTTCGGAAAAAGACGAGCGGGCAGTTCAAGGACGAGATGCGCGACATGCGCGCCGACGCCCGCGCGCTCGCCGAGCGCCAGCAGGAGATCGCCGACAAACTCCAGGCCAAGCCCGCACAGGCCGAGCGCCCGACGCTCGACGGCTCCGGCGAGCGCGAAAAGCTCGCGGAGAAATTCACCAAACAGCAGGGCGATCTCGGCAAACTCACCGAGCAAATGCAGCGCGTCAGCCAGCAGGCCGAAGCCGCCGAGCCGCTGCTCGCCAAGGAGCTTTACGACACGCTCCGCAAAACCGCGCAAGCCGGCACCGGCGACACGCTCGACAAGACGCATAAACTCGCGGAACGCGGTGACACGAAGACCGCGCGGAAGTTTGAGGAAAAGGCGCGGCAGGAAATCGAGGACCTCAAGACCGGCGTCGAGCGCGCCGCCGGGAGCGTGCTCGGCGACGAAGCCGAAGCGCTCCGCCAAGCCCGCGCGGAACTCGACAAATTGACCGAGCAACTCAACCGCGAAGTCGCGCAGGCACGTCCCGATTTGGCACAAAACGCGGGCGCGGAAAATCCGGGGAGCGCGCGCGTCCCGCGTGCTGGCGAGGGCGTCCCGCCATCGCGAACTTCCGGCGACGCGGCCAAAGGTGAGGTCGCGAATGGCGAAGCGAGGTCGCGGGAAGTTCGTCCCGGCGAGACGCCGGGACCGGCAGGCGGGACGCCCGCGCTCCCCGGCGCTCCGCAGCCAAACGGAGAGAAAGGCGACGGCAAATCCGCAGCACCGCGCGACGGGGCGAAACCGGGTGACTCACAAGGCAAAGGCGAGGGTCAGGGCAAGGGTGAAGGACAGGGGCAAGGACAAGCTCAAGGACAAGGGCAAAGCGGGCAGATGGCGCAGGGCTCCGACAGCGGCGGTGCGCAGGCCAACCCGACGGCGCAAAACACCAATCCCACGGGCCGCCCCGGCGAGCGTCCGAGTCTTTCCACGACGCTGCCGCGGCAGCGCGGCGGCATCCGCAGCAGCAGCGAAGGTGGCGGCGGCGCGACGGGCGGTGGCACCGAAGGCGAACAAGCCGGGCCGCTCACCGGCGACAATTTTGCCGAATGGTCCGACCGCCTGCGCAACGTCGAAGAGATGGTCGATTCGCCGGCACTCCGCACCGAAGTCGCGCGCATCCGCGAGACCGCGCAGGGCGTGCGCGCGGATTTTAAAAGGCACAGCTTGAAACCGAATTGGGACTTGGTGAACACGAAGATCAGCACCCCGCTCGCCGAGTTGCGCAACCGCCTGACCGAAGAACTCGCGCGCCGCGAATCGAAGGAAAGCCTCGTGCCCATCGACCGCGACCCCGTGCCGACGAAATATGCCGAGCGCGTGCGGCGTTACTACGAAGAGCTGGGGCGGAGCAAGGAATGAGGGGCACGGCTTTTCCAACCTGTCATTCTGAGCGGAGTTCCCGGCGGGCGCAGGCGGGCGGGAACGCAGTCGAAGAACCTCTAACTATTCGTGGGCGGAGGCGGCCGGCGGGAGAGCGCTCCGCTCCGCCTCCGCCCGCAGAAGTCAGAGGTCCTTCGACTCCGCTCCGCCCATCTTTCCGCCTCCGCTCCGCTCAGGATGACATTGGTAGGGATGGCTCGCGCAGAGCCACACGCGCATGAGCCTCGCCACGCTCTTCCTCGCGGGTCGGGACTGGCTCTGGCCCGCCGTCATCGCCCTCGGCGCGGCGCTCGCGTTTGTCGCGTGGTCCTATCTCCGCGCCCCGGCGCGCACGCCGCTGCGGCTGGCGTGTGCGGTTTTGAAAATGTCCGGTCTCGCCGCACTGCTCGCGTGCCTGCTGGAACCGACGCTTTCCGGCCAGCGGGCCAAGCCGGGCGCGAATGTGCTGGCGGTCGTCGCCGACAATTCACAGAGCATGACGCTGCACGATGCGGGCGCGAGCGAGTCGCGCGGGGAGACGCTGCGCAGCGTCGTCGCCGGGGCGCGGAGCGACTGGCGCACGCCGCTTTCGCAGAGCTTCGACACCCGCCTTTACCTCGCCGATGCGCGCCTCCAGCCGACGCAGGATTTCCACGAACTCGCCTTCGACGGACGCACCACCGCGCTCGGCCACACGCTCGCGCAGCTCGCCGAGCGCTACCGCGGGCAGCCGCTCGCAGGCATCATCCTGCTGACCGATGGCATCGCCACCGATCCCAGCGAAGCCTTGGCGCTGCAAGGTCTGCCGCCGATCTACCCCGTCGTCATCGGGCACGACGGCCCGGCGCGCGACCTCGCGGTGACGAGCACGGCGGTGACGCAGACTTCGTTTGAGGATGCGCCCGTGACGGTGCAGGCGGAGGTCGCCGCGACCGGATTTGCGGGCGAGGAAATCGTCGCGCGCCTCCTGCCAATCGACGCGGGAAAAGAAGTGCAGCCCATCGCCGAGCTGACGCAGACCGTCCCGCGCGAAGGCGGCAAACTGACCTGCCGCTTTCAATTTCGCCCCGTGCAGACCGGCGTGCTTTTCTACCGCCTCACGGTCGCGCCGAAAACCACGGGTGCGGCGGAGGCGACGCTGGCGAACAACGAGACTGTGGTGGTCGTGGATCGCGGCGCGGGGCCGCATCGCGTGCTCTACGTGAGCGGGCGGCCAAATTGGGAATTCAAATTCCTGCACCGCGCGCTCGAGGGCGACGACCAGACGGAACTCTTCGGGCTGATCCGCATCGCCAATCGTGAGCCGAAATTTTCTTTCCGCGGACGCGCGGGCGAGGAGAGCAATCCACTTTTCCGTGGCTTCGGGGATCAGTCGAAAGAGAACGTCGAGCGTTACGACCAGCCGGTTTTCCGGTCAATCGGCGGGACGGATCAGTCGGAACCGCCGCGCAGCTTTCCGAAGACCGCGGAGGAGCTGTTCAAATATCGCTCGGTGATCCTCGACGACACGGAGGCGGAGTTTTTCACCGCGGAGCAGATGAGCCTGCTGCAACGCTTTGTCAGCGAACGCGGCGGCGGATTGCTCGCGCTCGGCGGCGCGGAATCGTTTCGCGAAGGGCGGTATGCGCGAACGGCGATTGGCGAGATGCTGCCCATTTATTTGCGCGGAGCGGATGGCGCGGATCCGAAGGTCGAGCCGGGTGCCTGGCGGCTCCTGCTCTCGCGCGAGGGCTGGCTGGAGCCGTGGGCGCGGCTGCGGGCGAACGAGGCGGATGAACGGACGCGGCTGGGCGAGCAGCCGGGGTTCGATGTGCTCAATCGCACAGGCGAGAAGAAGCCCGCGGCCACGGTCGTGGCGACGGTGACGGACGGGACGCACGAGTATCCGGCGCTGGTCACACAGCGCTTTGGCCGTGGGCGCACGGCGGCGCTGCTCGTCGGCGATCTGTGGCAGTCGGGGCTGGGCGATGAGGCTCGGCAAAAAGACCTGATGAAAGCGTGGCGGCAGATGGTGCGGTGGATGGTGGCGGATGTGCCGGAACCCATCGAGGTGCGCAGCGAGCCGCAGCCGGATGGTGTGAGCGTGCGGCTGCAAGTGCGGGCGCGGGACGCGAAATTTCAGCCGCTCGAAAACGGCACGGTCGCGCTGACGGTCACGCGTAATGGCGTGGCCGACGCACCGCCGCTCGTGCTCACCGCTGAATCGTCGCCCAGCGAGCCGGGGCTGTACGAGACGACTTACATCCCGCGCGAAAACGGCGGCTATCGCGTGGAGGCCGCGGTGCGCAATGACGCGGGCGCGGTCGCCGGCACCGCCGCGACGGGCTGGACAAGCGATCTCGCCGCCGCGGAATTTCGCGATTTGAAACCGAACCGCGCGCTCATGGAGCAGCTCGCGCGACAGACTGGGGGCGAGGTGCTCGCGCCGGAGGATCTCGCGGCTTTCGCCCGCCGACTGCCGACGGAGCGTGCTCCAGTGACGGAGACGTGGACGCGCCCGCTGTGGCATACGCCGTGGATGATGCTGTTCGCGCTCGCATGCCTAGTCGGTGAGTGGGGATTGCGGCGTTGGAAAGGACTCGCGTGAACGTCCAACGCCCAACGCCCAACGCCCAACGCCGAAGTGTTCAGATGCACGCGCTTTGCTGCCTTGGACGTTGGGCGTTGCTCATCGTTCTCGTCTTCTCAGCACGGGCGGATCAGTCCGTCATCATCGCCGTCGGCGCGAGCGGTGAGGAGGCGTATGCGGGTGATTTTGCGAAATGGGCGGCGCAGTGGCGGCAGGCGGCGGCGGCGGGGAAGGCGCGGGTGCAGACCATCGGCGCGGGTGCGGACGAAAAGTTCGTGCTGACAAAGTTGCGTGCGGCGGTGGTGGCGGAGGCGAAGACGGGCGCGGAGCCGCTGTGGCTGGTGCTGCTGGGGCACGGGACGTTTGACGGGCGCGAGGGGAAATTCAATTTGCGCGGGGACGATGTCGCGGCGTCGGAAATCGCGGAGTGGCTGAAAGGATGCGCGCGACCGGTGGTGATCGTGTGCGGCTTTTCGGCGAGCGGGGCTTTTCTCAAACCGCTGTCCGCAC
>JAYVNN010000425.1:0-10064 GCA_043758435.1 Chthoniobacter sp.
GGTTTGCTTGGCTTGGGTTGGCGGCGGCGAATGTGACGGGCGGGGTTATTTGGTCACGATGTCATCCGATGTCCACAGGGTTTTATCCGGCCCGGCAGACCTTATTTCCATGAGGTTGCTGGAGAGCTGGTGGAAAAAGTAAGGCGTTCCCCAGCGGTCCAAAAGCTCACCGCTGGCACTTAGACTTTGTCCTTCCGGCGGACCGAGCTGGGCCTGTTTGGGGTTTCCACCCATGACGGCTTTCATGATCTCCGCGTTCGTTCCGACCGGGTTCTCATGGTAAAGGGTGCGGTAGTCACGCAGCATCAGCCGCACTTTATCCAATTCGACAGCTGCCTGCGGCTCGGATTGCGGCGGGGGCAGCTTGGGGACAAATGTCCTGTCGCCGACAACGATTGGCGTGGTGGCTGGTAAAGGACTGGCCTTTGTTTCCGGAGAACTGGCGGGCATTCCCGCCGGCGCATTGGCCGGGGCCATAGGCTGGATGGGTGGAGATGGGCTGGCTCCTGCCCCTATGTTGTCTTCAGTGTGCGGGCGTCCGGGCTGATCGCTGGAAACGGCGGCGGGATTCGCCGGCGGCGACGGGTTTTGCCGCGACTGCTGAAATGAAAAGATGACCACAGCCACGGTCACCAAGGCCAGTGCGATGACAATCCGTGAACGCAGTGTCATAGCGCCGACGAGAGCGGGAGCGGAAGCTGCATTTCCAACGAATAGCCGCGCTGTCTTACAGGAACGGAACACTCATCCGTCCGAAGCGACCCAGATTGGGGAAGATCGTCGAAAGGTTCGCGTTATCCACGCCAAACCAGCTCGCGAGTTCCGCCGCATACTGATCGACGGCCATCGTGGGAATCCAGCGCCCGGTCCCTGTGTCATCGGGTCCATTGACCGTGAGAGCCGGCAGCTTCCCATAAGTCGCGCCGCCTTTGACAGCACCGCCGACCACGATCTGATGGCCGCCCCAGCCGTGGTCGCTGCCCAGCCCGTTAGAAGGGAAAGTGCGGGCGAAATCGCTGACCGTGAAGGCGGTGACTTCGTTGGCCATGCCCAGGTCGGTCATCGCTTTCATCAGGGCATTGAGCGACTGACTGAGTTCCGCAAACAGATTGGCTTGCTGCCCGAGAACCACGGCGGCGTCATTGGTGACCGTTGAGCCGGCGTTATTCGTCTGGCTGGTATGGGTGTCATAGCCGCCCACTTGGACAAAGAAAATCTGTCGCTTCATGCCAAAGCCGGTACCCGGGAGGCCGCCGGCAATATAGTTCCGCTTCCCTGCATCAATCAGGCGGGCGACCATTTTCATCTGACTCATCAGGCTGGAGCCAAAGGTCGATCCGCCATTGGGGGTGGTCACGTTGTTCGGAAAGTAAGTCAGCCACGGAGCGCTGGCATTCACGGCCAGTGCCGTGGCGACCAGGCCCGACTCGGCAATCGCGTGATCGAGCACTTTGCCATAGGCACCAATTTGCAGGTCGGGAAGAGCCTTGTCGGTATTCAGAATGCTTTGCAGCGTGGGCAGGCGCGAAGGCGCGTTGGTTAGGCTGCTTGAGATGGCCACGGCGCCGCTGGTCGTCACAGAATACTGGGCGGCGGCATTTTGATCGCCCACCTCAAACTTATTCGAACCGGCCAGCGTGATCGCCATGGAAATCTGCCCGCCCGCGTTTACATCCACGGGCGTAGTCAGGAGATCGGCTACGCGACCACCCCAGCCGCTGACGGGAGGTTTGTCCGGGATCGAGGTCTGCCACTGGATCTGCTGATCGCTATGGGAGAAAAGCTGGGGCGGTTTCGGCACGGAGCCGGAGTTATACTGCGCCTTGGTGAGCGGATAGCTGAGCGTGCCTACATTCAGCATAGCCGCCACCTTCGCCGCATTGTAGGGCGGCGTATTGGTCTGGTTGAACATATTCGCCAGTTCGATCAGCGCCGGGTGAAACCCATAGGTGTGTCCGTCCGCCGCCGGAAATCCGGCCTGTCCGTTCATGGAGGTCAGCGCCTGGGTTGTCGCGGGATTGCCATTCACGGCGTTGGGGATGGTGAGCACCGGCGTCCTGACCGTTGCATAATTCGCCCACTCGGACGGGTTGGTCGGAATGATGAGGTTGTTCCCGTCGTTGCCACCGTTCAAAAAGACGCAGACCAGCGCCTTGTAGCCGGTGACGCTCGACTGGGCGATGGCGGAGTTGATGAAACGCAGGTCGCGCAGCGTATTGCTCAGAGCCGCGGTGCCGACTGCCGCGCACGCGGCCTGGCGGATAAAGGCTCGGCGGCTTTTGAGTGCTAAGTAGGATTCAGGGTTCATGGGGCGTTATTTTTGAATGGCGAATTCGGGCGAGACTACAATCAGCTGCACGATGGTTCGCACCCGGTCTCTCATTTGGGAGTTGGTCGGGGTTGCTGAGAGCGGGAAGTTGGTCGTATTGGCCACAAAGCTCACGATGCTGCTTTTCGTCGAGGCCAGCATATTGCCTCCGGTCAGGATGGTGTTCATCGTATCAACCAGAGTGGTAATCGCCGCGGCGCTATTCGTCTGAGCCGGAGTCATGTAGGGGCCCAAATCCATGGCGATGGCCCCGCTGCCGGCGCGAAAGCTGCCAAAGCCGTTGGCATTGCCGGCGTTGACGATCCCCCGTGAGGCGGTGTTGGTCATGCCCATTGTTCCGGTGTCATTGGAGAGCTGGAACTCCGGGGTCGTGAGCCCGGCCATGGCTAGCGTCCCCGGGAATTGATAGTCGGGATAGAAGAAGTTGAAGACCGAAGGGGCGTTCAGCGGCGACTGGCTGAGGTCGTCGGTCGCCGAACTGGAGCCGACATTCCAAGTGCTCAGTCCGACCGTCAGCGTGCCATTGCGCGCGAGCGGCGCAGCCACCAAGGGATAAACATTGACTGCGTTGCCTTGGGAGCCATTGGAGATCGCCGGGGAGGTGGTTACCGTGAAGTGATCCGAGTCCACGATGCTCACGACCGTGTAAACGCCATCCACCGCCGGGGTGGGACTGTTAAAGACCGTGAAGTCGAGCTGAACCTGATCGCCGGCGTTCAAATTGTGATTGCCAGACGTGGCTACGTTGATGGTCGAAGTAGTCGAAACGGTCGAGACACTATAGCCGCCGGTGGTTCGGGGAATGAAGCCGGTCCCGCTCGCATTGGCCGGGGATGAAGCGAGGGTGATGGTGAAGTTGGTGGCGGTGGCCGTGGTGATGGTATAGACACTGTTGAATCCGGCACCGGACAGCCCACCAGTGGTGAACTGGACATAAAGCTGCTGACCCGCGACATAGCCGGAGGCGGTGATGGTCACGGTGCTGCCGGCGCTGTTGTAGGCAGGGGTGGAAATGGAGCCTGCGTTCACCGTGAAATTATTGGGGGTCAGTGTGTTGCCCGAGGTGCTGCCAAAGGTCGTGTTGCCAATGCTGACCGTGAAGTTGGTCGCCGTCGCACCGGTGACCGTGTAGTTTTGCACGGTATTGAATGGCGCGTTCGAGCCCAGTGTTCCGGACGTGAATTGCAAGGCTACGGTGTCGCCCAACTGATAGCCGGGCGCGGTGATCGTGGTGTTGGGAATCTGGCAGTTTCCCGAGGTGTCCGCCGGGACCGATCCCAAGGTGATGGTGAAGTTTGTCGCGGTGGCTGAGGTGATGGGATATAACGCATCCAACGACGCGCCGGCGAGCCCGCCGGTGCTGAATTTTACGTAAACGCTGTTGCCCGCCACATAGCCTGCCGCGGTGATTGTCACGGTGCTACCGACATTGGCGTAGGCCTGGGTGGGCGTGGTGTGAGTGTAGGTGGGCGTCGCATTGCTGACCGAATAAGACTGTGCAGTGGGCAGGTTCGTGGTGGAGGCTCCCGCATCCACGATATTGTCGAGGTAGATAGTATCGCTGGTGCTGAGCCGGTGGGCCGCGGGTGTGGTGATAAGAATTGTCTGCAAGCCCAGTTCCCGGTAGGTGCCATTGAAGGAATTCGCCGGGAAGGATCGTGCCGGTGCGGTGATGCGGAGCACGGGTTCGCGCTGCTTGCCAAAGGTGATTGCGCTTTTCGCCGTGCTGCTGCGCGCCTCATAGTCGAGCAGGATGGCCCGGATGACCTGCTGCATGTCACCCCGGACTCCGTTGCCGGCGATGGGTTGTCCCTGCGCATCCACGAACTGCTCGCCATTGAAGGCGCGCACGACCCTTTGCACATAGGCCGGCTGGGGATTGCTCGTGACGAGCCGCTGGATGAGCTGGCGGCAGATGAACGGCGGGACGGTGGAGCTGTTCATGATCTGATCGAGCAGCGCCTCCAAGTCCTGCGTGCAGTAATTGTCGAAAAGATTGTTCGGCGGCAGTGCGCCTGAGTTACTCGGGTCGGCCTGGGAGCCGACGGTGGGCGTGGTGATCGGCGTGTAGGCGACCGAGGCGGGTGCAATCGCGGCGTTGGCCGCGGGTAGTATGACGTTGTCCAGGCCGATCTTACTCCCCAACTCGTGATGGGTGGGCACGAGGGTCATCGGGGCGAAGAAATTGGTGGAAGGGCCGAAGTTCGCGGGCAGGCGGCCATTGCCTTGAAGGTTTTGGCCCCAGTTCCAGCCGGTCAGCACACGGGCGAATCCGGTAATGACATACTGGTCGTAGGTCGGCACGGGATTGCCGGCGGAATCGAGCACAAGCGTGCCATCGGGCCACAGGCGGTAGAGACCGAGGGAGAAAAGCTGCATGATCTCACGGGCGTAGTTTTCATTGGGATGCAGGCCGGTGGCGAAGTTTCCTTTGTCATTGGCCCGCATGTCCAGATACACCCCCATCGCCGGAGTCAGCGAGGCGGTTTTGAGCAGGGTGCGGAAGTTACCGAAGCAGTTATCCAGCAGCGTGTCGTAGTAGGGAGACAGATAGCGTGCTTCATTGTTTAAGGGACCGGCGTCCGAAACGACCATGATTTCACTCAAGGCAAACGCGAGCCTTTGCCGCAACTGATCCGGCGCGGTGACCGATTGCTGCCACCATGAGTTGAAGGCCCGGTCGCTGGGATAAGGCTGCGTCGGGTCGGAGCTGAGGTTGGCCAGGACGTATGGGGTGTGATGCGATGCGGCGATGCCAAGCTGGGTGGTGATCCAGGCATTGTAACCGGTGGATTTGACACTGGCCATGTCGGTGGGACTCGGGCCGAACGTCGCCTGGGTCAGAAAGCGAGAGTTATCCGCGTCGCTGGTGGCGTGATTGTCCGACCAAGCCGGATAGCTGGGAGCCACCGGGGCGATTTGCGAGCCGATGGTTAGTCCGAGAGTGCCGTAAACTTCGCCGTTGGGGTAGGCCACGGTCTTGACGAGGACGTAAGCCGTGCCGGCGGTCAGGCTGGCCAGGGCCGGGCCTGAGATGCCGCTCCATGTGTAGCCCGCATCGTTGGTCTTTGCGCCGGGGTAAAACTTATCCTGCGCATCGAGGTCGAACAGGAGCGTAGGCGAAGCCAGGCTGCCCGAGTAAATCCCCCGCCTCGTGACCGCGGAACTGAGACCGGAGGGAGTGGCATAATGCACGATAGCCGTGGAGCCTGTGAGCCGCAGATAGGCCGAGCCCGTGGCGGATGACGCGACACCGGGAAGCGCCGAAAGGTCGGTGACATAAAGTGATCCGGTGGCCGCCGTCGTGGCCGGGTTATCCCACGGAGAGAGGACATAGCCGGGGGTCACGGAGACCAAGGTGGCGACGTTGCCGGCATTCACAGTAGTGCTGCCCGTCGGATCCAAGAACCAGCCAACAGCGAGGTTGCCCGCGGACGCTGGAGCAGAGCCTAAGTTATGCAGCACCTCGAAGTAATATTTTTGGCCGCCGGTCAAGGACAGCCAGCCGGATTTCTGGCTCGTCTGGGCCAGGTAGTTTTGCGTGGTGGTTCCATTGGGTCCGGCGGTCAGGCAGCGCCGGACTTTGTTGACGGCCTCGCTGTTGATCGAAATCCATAGCTCCGCCACGTTGCCAGTCGCCGCCGGGTCGCCGTTGGCGGCGAGGTAAAAATAATAGTTTCCCGTCGTGGGCACCGTGATGTAGCCGCGCAGGCGCTCGCCGGTGCTGGTGCCTCCGCCGGTCTGCGTCACGCTATCTTCCAATGAGGTCAGGGACGTGTCGGTGCTAGTAGGATTCGTGGTCGCCGGAATGTCAGAAACGCTGCGGCCCGCCAGCCCCGTCCAGATTTCCCTGGTGATGGTTCCCGTCGAGTTGCTGACCAGGATGTTCAGTCCGGCACTGCCGGTTCCGGCGGTGTTGGTGGCCTGCACCGAGACGGAGTAACTCCCGGCGACCGTCGGGGTGCCGGTGATTGCGCCGGTGCTGGCGTTCAAAGCCAGTCCGCTCGGTAGCGGGGCGCTGCCGGTAGTCAGGGCAAAGGTGTTCGGGCCATTGCTCGCGGTGACGGTGATGAGGGGCGGTACGGCCGCGGTGGTGCTGTAAAGATGATTGGCAAAACCCACGACCGAGGAGGCGCTCGTGATGGCGGGTGGGGTCGCTCCCGCCACGCCGGTCACCGCCGGGTAGAGGCGGCTTTGCGGCACGATTTGCTTCACCTGATCTGCACTGTACCAATAAAGATGAGCTTCAGACGGGCCGCTGGAGCGCAGATAGTCGATCTGAATGTCATAGAGGACACCGCCCTGCAGGTCGATTGATCCCACTTGATCCACGGTCCCTTGCGGAATCCAATTGTCGATAACGGTCTGCCCGTTGATGAACAGCTTAGCACCGTCATTGCTGAGGATGTCAAAGTAGTAAGTCTGGCTGTATTGCGGCTGGATCTGGCCTTTCCAGCGCACCGTGTAGGGGGAAGTGGCAGATGTGGCGAGCGCTCCGACTGGGGCGACGGCATTGATGGCTGTTCCGCCGGTATTCGCCGCGACGCCGGTGTTGGTGGAGGAAAAGACAAAGTCAATGGTGGGATCGACGCGGGTAAAACCGGAGGCGGTGGTCGTGTTGAAATTGGCGCTGTTTGCGTAAGTCGTGTTGGAGCCTGAAGTGTACACACCCGTAAGCCCTGTGCCGCCGGGTGTCTGCGATGGGTAGATCGTGACGACCGTCTGGCTCGGACTGCCCACGGTATAGCCGCCACCCGAACCAAGGGACACGATCACCGCCCTGGTGGTCTTGAGGCTCGCATTGTAAAGCGGTGTGACTTTTAACTCAACTGACTTTACCCCTGCCGGGAAAATGACAGCACTGGGGAGGGCCAGATAATCCACTCCGGGTTGCGCCGTTTTCCCCGCAACTGTCAGGACAGACAAAGGCACCGTGATCGTGCTGAAAAGATAATAGCCGCCACGGCTGACGGTGATGGTTCCCAAGTCCGTAGCCGGGGTCGAGCCGTCCGCCGGAGCCGTGGTGGTAGGATCGGTGGCGGCGATGGTGACGAGGTTCTGCTGCGTGGTCAGCACGCTCGAAAGTGTGGAACTGGTGTAACCCGACTGCGCCGTAATGGGCGATCCCATGCCAAATCCGAGAATCTGCTTGGCCCAGTCGCTGACCCCGTCGCCCTGGCTGGACTGGTCGAGCACTTTCACATGGAAAAAAGCGCCGGTGCTTTTGGGCACCGTCAGCGTCTTGGGGGTGCCATCGCCGACTACACTGGGCAGCGCGCCTGTTGCCCATGAGGCATCTGTGAGGGTGGCCTTGCTTTCCGCTTGGTAAACCTTTCCGCCCACAGTCGGGAAAGTGAGCAGCATCTGGGTCGGATTGGCCGCGAGGGTCGTGAGCTTGAAGTGGACATCCCCCGCGCCTTTGACAAAGGGATTCGTTCCCGCGGCGAGTTCGTCGCCATTGGTCACGCCGTCGCCATCGTCATCCTTCGCGAGCCAGCCCGCGTAAGGAGCCTGCTCATTCATCTGCGCATCGAGCACGTTAAATTTCTGTTTCCAGACCGACTTATTGATATTGGCATCGATTTGGGCCTGAGCCGACCCTGGCGCGAGCATGGCCAAGGCGAGGAGCGATGCGGAAAGCAGATGCGGGCGGCGCATCCAGCGGGGAATGGAGAAGCGGTTATTGCTCATGTTGTTTCGGAGGTTGGGAACAAGACGGGTCACACGACTTTTTGGAGCCAGAAATGTTCCGCGGGGGAGAGGAATTTCGCGAAAGTAGCCCGCGATTTTCGTGTGGCAAACGGAATGTCATTCTTTATTTCGCGCGACAGAAGAATCATGAGGTTACGGCAAAACTTATGCTGTTCTCAGATGACAGGGTGGCGTTGCCGGGAGGCCAGATGTCCGGTGAATGGATATAATTGACTTCGCTCATAAAAGCGGCACGGTGGCCGCGTGAAAGTCCCCATGCATGTGGTTCTGGCCCGCCGTGAGCGGCTGGCCCAACTGCTCGAACAACACCGCTACCTCCCGGTGCAGGAGCTTTGCCGCCGTCTCGGCGTCTCCGAGGCCACGGCCCGGCGCGACCTTGCCGCTTTGGTCGGGGAGAAAAAGATCACCCGCACCTACGGCGGAGCGCTCCATGAGTTTAATGACCGGTTTCCGTCATTCCGGGAAAGGCAAAGCGACGGATCCAAGGCCAAGGCGAAAATTGCCAGGGCGGCGCTCGCTTTCCTCGAACCAAACCGGGTTTATTTCTTCGATTCGGGCACCACAATCTTCGCCTTGGCCGAGGCTTTCCGCGATCACCCGGTCACGCCCGTGACCATCGTCACTTCGAACCTCCCCGTCGGGGAAATGCTCGCCTCCATTGCCGGCGTGCAGGTCTTCCAACTCGCTGGTCAACTCCTCCATCTCCAATCCACTCTCCTTGGCGAGACAGCGCAGAAAAGCCTCGAATTTTGGTACTTCGACCTCGCGTTTCTTTCCGCAGAGGGCATGGACGCCGAGGGACTTTGGAATTCGCAGGCGGCCATCGTCGAGCAGCAAAAGGTGGTGCTCCGCCGGGCCGCGCGGAGTGTTTTTTGCCTAGACGGCTCGAAACTGAAACGGAAGGCCCCATACTTCCTGCTCCCATGGGCGCAGGTGGACGTGCTCCTGACCGACGTTCCGAATGAAAAACTCGTTCGCGCGGGGATCGACCTCGATGAAAACCGACGCACCCAGGCGACCGCCAAGGCCGCCGTCAGGGCGGTTGCCCCAGAGTCCCGTGAACCCGCGGACGCCCCAGATCGGGCCGGTCTGCCGGTTCATTTCTTATGATTGATGTCGGTCTTAAGAAAAATGAAATTTTTCATTGACCAAAGGTTGCCGGCTTATATGATCGTTTTCAGTCATAAAATCTTCCGACCGCCCGATGAGTTTCACCCAGACCCCCAGCCGCCCCACCGTAGAAGCGCTCGTGCGCTCCACGCTTTTCCGGCAACTCGGGCAGACTGCGCCCGCGGCATCCGCCCCGACACTCGTGGTGAACAGCTCCGCCCGGCACATGCACATTTCCCCCCCAAACCTGGAAGTGCTCTTTGGCGCGGGCGCGAAGCTCACGGTTCACAAGTGGCTGTATCAGGAAGGGCAGTTTGCGTCCGAGCAGACCGTCACGCTCATCGGCCCGCGGCGGCGGGTGATCCCCAGCCTGCGCATCCTCGGCCCGTGCCGGAACCTCACCCAGATCGAACTCGCGATAACCGACTCCATTCAACTCGGCATGGACATCCCCGTGCGCATGTCGGGCGACATTTCCGGAACGCCCGGCGGCTACGTGATGGGGCCGAAAGGGATGCTCGAAATGAAAGACGGCATCATCCGCGCCGCGCGCCACGTCCACATGTCGCCGGCTGACGCGAAGTTTTACAGCGTCAAGCATCTAGACCGCATCACGCTCAAAGTGACCTCACCTTACTGCAACACCCGCTTCGATGACCTGATCGTGCGCGTCGATCCGAGCTTCAAACTGGAGGTCCACATGGACACCGACGAAGCCAATGCCTGCGACCTCGAACGAGCCACCAAGGTCGAACTTTTCAAAACCTAACCAGCCGCAACACCCGCGGCGCTTTTCAACCCAACAAACCAACAACAAAACTAAATGAGCGAAGCAATCGGACTAATCGAAACTCGCGGCTACGTGGGCCTGGTGGAAGCCAGTGACGCCATGGTCAAGGCCGCGAATGTGCAA
>JAYVNN010000426.1:0-3246 GCA_043758435.1 Chthoniobacter sp.
GGGCTCCGTCGCGTTCGGCGGCGGCACGCTGACGGTCGGTGGCGGCAACAGCTCGTGGACTTATGGCGGCACGCTGACCGGCGCGGGCGGGCTGGTGAAAAACGGCACGGGCACGCTCACGCTCACCGGCACGATGAGCGCGCCGGGCTTCCTCACCGCGAACGCGGGGAGGCTGGTCATCGGTGCGGCGGGCGCGATTTCGAGCGTCACGGTGCTCGGCGCGAGCGGCACGGGCCTCGTCGATCTCGGCGCGATTTCCACGACCGCGGGCGGACTGAATCTCACCGCGGGCACCGTGCAGACGGGCAGCGGCGTGCTCACGCTGGCGGGCGATGCCACGGTCACTTCGAGCGGCGGCACGGCGGCGGCGGTCACGGGAAATCTTGCGCTCAGCGGTGCCCGCACTTTCACCGTGAACGCGGGCGGCGCGACCTCGGACCTCAATCTCACCGCGCTCCTCTCGGGCACCGGCAGCTTCACCAAAGCCGGCAGCGGCATCCTCGTGCTCTCCGCCGCGAACAGCTTCAGCGGCGCGACCACGATCAGCGCCGGCACGCTGCGCCTCAGCGGCGGCGCGGCGCTGCCCGATGCCTCGGCCCTCACTTTGGCGAATGTCAGCGGCGCGGTGCTCGATCTCGCGGGCAGCAGCGAAACCATCGGCTCGCTCGCGGGCGGCGGGGCGAGCGGCGGCAACGTCACCCTCGGTAGCGGCACACTCACCGTCGGCGCCAACAACACGAGCACGACCTACGCGGGCGCGCTCAGCGGCAGCGGCGGCCTGGCAAAAAGCGGGGCCGGCACGCTCACGCTCGCGGGGGTGAATTCCTTCGCCGGCGCGACCGCGGTCAATGGCGGCGTCCTGCAACTCAGCGGCGGCGCAGCGCTGTCCGCCACGACCGCGGTCACGCTCGCCAACAGCGCGGGCGTCGCGCTCGATCTCGCGGGCAGCAGCGCGGCCATCGGTTCGCTCGCGGGCGGCGGTGCGACGGGCGGCAATGTCACGCTCGGCAGCGGCACGCTCACCGCCGGCGCGAGCAATGCGAGCACCACTTTCGCGGGCATCATCAGCGGCTCCGGCGGCGTGACGAAAAACGGCACCGGCACGCTCACGCTGACCGGCGCGAGTTCCTTCACCGGCGCACTGCACGGCGCGGCGGGCACGCTCACGCTGGCGGGCGCGGGCACCGCGACCGCCGCCTCGGGCGTGACGCTCGACACCGGCTCCACGCTCACGCTCGACAACGGCGGCACCAACAACGGCAACCGCCTCGGCAACGCCGCGACCGTCTCGCTCAACGGCGGCACCCTGCGCTTCATCTCCGGCACCGCGGGCTCGAGCGAAACGCTCGGCGCGCTCCAGCTCGCCAGCGGCAACTCCGCCGTCACGCTCATCCACAACGGCACCGCTGCGAACGGCACGGTGCTCACCTTCAGCTCGCCCGGCACGCTCGCCGCGGGCGCGACGGTGAACTTTACCGCCACCGGCGGGATCCTCGGCGCGGCGGCGACCGGCCCGCAGGTTTACATCACGGGACTCGCGTCCGGCTTCATCGGCGGCTGGGCCACGGTCGGCACAGATTTCGCCGAATACTCCACCTACGGCGTGCGCGCGCTGACCGGCTATTACACGGGCGCGGACGGCATCAATGTCAACGACCCCGCGCAGCTCCCGCTGCTCGCCAGCACTTCGCTCATCACCGCTTACACGCTCGTTCATCCGGGGACCACGACCGACAAAGGGCTGTCCGTCACCGACCGCGCGCTGGTCGATCTCGGCACGCTGCCCAGCAATACGCTCAACCTGGCCAGCGGGGGCCTGCTAAAAAGCACGACGATTGCCACGACGATTTCCGGCAGCGGCCGGCTGACCGCAGGCGGCACCGCGGCAGGCAGTCTCGCGGTCACGGTGGATACGGTGAGCACGCTCACCATCGCGTCGAATATCATCAACAACGCGGGCGCGAACGGCACTTACGGCGATGCGGATGACGGCCTCGTTTCGCTCGCGAAAGCGGGCGCAGGCGTGCTCGTTCTAAGCGGCGCAAACAGCTACGCGGGGTCGAATTTCATCAACGCGGGAACGCTCCGCGTCAGCGCGGAAAACAACCTCGGGACAGCGGCCAGCGGCGTCACTTTCAACGGCGGCACGCTCCAGGTGACCAGCGGCTTCACGGCCAGTGCGGCGAAAGTTTTCACCGTTGGCGCGAGCCTCGTGGGTACGCTCGACATCGCCTCCAGCCAGACGCTCACGCTCAGCGCCACGGCCAACGCTTTGCGCAGCGGCAACAGCGTCAGCCAGCTCCACAAAACCGGCGCGGGCACGCTCGTCATCACCGGCGGCAACGGGCTTTTCACCGGCACGCTCCAACTCGATGCCGGCACGCTCGACCTGCGCGCCGCCACGGCGCTCGGCGGTGCTTTGCAAATCAACGGCGGCGCGCTCGCGCTGCGCGCGGATGCGGATACGGCCTTTGCGGGCGCGGTGTCCGTGGCGAGCGACGCGACCATCGACGTGGCGCGGCTGAGCGGCACGGCCGCCGTGGTGCATTCGCTCGGCGCGCTGTCCATCGGCGCAAAGACGCTGACCGTCACCGGCACGAACGCGTCGCTGAATTTTGGCGCGGTCACGCTCACCGGCGCGGCGACATTTTCACCCACCACCGCGAACCTCTCGCTCGGCGCGGTGTCGGGCGCGTTTGGGCTGACCAAAAGCGGCGCGGGTGTGCTGACGCTGGCCGGCGCGAGCACCTATCCCGGCGCGACGAATATCGCCGTGGGCACGCTCCGCGCGGGTGCGACGAACGCGACCTCCGCGAACTCCGCGCTGACGGTTGCGAGCGGCGCGGTGCTGGATGTCAACGGCTTCGCCACGTCGGTCGGCTCGCTCGCGGGCGCGGGCAATGTGACGCTCGGCGCGGGCGCGCTGACGGCAGGCGCGGACAATTCATCCGGCACCTTTTCGGGCGTCATCAGCGACGCGGGCGGCTTCACCAAAACCGGCGCGGGCACGCTCACGCTCGGCGGCGCGAACAGCTTCACCGGCGCGCTGACGGTCAGCGGCGGCACGCTCACGCTCGCTGCGGCGGAGCGGATCGCGAACACTTCGCCGGTCACAGTCGCGGGCGGCGCGGTGCTGAATCTGAACGGTTTCAACGAGACCATCGGCTCGCTCAGCGGCGCGGGCAGTGTGACCGCGGGTGCCGGCGCACTCAGCATCGGCGGCGACAATGCGGCGGCGATTTTCTC
>JAYVNN010000427.1:0-10051 GCA_043758435.1 Chthoniobacter sp.
CGCGTCGCCGCTCACGGGCGCGCTGAGCGGCGCTTCCTCGGTGAAGAGCAGGTAGCGGAGGAAAGCGTTCACCTGATTTTTGAGGTAACGAATGTGCCCATAGGTCT
Source organism: Chthoniobacter sp. (assembly GCA_043758435.1). Taxonomy (GTDB): domain Bacteria; phylum Verrucomicrobiota; class Verrucomicrobiia; order Chthoniobacterales; family Chthoniobacteraceae; genus Chthoniobacter. The sequence goes on from JAYVNN010000427.1 coordinate 108, forward strand.
CCATCATGATCCGCGTCTCGTAGCTCAGCCGCGTGATGTAGTTGTGCATGTGTCCCTGATGTTCGAGCACCATCAGCGCGACGATGTCGCTGCGCGGCTCGGGATACTTGCTCGTGTCGAGGAGTGACGTGAGATCGGCGAGGTTGCCGCGAAAGCCCGGCTCACTCGCGTGCCGGTCAAACGCGGACGCACCCGCGAGATTGCCGAGGTGCGTCTGCGCGCCGTGCTGGCCGGTGACGTACCAGCCGCCCCAGCGCTCCGCGAGCGGCGTGCAATGGTTCATCTCCGCCGTGTCTGTGCCGGCCTTGATCTCGCCGCCGCCATCCGTCTGGAGCGAGCGCACGAAATGCCCCGGCACGCCCAGCGTCCGGCCCGAGACGTGGCACTGGAGGCAGTCCTGATTGCGCACAAACGCCGGCTTTTCCTGCCGCACCTGGTCGAGCGAGTAAAAGACCCCGCCGAGCTTCGGATCGACCGCGGAGACTTCCATCATCGGCGCGTTAGGGATGTAGCCGATGTACACGTCATCATTGAAAAAAATCGCGCGCGGGTTGCGCGGGTTGATCTCGCGGCGTTGCAGCGAGGTCTGCGAGAAGACCAGCATCTGCGAGGACTTCGGCACCTTTAACTCGTCGAGCAGCGCCGGGAGCCAGCCAAATTGTTCATCCCACTTCAGCTTCACCTCACCGCTCGCGATCCGCGCCTGGAGTTTCGCGATGCGATCGGCGGGCTGCTGCGCGCTGTAGCCGATGGGTGCCTCTTCGTACGGCATCGCATGGCTGGAGCCTTGGAAATCTTCCGCCACGAGCGGACCGGCAAAGCTCATGGCCGCAAGCGCGAAAAGGATTCGGATGGATGGCATAAAGGTGGCAGGCTTCGATCAGGATGATCGTCCAAAGCATCCCGCGTTAGGCGTCATCCCGCCTCGCCCTGCATCAAGGCAGTCGGGGTTTTTTCTGATGAAAACAACGCCCAGGACGCCGATTTGCGCGACGCCGCGGCACAGCAGCACCGAGCAGAGCATGGTCACATCCGCGCCGGCCATGAGCATTTTCAGCACGTCGCTACCGCTGTAGATGCCGAAAGGGCGTTTCCCCACGGGACAAAAAATAAATACACCCGCTCGGTCAGACAGGCACGATTCCCAAATACCTGCCTCACAATGAGTCAGGTCAACTCAACCATCACCCACTACGAATATGAAAAAACATTACCTCACCGCAGCCCTTGCCAGTCTCATCCTCGCCGCCGCCACTCCGGTTTACGCCCAGGCGACCGTGGAAACCACGACCACCACAACGAACGCCGGCGGCGTCATCAGCGAATTCGGCCCCGACATCCTCGTCCTCAAGACGGAGGCGGCTCCCGAACCCATCCGCTACACCTACACCACCAAGACCGTGTATGTGGACGAGACCGGTGCGCCCGTCACCATGACCACCGTCAAATCCGGCCTGCCCGTGACCGTCTACTACACCAAAGTCGGGGACAAAATGGTGGCTTCCCGAGTAGTCGTTAAGAAGTCTGTGGTGAAAACTGAGGTTCCTGCGGCCCCGGTGATCGAAGAGAAGAAAACCACCACCACGACCACCACCACCGGCAAGTAAGTAAGATCTGATTCCTTTTATGAAAACATTCCTGATTCTACCTTTGATCGCCCTGGGCTTTCTGGCCCTCCCCGCCTGCACCACCGTGGAGGAGGATCATCCCCACGTCCAGTCGAGCACCACCACCACCGAAGAAACCACAGTGCATCGTCCCGTAAGCAGCACCACCACTGAGACTCATGCCGTTCGCTCCTACTGATATGAAAACACCGATCATCCTCGCCACCCTCTGCGCGCTCCTCGCGGCGTGCGACAACAGCGGAACTCCACCGGTCGTGGAAAAAAACACCACCATTGTCACGCCACCCGGCAAGGAGGAAAAGAAGGTCGAGAATAACACGACCATCGTGAATCCTCCCGCCAAGGAAGAGAAGAAGACGGAAACAACCACCATCAACGGCGCTGGCGGAAGCGTGGAGAAGAAGACCACGGAAACAACCAAGTGAATCCGCCCCGCTGGGCCGGAGCGAAGCTCCGGCCCATGCGGCCCGCAAATTACATCCTATGAGCACTATCCTGCTAATCATCCTGATCCTTCTCCTCGTGGGTGCCCTCCCCACCTGGCCGCACAGTTCAAAGTGGGGCTACGGACCGAGCGGTGGCCTGGGCTTGGTCTTGGTCATCCTCATTGTCCTCGTGTTAATGGGTCGGATTTAATCCTTCGTGAGACGACGCCATATGCACCCACGTCATCTGGCCGTCGTGGCGTTTGTTGCCGCCGGACTTGGCGGGACGTTTGCCTCCGGCTCACTTGCCCCGGATGGGTTGATCCCGGCGGTGATCAATGATCTCCTGCCATCCGGCATCAAGGCGGCCCCGGAACCGCCAGAGCCCCCCGAGCCGCCGCCTCCGCCCAAGCCACCCGGCCCGCCCAAGCCTCCGCAACCGCCGGAGCCTCCGAAACCGCCCCATCCGCCGGATCGTCCGCCCGATCAGCCTCCATTTCCACGTCCCCCGCCGCCCGCACCTCCCCTCCCGCCGGCTCCTTCGCAACCACCGCCCGCCCCTCCTTTGCCTCCCGCGGACCCTCCCAAGCCGCCTGGTCCATTGCTCGGTTCCGCGTAGGCGGGCAGTCGCTTTTTACCCCTGCCGACGGCGCAGAGCGAGGCCCACGCCGAGGAGTGCGGCGGAAGTGGGCTCGGGCGCGGTGGCGATCTCAAACGTGGGCCCGAAATACTCCGGCAAACCGCCGGCGTTCGTCGTCGGAAAGGACGCGGAAGCGGAGACGGGCGAAAAGGCACGCATTTATTCCGTGCTCGAAATCCCGGCCCCGAGCGCCGCATGATCCTCCCATGCCGAAACTCATCCGCTCCTCCCGCTGTTCACTCCGCGCCCCGCTCGCCGCCGCGGCTTTGCTGCTGCCCGCGCTGCGCTCCGCGGATGCGCAATTGCCCGCGCGGCTCATCCTCAAGGAGGATTTTGAAACCACCGCCGTCGGGGCGATCCCGGCGGGTTTCACGAAGACGGGCGCGGTGGCCGTCGTGGAGGATGTGTCGCACAGCGGCAAACATTCGCTGCGCATGGATGCCGCGGAGCGCGGCCCGCGGCGGATCACGAAACAGGGCGCGGAGATCACGGCGCTGGGCGGGCAGCATTGGGGACGGCTGTATTTCAAAGTGCAGCTCCCCACGCCGGCCACGGTCGCGAGCGAGACGCAGAAGTTTCCCGTCATCCACTCCACACTCGTGAGCGGCAAAGCGGTGAGCCCGCTGGCCAACGACCCCATCGAGGTGCGCCTGCTCGATACCGTGCTCGGGCCGGGCGGCACGCATCAATTCATCTACAACGTGCAGCCGGGCAAGCGCCCGGAGTTTGGCAAGGGGAGCAAATACCGCTTTCGCTACACCGATGAATGGACGCTCGCCGAGTGGTCGGTGGACAGCGCCACGCAGAGCTACCGCCTTTTCATCAATGGCGAGGAAATCCCCGAGGTCGCGCTGGCGAAAGGCGCGGGGCAGTTTGCGGGCGCGGAGATTCCGGCGGTCTTCGAGAGCCTGTCCTTTGGCTGGAATAACTATCAGGCCGCAGGCGCGGGCTTCACCGCGTGGATCGACGACCTCGCGCTGAGCAAGGAGCGCATCGGCACGCTCGCGCCCGCGCTCACGGTGCCGCGGAAGTAAGCGGCGCGGGCTTCCCATGCGCGGGGCGATCCCGTATTGCGTTGGTCATGGCTCTTCCCCATTCCCTCTACGTGCTCATCCTCGCCGGCGGCAGCGGCGAGCGTTTCTGGCCGCTCAGCCGCCGCGCACGGCCGAAGCAACTGCTCTCGCTTTTCTCGAAAGAGACGCTGCTCGAGGCGACCATCCGCCGGCTCGACGGGCTGGTGCCGCCGGAGCAAATCCTCATCCTCACGAACGCCGACCAGGAGGCCGGCGTGCGCGCGCTGTGCCCGCAGTTGCCGCGGGAAAACATCGTCGCCGAGCCGGCGAAGCGCGACACCGCGGCGGCCATCGCGCTCGGCGTGGGCTGGATCGCGCAGCGCGCACCGCAGGCCACGATGGTCGTGCTGCCGGCGGATCATCTCATCAAGGACAGCGCCGGTTTTCAGCGCACGCTCCGCACGGCGGCGGCGGCGGCGGAGCAGACCGGAGAGCTTGTCACCATCGGTATTCAGCCGACTTGGGCGTGTCCCGGTTTTGGCTACATCGAGCAGGGCCCGGCGTGCGGGATCGAGGCGGGCGTCGCGAATGCGCCGGGCGTTTTCGAGGTCACACGCTTTCGCGAAAAACCCAACGCCGAGCTGGCCGAGCAGTTTTTGAAGCAGGGAAATTTCCGCTGGAACGCGGGCATGTTCATCTGGTCGATCCCGGCGATCCTCGCGGCTTTCAACCGGCACACGCCGGTGCTCGGCGAGTTCGTCGGGCGGGTGCATGCGGGAGAAAATTTCGCCGGACTGCTGGCCGAGGCTTTTCCCAAACTGCCGAAGATTTCCATCGACTACGCGGTCATGGAAAAATCCGCGCGCGTGCTCATGGTCGAAGCCGCCTTTGACTGGGACGACGTGGGAAGCTGGACCGCCGTGGCGAAATACCTCACCAGCGACGACGCCGGCAACCAGTCCAACGGCCCTGTGCAAACCATCGACGCGGCGAACAACATCGTCTTCACCGACCAGCCGCGGACCATCGCGCTGCTCGGCGTGAGCGATCTCATCGTGGTCCAGACCGCCGACGCGCTGCTCGTGTGCAGCCGGCACGAGGCGGAGAAGATCAAGCAGATCGTGGCGCGCGTACCGGAGGCGATGCAGTGACGCGCGCCCTCGGCATCGACCACGGCGAAGCCCGCATCGGGCTCGCGATCTCGGACGAACTCGGGATGCTCGCGCATCCGCTGGAGACGATTCATGTGAAGGAAACGCCCGATCCCGTGGCGCGCATCGCGGCTATCGTCGTGCGCGACAAGATCGGCAACATCGTGCTCGGCATGCCGCGCAATATGGACGGCAGCTACGGCCCGGCGGCGGAGAAAGTGCGGGCCTTCGCGGAAAAGCTGCGCGCCACGTGCGCGTGCCCGGTGAAGCTGTGGGACGAGCGGCTCACCTCCGTCGCCGCGCAGCGCGCGCTGCATGAGGCGGGACGCAACGTGAAGCAAAGCCGCGAAGTCATCGACCAGGTCGCTGCGCAGATGATTTTGCAAGGGTGGCTGGATGGGCAGGCGATGCTGGGATGAGCGGCGACACTCGAACCACGCGCCTCCGCCTCCTCCTCGCGTACGACGGACGCCCGTTCCGCGGATGGCAGAGTCAGGCGGGCGGCGATGCGGTGCAGGACCGGCTGGAGCAAGCCTTCATGCGGGTCGGCGGGCAGCGCATCGTGGTGCATGGCTCGGGGCGGACGGATGCCGGGGTGCATGCGCTCGGGCAGGTGGCGCATGCGGATGTGCCGCACGGTTTTCTCCCGCCGGTGAAATGGCACGCCGCGCTAAATGCGAACCTACCGCCCGAAATCCGCGTACTGCGCTGCACACGCGCGGCGGCGGATTTCCACGCGCGCTTTCAGGCGCGCGGGAAGACGTATCTCTACCGCATCCACGCCGCGCCCATTTTTCCGCCGCTGGAAATCGGCCGCGCGTGGCATGTGCCCGGCCCGCTCGATCTCACCGTGCTCCGCGCCTGCGCGCAAAAGCTCACGGGCAAACATGACTTCGCCGGCTTCGCCGCAAACCGCGGCCACGCTCCCACCAGCACCGTCCGCACGCTGCGCGAAATCCACCTCACTGCGCGCGGCCCGCTGCTCACGCTCCGCTTCACCGGCGATGGCTTCCTTTACAAAATGGTGCGCCTCCTCACCGGCACGCTCATCCGCTGCGCGCAGGGGCGGATGGAGCCCTCATTCCTCGACACACTGCTCACCAGCGGCGGTCATCCGAAGACGCATTTCCAAGCCCCGGCGGAAGGGCTCTGCCTCGCGCGCGTCCTTTACTGAACGAGCGCGCCGCGAACTGTAGGGGAAGCTGCCAGCTTCCCCTACAGTTCGCGAGAGTGCCCACCCTGCACCCTGCGTTACTTTGCTTCCGGCACGGGCGCGGCCGGTGCCGTGGCATCCGCCGCCACCCCGCCTTTCGGCGTCACGAGCACGGCGAATTTCTGATACTGCACGTTCAGATTCGCCAGCTCGGCGACATACTTCACCACCTCGGTGAAAGGCGCGTTGTTCATGCTCAGCGTGATGGTCTGCGTCTTGATCGCGTCATCGGGCAGCTTGAGGACAAAGTTCACCGCGATCTTGCCTTCCGAGAGTTTGTTCGCCGTCGTTTTGAGATAGTCGAAAACGGAGCCGATGGTCGCTTCCTTGAGCTGCACTTTGGGCACGATGAGGCCGGCGAGCTGCCGCTCCTGATCCACATTTTTCGGCGCACCTTTTTCCAGCACCTTGATTTTCTGGAGGTAGCTGATCGCGGAGACATTCCGGGAGTCGAGCTGATAGACCATCTCGAACGCCGTCTTGGCCGCGGCGTAGTCGCTTTTGTTAAAGGCGGTCTGGCCTTCGGTCAGGTATTGCGTGACCTCCGCCGAGGGCGGGGCTGCGGGAGCAGCGAGGAGCGATGCGGTGGCGGCGAGGGACAGGGCGAGGACGGGGAGGAGTTTCATAGGGGAAACTTGTACCCGCCTTGGCAAAAATCCAGCGCGGAGAATAGGCGGTGGAGAGAGGGGGGGAGACGGGGTGATGGGGTGAAAAGGCGAGGAAGTCAGAAAGTCATTTCACCCCGTCTCCTTGTCACCCCATCACCCCCTCCCGCCGCCTCACTCCACCGTCACGCTCTTCGCCAGATTCCGCGGCTTGTCCACGTCGCAGCCGAGATGCACGGCGGTGTGGTAGGCGAGGAGTTGCAGCGGGATCGCGGTGAGGATCGGCGAGAGATAATCCGGGCACGCCGGGATGAGGATCACGTCGTCGCAGATTTTCGCGAGCTTCGTATTCCCCTCGGTGCCGATGGCGATGACCGGCCCTTTGCGCGCCTTCACTTCCTCGATGTTGCTGATGTTCTTATCCAGCACGCTGTCGTCCGGCGCGATGAAGACGCTCGGCACCTCCGGCGAAATCAGTGCGATGACGCCGTGCTTCAGCTCCGCGCTCGGGTGGCCGCTCGCATGGATGTAGCTGATCTCTTTCATCTTCAGCGCGCCCTCCAGCGCGACCGGGTAGTTGAACTGCCGCCCGAGGAACATCATCGAGTGCGCCTTGCTGTACTTCTCGGCGATTTTTTTGATGTGATCCGTCTGCGTAAGAATACGCGCGATCTTCGCGGGAATCGCCTCCAGTTCGTTGATGATCGCCAGCCCCTCCGTCGTCCCCAAATGCCGGATGCGCCCGAGCAGCAGGCCGACCAGCGTAAGGATCGTGACCTGACTCGTGAACGATTTCGTCGCCGCCACGCCGATCTCCGGCCCGGCGTGCATGTACACGCCGCCGTCGCTTTCGCGCGCGACGGTCGAGGCCACGTTGTTGCAAATGCCGAGCGTCTTATGCCCCTTGCGCTGGCTCTCGCGCAGCGCGGCGAGCGTGTCGGCAGTCTCGCCGCTTTGGCTCAGGCAAAAGACCAGCGTGTTCGTGGGCAGCGGCATGTTGCGATAGCGGAATTCGCTCGCGAACTCGATCTCCACCGGCACATGCGCCAGCGCCTCGATGACATACTCGCCGACCATCGCCGCATGGCTCGCCGTGCCGCAGCCCGTGAGAATGATCCGCTCCACCGCGCGCAATTCCGCGGCGGTCATTTCCAAACCGCCGAGCACCGCCGTGGCCTCCTCCCGACTGAGCCGCCCGCGCATCGCGTCGAGCACCGTCTCGGGCTGCTCGTAGATTTCCTTGAGCATGAAATGCGCGTAGTCGCCCTTGCTCACATCCTCCTCCGTCATCTCCACCTTACTCACTTCAAAGCCGCTCGCCCCGCCCAGCAGACTCGTGATTTCAAACTCCTCCCGCGTCAGCGCCGCGATGTCGTAGTCCTTCAAATAAATCGCATCGCGCGTGTACGACACGATCGCGCTCACATCGCTTGCGAAAAAATTCTCCCCCTTCCCGATGCCCAGCACCAGCGGACTCCCGCGCCGCGCACCGATGAGCACATCCGGCACATCGCGGTGCAGCATGATGATCCCGTACGTCCCCACCACCTGTTTCAAAGCCACGCGCAGCGCCTCGATCAGCCGGCCCTTCGTCGGCTCGCCACCCGCCGCGTCGTAGGCTTTGCCCACGAGATGCGCGAGCACCTCGGTATCCGTCTGGCTTTGAAAAGTATGCCCCTCGCGCACCAGCGCCTCCTTCAGCACGGCGTAGTTTTCGATCACACCGTTGTGGCAAAGAAACAGCTTCCCGCTTTGATCCGCGTGCGGGTGCGCGTTCGCATCCGTGACCCCGCCGTGCGTCGCCCAGCGCGTGTGCGAGATGCCGATGGAACCCGTTGGCGGCGACTCCTTGATGAGTTCGGCGAGATTCGCGATGCGCCCGATCTTCTTGCGCGTCTCCACTTTTCCATTCTCGAAAATGGCCACACCTGCCGAGTCATAGCCCCGATACTCCAGCCGTCGCAGCCCGTCGAGGAGGATGGGGACTGCCTGCGATTTGCCGATGTAGCCGATGATTCCGCACATAGATTTTGGATGGGTGAAAGGTTGGGCTCAAACCGTGGCAGAGCCTTTTCGCGAGGGCAAGCGCGCGCCTGCGCCTGCCATTTTGAGTTGGGAAACGCCGGCGCGTTCGCTTTCAGTCCGGCGTCGCGCCCTTCATGAATCTCTACCAAAAACTCGTCCGCCCGTTTCTCTTCCTCGCGGACCCGGAGGCGGTGCATCACCTCGCGATGGGCGCGCTGCAAACAGCGGGACCGCTGCTCGCAGGCTTCGCGCCGAAACACGATCCGCGGCTCGCGCGCACCGTCTTCGGCGTGACCTTTCCTAATCCCGTCGGGCTCGCCGCCGGCTTCGACAAAAACGCCGTCGCCCTGCCCGCGTGGGCCGCGCTCGGCTTCGGCTTCGCTGAGGTCGGCACAATCACCGCGCGCGCCCAGCCCGGCAATCCGAAGCCGCGCATTTTCCGCGTGCCCGAGTGCTCGGCGATCATCAACCGGCTCGGCTTTAACAACGACGGCTGCGACGCCGTGGCCGCCCGGCTCACGCACCTCCGCGAATCCGGCCGCTGGCCGCGCATCCCTGTGGGCATCAACCTCGGCAAGTCCAAGGTCACGCCGCTGCTGGAGGCCACCGCAGATTATCTGCTCTCCTTCGAGCGGCTGAAAAACCTCGGCGACTACTTCGTGCTCAACGTCAGTTCGCCGAACACGCCCGGCCTCCGCCAGCTCCAAGATCGCGCCGCGCTCAATGAACTCCTCGGCACGATCCAGGGCCGCAACACCGCCGCGCGTCCACTCCTGCTCAAGATCGCGCCCGATTTGGACTGGGCGGCCATCGAGGAAATTCTCGCGCTCATGGAGGAGCACGCGCTCGCGGGGATCATCGCCACGAACACCACCATCGACCACACCGGCATCCCCCCGCACCGCGAGCAGACCGGCGGACTCAGTGGCCGTCCGCTGCAAAAGCGCTCGACCGAAATTGTCCGCTTCATCACCGCGCGGACAAAAATCCCCGTCATCGCCGTCGGCGGCATTTTCGACGGTGCGTCCGCGCTGGAAAAATTCGACGCTGGCGCCGCGCTCGTGCAGCTCTACACCGGCTTCATTTACGAAGGGCCGGGGCTCGTAGGAAAAATCTGCCGCGCGCTGTTGGAGCGTTGAGTGTAAAAAATCGCTGTCATCCTGAGCGCAGTTCCCGGCGGGCGCAGGCGGGCGGGAACGGAGTCGAAGGATCTCTGACTATTTCTTCGGGGCGCAGGCGGTGGG
>JAYVNN010000428.1:0-3242 GCA_043758435.1 Chthoniobacter sp.
GTTCGACGCCTCCCAGCCGACCACCGCGCGCTTCTCGCCATCGCGCTTGATGTCCACCGAATGCGACGGCGAATAGAGCGCCTTGATCGGCGCGTCCTGATTGATCGTCACGCGCATCGCCACCGTCTTGAGCGGCTGCGCGGAAAATTTCTCCGTGTTCAACGGATACATGTAGGTCGCCAGCCCGCCGTCCACTTTCAGCAGCTCCGTGTACGCGAGCGTCACCTTTTTCCGCGAATGCGGCTCGATGGGAAAGATGCGCACGCGGAACGCCGCGCGCCCCGTGTATTCGAGCAGCGCGGGATCCTTCTGCCGCCGCACGATGTCCTCGTAAATCGCCCGCGCCTTCGCCGCATCGAGCAACTCGGCCTCCATGTCCTTGTCACCGATCCGCATCGTGAACTTGTCCAGATGCGCGCCCTTCGGAATCGGGAAGATGTATTCCCCTTCGAGGTTCGCGTTGTTCGGATTGAAAAATTCCTGTTCCACGCGCGTCACCGATTTCTGCCCGTTGATCTCCACGTCCACCTTGTGAAACACGACCTCCAGCGGCGCGAAGACATAGGGCCGCGGCGGCGGCATCGGCGGGCGGTGCGGCGGCATCGGATGCGGGAACGGCGGCACGAATGGCGGCGGATTGTGAATGATGATGAAGCCGTCGGCACGAATGCTGCCGACGAGCGCGAGAAGTGCCGTGAGCACGGCGAGGAATTTTGCTTTCATGATCTGATGTTGCCACGACGCCATCCGGCATGTGTCACGGCGCGGTTTGCAGTTTGTCAAAAAATCGTGAGGCTGCCCCTCGTAGCTCTTCGAACTAACTTGGCATCTGCGAAACTTTACAGTCGTCGCGGCTTTGATGATGCACAGCGGCAAGGCATCTGCTATGGCATCGCTAGATGCACCGTCCAACCCACCTTGCTGACGTTTTCACCATCGGTTACGAATCGTTGAAACCTGTTCGGTTCATCGATCTCCTCAAGCGTAGCCGCGTCGAGGTGCTGGTGGATGTCCGCGAATTGCCAATCAGTCGCAAACCGGGCTTCGCGAAGAACGCGCTTGCCGAACTCCTGATCAAAAACGGAATTGAATACCTTCACGCCCCGGAATTCGGGTGTCCGCGCGATGTGCGACACGCATATCGCGAATCAGGCGACTGGATGAAATACACCCGCGATTTCATGCGCTACCTTGCGACGCGCGAAACGGCGCTACTTCAATTTGCTGAGTTTGTCACCGAGCGCCGCTGCTGCCTGCTTTGCCTTGAGGATGATTTTAACTTCTGCCACCGCAAGTATGTGGCCGAGGAAATTGCTGACCGTGTTCTCGGTGGTGCCCGCATCAATCACCTCACAGGCCCAATCCAAGGTCGAGTTGTCGTCCGGCCGGTTTTGGCCGCGGCTTAGGCGGGTAAATCAAGCCAACGATCAACCACTGGTCGGGAAAGCGGTGGATCGTTCCCATCAGGAACATCAGCCGCTTGGTGCTGAACTCTTCTTCCAGTCTCTTTCGGAGGAGTGCTTCGCATTTTGGCTTGCCGTGGCAATTCCAGTAGAGCGCGCCGATCTCCCAATCTGTCAGCTTGTGTCGGAGCGTTTCCGTACCATGCGACGTTTCAACCTCGTAGTGGTAATGGAAGTCGAAAGGCAGCTTCCGCAGCGATGCTCTCGCGCGCACGGCAGGCGTGTCGAAAAGACCGTCCCAATTGAGCTTCTCCATGTCCTGAGGAGTCCAATCCGGTTCTGAAACCGGTTTGATCTCCAGCGAGACAATGCGTGACGGACATAACAGGCCAAGCGTTTCACCCGAAATCTGCCGTCTTTTTTCGAGTGCATCGAAACTCGGAACGACCTGTGGTTCCACCCAACGCAACCGCTCCGCCCATTCGTTTTCCGTGCCGACGACTCGTCCCGAACGAACTACCGAATCTACATCAATGCGCCTGCTCTCGGGTCGCTGATCTTTCGTGGTCTTCGCAAGACGGGCATCGATCCACTCCCACTTCTTGAAACGTTGGTTGCCTTCGAGCAATCGGAATGGCACCGGAAAAATCCGCCTCAACTGACCCGCCTCGGTGATTGCAGCAACGCATGTCGTTTCTCGATACTGGCTGCTGGGCGACGGATAAGTCTTCGTCAGGATCAAAATACGCTCGTTCGCCAAACCGTTCACAGATTTTGAAGCTGTCGCCCTGTATTCGTTTTGTCCAACAAGCAATGCGTATGCTCTTGAAGGCGCGTCGTGGCGTAGCGGGGACTTTCCATTTGCCCTTGCCGGGGGTGCGGGGCATCTTTCGCGCCCTTTTCAACTCACCAAATCAAATGACTCTCACGGAAAAATTGCTCGCCCGCGCAAGCGGCAAGGCGCGTGTCCAGCCCGGCGAAAATGCCTGGGTGAATGTGGACGTGCTCATGACTCACGATGTCTGCGGGCCGGGGACGATCGGGGTGTTCAAGCGCGAGTTTGGCGCGGACGCGAAGGTGTGGGATCGCAGCAAGGTGGTCATCATTCCCGACCACTACATTTTCACGGCGGACTCGATGAGCAACCGCAACGTGGACATCCTGCGCGACTTCGTGCGCGAGCAGGGGCTCCCGTATTTTTACGATGTGATTGATGACCCGAATGGGCATTGGAAATTCGATGCGACGAAGGGGCAGCTCAAGCAGCAGTATGGGAAAAACTTCGCGGGCGTGTGCCACACGACGCTGCCGCGGAAGGGCCATCTGCGGCCCGGCGAAGTGCTCGTGGGCACGGACTCGCACACCTGCATGGCGGGGGCGTTCAACCAATTCGCGACGGGCATCGGCAACACGGATGCGGGCTTCGTGCTCGGCACGGGGAAAATCCTGCTGAAGGTGCCGGAGACGATGCGCTTTTTCCTCGAAGGCGAGATGCAGCGGGGCGTGATGGCGAAGGACGTGATCCTGCACGTGATCGGCGACATCGGCTTCGACGGCGCGACCTATCGCGCGATGCAGTGGGAAGGCCCCGGCGTCCACACGATGACCATGGACGATCGCATGACGATCGCGAATATGGCGATCGAGGCTGGTGCCAAGAACGGCATCTTCCAATACGACGACAAGTGCGGCGACTACGTCCGCGCGCGCGCGACGGAGAGCGGCGTGAAGTCCACCTTCGAGCCCGTGCTCGCGGATGCGGATCAGCAGTTCGTCTTCGACAAGACGTATGACCTTTCCAAGCTGGAGCCGACCGTCGCGTGGCACCCGGATCCGGGC
>JAYVNN010000429.1:0-3240 GCA_043758435.1 Chthoniobacter sp.
AAAGGACACCGTCATCGCGAAGACCCTCGCCGCCATGACCGCCGACGCCGACGCCCAAGTCCGCATCCAGCTTTTCCTCGCCTGCCGCGCGGCAAAAATAAACGTGCCCACGGAACTCACCGCGCAGCCAAATCCCATCATCACCGCGCTCTTGGAAAAAGAAAAAGCCGACAGCCTTCTCGCCGCGCTCGGCGAATCCGGCAGACAAGGCCGCCAAATTTACGAGACGCTCTGCACCACCTGCCACGGCCCCGATGGCAAGGGCGTGCAACTAGGCGACAAATTCCTCGCCCCGGCCTTTGCCAAATCCGAGTGGTTCAAGCGCGACGGCAATGTGGACGCGCTCGCGCGAGTCGTCCTCAAAGGCCAGACCGGCCCCATTGATGGCGTGAGCTACGGCGAAGGCTTCATGCTCCCGCTCGAGCAAATCTACAACGACGAGCAACTCGCCAGCGTCCTCAACTTCATCGGCGAACGCTGGCACAGATGGCGCAAGCCCGTCGCCGCCGCCGACATCGCCCGAGTGCGGAAAGAAATCGCCGACCGCAAGACCCCGTGGACCCATGAGGAACTAATGACGCTGAGCAAACAAAAGCCGGGTAAGTAACCAGCCGGTTCGCCAAGCCTGGTTATGAATCACCAGCACGCCGATAACATCCATGAAAAAGCAAAACCCAATCCTGTCCGCCCTGGCCGAGTGGAAGCCCTTCGATCCCGTCACGCCCACGACGATGACCATCGGCGCACGGCCGGGCGCGCGAGAGATCGCGGGGAAAGAATGGACGGTCTTCTATCGCGAACTGCTGGGGAAATAGACACGCCTCTGCCAAAACAATCCCGCCCGCACGGGCCAACCTATGCAACACACCCTCACACTCCTCACCGCCCTGCTGCTCGCGCCGCTGGCCGCGCTGAACGCGGCTGATTGCTCGGACGAAACATCGCTCCGACTGGTTGCCGATGGGATCTTGCAAAAGACATCACGCCGTCTTGTGGATCGCGGCAGCGGGCAGACCTTCGGGGACAGCACGGGCCTCGCGCCGAAGCCGGAGATCAGCATCGAGAGCAAATTCAACGCGTGGTTTTACCAGACGTGGCTGCTCGCGGATGGCATGAGACGCACGGCGAGCGCACTGAATGAGCCCCGCTATCGTGACTACGGCGAACAGAACCTCGAGTTCATCTACCGCCACATGGATTACTTCCAGCGGCAGCACGACGCGCACATGACGGCAGCTCCGGTCGGTGATGGGAAGCTATCGCCGATTGGTTTCTATTTTCAGATTAATGCGCTCTGGCAGACGGGGCTTGCGCCGCTGGTGCTGGAGCGCTCGATGGCGACGCACGATGCGAAATACGAGCCGTTCCTCGGGCGCATGCGGAAGTTCGTCGCCGAGAATCCGCGTTTTGACGACGGCGCGTTTTATCGCAAAGACAAAGGCATGATGACGGACGACCCTTACATGACCGTGCCGTTCCTCGTGCGCGAATGGAAGCACACCGGCGATGCGAAACAGCTCGACGCGGCGATCGTGCAGGTGCTTGGCACGCATGCGAAACTCTTCGATGCGGAGCACGGTTTGCTGAGGCATCTCTGGGATCTCAAGACGAAGCAACCTGCAGGCATGTTCTGGGGGCGCGGCAACGGCTGGACCGTGCTCGCTCACGCGGAGTTGCTGGGGGCGATGCCGGCGGATCATCCGCGCCGTGCGGAAGTGCTCGCTGCCTATAAGCGGCACATGGAAGGCATCCGGCGTTGCGCCGATCCAGCGGGCGGCTGGCATCAGGTGCTCGATCATCCTGAGTCATGGCTCGAAACATCCGCCACAGGCATGTTGACCTACGGCATCGCGCGCGGCGTGAACGAAGGATGGCTCGATGCGTCGTTCGCCGATGTGGCGAGGAAGGGTTGGAAGGCATTGCAGGCCAAGGTGACCCCGGAAGGCGACCTCCTCGATGTCTGCGGCTCCACCGACACGGGCGACCTCAACTATTACCTCAACCGTCCGCGCCTGCAGGGCGACCTGCACGGTTTCGGCAGCTACCTGCTCGCCGGAGCTGAGATCGTGCAAATGCAAGCGGCCAACCCACCGAAATAACATCCATGAAAATGCACCGTCTCCTCACCGCCCTGCTGCTGGCTCCGCTGATCGCGCTGCCCAGCGCCAGTGCCGCCGCGAAGCCAAACATCATCCTGTGCATGACGGACGACCAAGGCTGGGGCGATGTGAGCTACAACGGGCTGACGAAAATTCAGACGCCGAACCTCGACGCGATGGCGGCGGCGGGGCTGCGGTTCAATCGCTTTTACGCGCAGCAGAGTTGCTCGCCCACGCGAGCCAGCGTGATGACCGGGCGGCATCCGAATCGCATGGCGGTTTTCTGGCCGGGAATGCCGCTGCGGAAGCAGGAGGTGACCATCGCGCAGGTGGCGAAGCAGGCGGGCTACGCGACCGGGCATTTTGGAAAATGGCACCTCAATGGCGTGGCCGGACCGGGCAAGGTGATGCCGGATTCCGATCCGCTTTCGCCGCGCAACTGCGGGTTCGATGAGTCTTTCTCGGTCAGCAATTATTTTGAGACCGACGCGACTTTTGGCCGCAACGGCGTGGCGGAAAAGGCGGGCGGTGATGGGTCGGATGTGATCGTCAGCGAGGCGCTGAAATTCATCCGGCAGAACGCGGAGAAGAAGCAGCCGACGCTGACGGTCATTTGGTTTGGCAGTCCGCACGCGCCGCACGCGCCGCTGCCGGCGGACCTCGCGGCGGCGGGTGGCTCGGGTTACTTCGGCGAAATGCTGGGCGTGGATCGCAGCATCGGCACGTTGCGCGCGGGGCTGCGCGACATCGGCGTCGCGGACGACACGCTGCTGTGGTTCAACAGCGACAACGGCGGCTGGATCGATCCTGCGAAACCCGACGCGAATGGCGTGAGCGGCGGCCTGCGCGGGCGCAAGGGCGACATGTGGGAAGGCGGCATCCGCGTGCCGTGCGTGATCGAGTGGCCCGCGCGAATCACGCGACCGGCGATCACCGAGATGCCCGCCGGAGTCGTGGATATTTTCCCGACGCTCGTGGAAATCATGCAGGCGAAAGTTTCCGCTCCCGTGCAGCCGCTCGATGGCATCAGCCTGCTGCCGCTCATGGATGGAAAAATGAAGGAGCGCCCGAAGCCGCTCGGCTTCTGGCAATCGAACAGCGGCGATCATCCGACGCTCAACGGCGGCCCCGCCGCGTGGAG
>JAYVNN010000430.1:0-3238 GCA_043758435.1 Chthoniobacter sp.
GAAGCCGAGCCCGCGATCGTCGAGCACGGCGGGATCCCGACGCTCGCCGGGCTGACGCACGCGGCGGAACTTTCGCAGGCTCCGCTGCTCCCGGATGAGTTGCTGGCGCAGCAGCATCTTTTTCCCGCCGGGCAGCTCGATCAGGATTTGCAACAGGTCGATTTGCGCGAGCGGAACTCGTGGCGGCTCCTGCTCGCGGAGGTTTCGTCGGTCGAACTGCTGGAGACGCAGCTCGTCAATGCGGTCGCGCCTTTTCTCCTGAATGCGCGGCTGAAAACGCTGATGCTGCGCAGCCCGGAACGCGACAAGCATGTGGTCAATGTCTCCGCGGTCGAGGGGCAGTTTTACCGGAAATTCAAGACGACGCGGCACCCGCACACGAACATGGCGAAGGCCGCGCTGAACATGATGACGCGCACTTCCGCGGCGGAATACCACGCCGACGGCATCCACATGAACAGCGTCGATACCGGCTGGGTGAGCGACGAAGATCCCGTCGAAATCGCCGCGCGCAAAACCGCCGAGCACCGCTTTCATCCGCCGCTCGACATCGTCGATGGCGCGGCGCGCATCGTCGATCCGATCATCGCCGGCTTCAACACCGGCACCCACATCTGGGGCAAGTTTTTGAAAGATTACGTGCCGACGGATTGGTGAATCGGCGCGCTGGTTCAAACCTCCATCCCGCGCGGGCGCGTGCGTTCGGCGGCGAGGAGTTTTGCGCTGACCCAGGCCATGACGCCGATCAGTCCGGCCAGGAACCAGGGCAGCCAGCGGAGCGCTTCGACGAAGATGGCGTCCTGCGTGCCCGCGCTGTGTCTGGCGCGCGTGAAGCCGGCGAAAAGCAGGCCGACTGCGCCGTAGGCGAGATTGAACGAGAGCCCTTTGAAACTGAGGATCGTGGCCCGTCGCGAGGAGTCGGTGACCAGTGCATTCAGGTAGTGGGAAAGGAAGAACTGCAACAAGGACATCGCGATGCCCAGCGGGATCACCGCCAGCACACCCCAGCGCGGCCAGAACGGCGCGGCGAGGCAGAGCCCGACGAATGCCAGCCCGGCGGGGAGCGCCAGGTTCGTCAGCATGGCCCGCTTTTTGACCAGCGACTGCGCCCAAGTCGCGGTGAAGAACCCGAGGACGGCAAAGGCCGAGCCGATGGCTCCGAAGGACGCTTCCGGGAGCGCAATCAGCCGGTAGTAGTTGCTGCCGATGGTGAGGAAAAGCCGGATGACGCTGTCGATGGACAGCCCCGCCAGGATGACCAGCAGCACCATCGGCGTGCGCAAAATCCAGCGCCCGGCCGCGAGCGGCTGCCGCCAGGCGGTGCCGATCGTCGCGGGTCCGGCGGAGGCGTGGACCCGCGGTTCGCGCAGCTCGAGGGTGACGAAGAACGCGAGCAGGGCGTTGCCGAGCGTGAGGTAGAGCGGCCAGCGCATCGTCGTCTCGCGGGTGATGTGGGCGTGCCAGCCGACGAATCCCAGCGTGCGCTGCACGAGCGCCGGATCGTAGAGCGCGGCCCCGAGCAGCATCGCGACAAAGAACGCGGCCGACTGCCAGCGCATCAGGCGGGCGAGCACCGACGGCCACTCCGACTCGCGCCCATCTTCGCGCAGCGAGTCGTAGGCCAGCGATTCGTCCGCGCCGCTGGCACAGGCTTCCGCCGCGCCGCTGAGGAGCCGATTCAAAAGCAACATCGGAAACAGCCACCCGGAGCCGCGCGGAGCAAACGCGAAGAGGCACATCTCGAGGACCATGAGCCCGGCCGCGAGGACGACGATGCGCCGCCGGCCGAGCTGGTCCGCGAGCGCGCCCGACGGCACTTCGAGGCACACGATGCTGACCGCCCACGCCACGTTGAGCAGCGCGTATTGCTCCAGCGTCAGTCCAAAATCGAGGAACAGAATCGCCAGGACCGGGTAATACCAGCGCGCGTTGAAAAGCACGCGAAAGGCGATGAAGCGCGGGATGTTGCGATCGGCAAGTGAGACCATGAAATTTCGCCGCAATCTTCCAACTTCCCGTGCCCGGTATTCAACGCCAACGAGATTCGCCTGGCATGGCGCTAGCCGTCGTGCCTGCTGCTTCCCACGCGTGCCCAAGCTCCAGCTTGGGCACGAGTCGGTCTTGGAAAGGCTCTGCCTCCCCGGCGCTGACCTCGGCCGGGCGCTCCGGCTCGCGAGACGCGCAGCGAAGCGGAGCTTCGGGGACAAGTGCGTCCCCAAGCTGGAGCTTGGGAACGAGGGGGAAGCTGGGTTAGGCCGTGGGGACTTCTGGGGTGCCTCTCGCCGCGTGCCAGACGCGCGAGATTTCGACCAGCCGGCGCGGATGATCGACCCGATAGACGATCCGGTAGGGCCGATAGAGAATCTCGCGAATGTGCGGAATCCGATGCTCGGGCACGACCCGATCGCTTTACGGCTGCTCCTGCAATCGATCCGCGTGGGCCATGAGCCGATACGCAAACGCTTGCGCCCGCGCCGGACTGTCGCGCGGGATGTAGCGAACAATGTCCCGCAGGTCATCGCGGGAGAGTGGAGACCAGGTCAGGTGGTAAGCCACGAGGCGAGCTGGCGCTTCAGTTCTTCGTGTGGAATGCCCTCACCGCGATCGAGCTGGTCAAAGCCCCTCTGGACGGCGGCGAGGAAATCCACCCGGTCCGCGATCTCGTCCAGGGAGGCGTCGTTGGGCAATTCTTTGATGGAGTCGAGCACAAGTTCCTTCTGGGTCATGGGCGGAAAGGTGGTCGGTGGGAGTCGGGAGAGCAAAGGCAGGAATCCGACGAACCGGGAGGCGCTTTTTTTCCCACTCGTCCCCGATAGAGCCGGGGCGCTGCTACGCGTAGCGGTCGGGGGCGAGGAGGGTGAGGTCGAAGCGGGGGGGCTCGCGGTCGGCGATTTGGCCGATGAGTTCGCCGGTGATGGGGGCGAGGCTGAGGCCCATCATGGAGTGGCCGGTGGCGATGATGAGATTCGCCGCGGCGCGGGTGCGGCCGAGGTAGGGGAGGCCGTCGGGCGAGCAGGGGCGGAGGCCGCACCAGGGCTCGATGTTTTGAAAATGGTCGGGGCGAAAACGCGGGTAGTATTGCGGGAGGGCCTTGATGATGCCGGCGATGCGGCGGGGGGAGAGGCGCTCGTTGAGGCCGGCGATCTCCATGGTGCCGCCGACGCGGAGGGCGGGGCCCATCGGCGTGACGGCCACGCGGGCTTCGGTGAGGATGGAGCAGAGCGCGGGGAGCTCGACG
>JAYVNN010000431.1:0-3237 GCA_043758435.1 Chthoniobacter sp.
GTTCGCCGGCGGCGCGCAGCTCGGCGTGGCGGCGGTGAAAGTGAGCGCGGGTGCGCTGCTCAGCGCGCTCATCTGTTTCCCGAGCCTCTACATTTTCGCATGCCTCACGGGCGCGGACGTTTCACTGCGCGGGCTGGCGGGCGTGCTTTTCGCCATGCTCACGCTCACCGGTGTGCTGCTGCTCGGCTTCGCGCCGGTGGCGTGGGTGTTTTCGCAATCCACGGAATCGGTCGTCTTCATCGGCACGCTGCACCTGGTCTTTTGGCTCATCGCCACCTGCTTCGGCCTGCGGCTGCTCACCCATCTGACGAAAGTGCTCCGCGTCTCCGACCGCGCGCACCTCAAAGTGTGGACGGTCATCTTCGTCCTCGTCTGCCTCCAAATGACGACCGCGCTGCGCCCGATCATCGGCACGTCCGACCACTGGCTGCCGGCGGAAAAGAAATTCTTCCTCGCCCACTGGGCCGAGAGCCTGACCAGCGAGGCACTGCCCGCAAACGCGCGCGGATCGAACTGAAGCTTTGCCGACGATGAACTACCAGCATTGGATCGCGCATTTCCGCGCCAACAAAAACGACCGTCCCGAACCCGATTGGAGCGCACCTTTTTCCCTCACCGGCGAGAAGCTCCGCCTGCTCCGCAAATCGCTCGCGGAATACCAACTCGGCGACGGCGGCGGCGAATGCTGTCTCGTGGCCGCCGACGCGGAAACGTATCGCGGCGCGAGCGCCGAGGCGCGGGCGGTGGTGGATGCGTGGTTCGCGGAGGAGCGTGAGCATTCGCGGCTGCTGGCGTGTGCGGTTCGGCGGATCGGGGCTGTGTTCATCACGAGCACGCCGGCCTTCCGGCTGTTCTACGCGATCCGGCGGACGCTCGGCGTGCAGTTTGAAATGCTCGTGCTGCTCATCGTGGAAATTGTGAGCACGGGTTACTACCGCGTGCTGCGGCGGCAGGTGGGCGATGAGCCGATCGCCGCGATGTGCCAGCTCATCTTGCGCGACGAGGCGCGGCATATTGACTTCCATCGCGACCGGCTCGCGGCGCGGCACCCGCGCGGCGTAGGGGCGTTGTGGAAAGCGCAGTTTCACCTACTCGGCCATGCGTGCGCGTGGTTTCTATGGCTCGGCCACGGGCGCTGCCTGAGGGCGTTGGGCGGGACGCGGGCGGAACTTTTTGCCCACATCTTCAGCGGGCAGCGAAACTTTCTCGCCGAACTCGCCGAGCGGTCTCAGCCGCGCGCCGCAGTCACGGCGTGTGCGTCGCTTTCGGCCAGTTGAGGATGTCCACCTCGCGCTCCACCGCGACGGTGTCGGGCCAGGTGAAGTGGCAGCTTTCGCAGTAGTACTCCTGCGCGATCACGCCCGTCGCGGCGAGCGCGGCGGGGAGCGCGCCCATGAGGGTGCGGCGGGAAAATTGCGGGAACTCGATTTTCGACGAGCCGCACTCCGGGCAATGCACGGCGTCGGCGAGCGCGCCTTCGGTCTCGTGCCATTCCTTCAGCCGCGCGTGCGCGGAGTCGGCCTCGTGCGAGTGGACGCGGACGCGCATGTGGGCGCGCGGGTGGAGGTTGAAGAGCTTCCACTTTTGCTCGTGCGATTCGTCGTAGATTTCGGCGGTGTAGCCGGCGTCGCGGAGCCGGCTGGCGATTTTTTCCGCGGGCTCGCGGTCATTGAAGGTGGCGACGGTGATGAGTTGTTCCATAAGTTTTACCCGATTCGTTTTTCCCGGCCATGGCGTCCGTGTGCAAAAGGTGATTCTTCTCCACCGCGCGGGCAAGAAAACATTCCGGGAACTTGCTCGCCTAAAATTTCGCCCGGCTCATGGTTATGTCCTCGGCGCACGCGCCGCTTTGCAAAAAACCCCAACTCCCCACTCCCATGAAAAACCAACCGTTCCGTTCCTCCCGCCGTTCATTCATCAAAGGCCTCGCCGTCACCGGCGGCGGGCTTGTGCTTCCGCGCGTTTTCTGGGCGCAGGAGGGTGGCGGTTCGCCGGGGAAAAAGCTGGGCATCGCGGCCATCGGCTGCGGCGGCAAAGGCGAATCCGATCTGGCCGGCGCGTCGAAAGGCAATGACGTCGTCGCCATTTGCGATGTGGATGCGCGCACGCTGGCGAAGGCCGCCGAAAAATATCCCGGCGCGAAGCAGTATCGCGACTTCCGCAAGATGCTCGACGAGGTGAAGGAGATCGACGCCGTGACCGTCTCCACGCCCGACCACGCGCACTATCCCGCGGCCATGCACGCCATCGCGCTGGGCAAGCATGTGTGCATCCAGAAGCCGCTCGCGAACACGCTTTGGGAAGTGCGCGAGCTGCACAAGGCGGGGACGAAAAAAGGGATTATCTCGCAGATGGGAAATCAGGGCCACACCTACGACGACAACCGCATCGTCAAGGAGTGGATCGCCGCGGGCGCGATCGGCAAAGTGAAAGAGGTCCACGTCTGGACGAACCGCCCGATTTGGCCGCAGGGAAAATCCGTCAGTTTCAAACCCGGCGACATCCCGGAGAATCTCGACTGGCCGCAGTGGCTCGCGGCCACGCCGGATCACGAGTATTCGCCGGAGATTCATCCGTTCAAATGGCGCGGCTTTCTCGAATGGGGCGCCGGCGCGTTTGGCGACATGGGCTGCCATCTCATCGACGCGCCCTCGTGGGCGCTCGACCTCGGCGTGCCGCGTTTCATCACCGCCACGCAGGTCGATGACATCACCGACATCGCCTGGCCGACCGGCTCGATCGTGAAGATGGAATTCCCCGGCAACGCTACGCACGGCGACGTCACGCTCACCTGGTACGAGGGGAAAAAGCCGGACGGTTCGCCTTATCTGCCCGAGTTCCCCGCGTCCATCGACATGGCGGAAGCCTTCCCCAACAAGGACGCCGCCAAAGTCGGCCAACCGACCGACGGCGGCTGGTTCATTGTCGGCACCGAGGGCGTGCTTTTGAACAAGTCCGACCAGGCGCGCGACCCGAAAATCTGGCCGAAAAAACGGCACGAGGAATTCACCGCCACGCCACCCGCGAAGACGCTCGAGCGCAGCCCGAAGGCCGGCAATCCGCAGGAGGAATGGACGCTGGCGATCAAGAACGGGAAGGCCTTTCCGTTCATGTCGCAGTTCGACTACTCGGTGCCGCTGACCGAGCTGACGCTCATCGGCGGGCTGGCCATGCGCGTGGCCGGGCAGCGCGTGGAGTGGGACTCGCAGAAACTCCAGGTGGTGAACCTGCCGGACG
>JAYVNN010000432.1:0-10034 GCA_043758435.1 Chthoniobacter sp.
TGACTCTTCCCCGAAGGATCGTGGCAGACCACCACGTTGATAGGCTTCCGGTGTAAGCAACGAGCGCAAGCACAGTTGTTCAGCTGAGAAGTACTAATATTCCGTTCGGCTTGGTCATTTCCTCCTCCTTTTATGGAGGTCGAACATGGCTTTTTGAAAGCTCAGCATGAATTTAGCAAAGCCCCTGTATGTAGATGTCAGAGAATCAGCACGGTTCTTTGAATAATGATTGACTGCCGGACAACGGCGGTCGGTCGCCAGAAGTCTGGCGAATTTGAGGTTCGACTCACCCCCAGTGAGAACCTCCCAATGAGCCTAAATGCGGCCTCAAATTCGTCAGACTTCTGGTGATCCTAGCGCAGTGGCACCACCCGTTCCCATTCCGAACACGGAAGTTAAACGCTGCAGCCCCGATGATAGTGCTTCTATAGGTTGCGCGAAAGTAGGACGTCGCCAGTAATTCGCCCCGTCTCCTGGAAACAGGAGGCGGGGCTTTTTTATTGATGAGTTCGTGATATGCGCGGCTGCGGGACATCGCATTCTCCAGGAGAGTGCCTTGTCGTCAATTTTGTTCATACTTTTGCTCTCATTCACCGAGCCAGCACACGGCCACCTCACGGCGAAAGTTTCCCTACGCGACCGGGTAAGGATGAGGTGTTTTCAGCGGGCAGCGAAAAGCGCGCAAGTTGAAGAAGGTGAACCAAACGCGAAGCGAAGAAGGAATAACTCTTGGTGATGGATATTCTTGGTCTGGTGCATTTTCGGGTCGCGATGCGAGAGCGTGCGGCGGCGCGGACTCGATCCCTCCGCCTGTTTCCGCGATGTGCTCCCTCGGTTTTCCTCATGCGGAAGGGGGGCGCTGCGCAAGGGCGTGGAGCGACGCCAGGCATCATCGCCATTTGAACAGCCTGCGGTCTCGCGTGTCCCAAGGAAACCACCAGCGCGGTTTTTCCCGCCGCCAGAATCCCTCATCCTACTGCACCATGAAAATGACCCGTCCCATCCTCGCCACATCCATCGCCCTGCTCACTGCGCTCGCGCCTTTCGCCACCGCCGCGGAGGCGCCGAAGCCCGATGGCAAACTGCCTGAGATCAAGCTCGATGCCACGCCGCTGCCGGAGGGCGTGGGGCGCTACACCTTTGCGCCCATCGTGGAAAAAGTTTCGCCGAGCGTCGTGACCATCGCCACCTCGAAGCTCCAGAAACGGAATCGGAATCCGTATTTCAACGACCCGATGTTCCGCCGTTATTTCGGTCTGCCGGATGAAGACAGCGGCGATGAGGACAACGCGAAGCCGCAAAAAGGCGGCGGCAAAAAGCGCCTCGAACGCGCGGGGCTGGGCTCGGGCGTGGTCGTCGCGCCGGACGGCTATATCCTCACGAACAATCATGTCGTGGACGGCGCGGACGAAATCATCGTGACCATCGGCAAGGACAAGCACGAATACAAAGCCACAAAGATCGGCAACGACCCGGCGACCGATGTGGCCGTGTTGAAAATCGACGCGACCAACCTGCCGTCTGTCACTTTCACCGACAGCGACAAGGTGCGCGTGGGCGACGTGGTCATCGCGGTCGGCAATCCCTTTGGCCTCACGCAGACCGTGACGATGGGCATCGTCAGCGCGCTCGGGCGCAAGGGCATTGAGCGTTCGCAAAATCCGACCGACGCGCACTACGAGAATTTCATCCAGACCGATGCGTCGATTAACCCCGGCAATTCTGGCGGTGCGCTCGTCGATGCGGAGGGCCGGCTCGTGGGGATCAATACGGCGATCTTCAGCATGACGGGCGGCAACCAGGGCATTGGTTTTGCGGTGCCGGGAAACCTCGCGCGCGGCGTCATGGAGAGCCTGATTAAGACGGGAAAAGTGTCGCGCGGATTCCTCGGCATCAAGCTCCAGGACTTGAGCGAGGATCTGGCGAAGCAGTTCAAAATGGAGGGCACGAGCGGCGCTCTTGTCGCCCAGGTTTTTGACAAGACGCCGGCAGAAAAAGCGGGCCTGCAATCCGGCGATGTAGTCGTCGAGGTCGGCGGGAAAAAAATCGAAGGCTCGACGGAATTGCAGATGACCATCGCGAGCATGGCCCCCGGTTCGAAGGCCGAGCTGAAAGTGATGCGCGATGGCAAAGGCAAAAACTTCACCGTCGAACTCGGCGAACTGCCGACGGGCAAAGGCTTGCTCGCGAATGAGCCTGCCAAGGCCGCGGATCCCGATGTGCTCGACGGCGTGACCGTCGGCGACATCGACGTGGAAGCGCGGAAGAAGTTTGAGATTCCCGAGGGCACGAAGGGTGTCGTCATCGCCGAGATCGATCCTGAGTCCCCGAGCGCGGAGGCCGGGCTGAAAGTCGGCGATGTGATCCTCGAGGCGAAAGGCGAGCACGAGGCGAAAAGCGAAGTGCTCACGAACTCGAAGCAGGCCGTGGATCTCAGCGAGAAGCTGAAGAAGGAAAAGAAAGTCCTGCTTCGCGTCTCGACGAAGGGTGCAAGCCGTTACGTGGTCGTCGAGCGGAAGGAGTGACGGGCCTTTGCTTTCCCGAAAATCCCCGCCTGCGAAGGCGGGGATTTTTGCTGCGTGGTCGCAACTGTAGGAGAAGCTGACAGCTTCCCCTACAGTTGCGCCGCAAGCGTCGCGGCTTGTGCGCTGCCACCCATCGCGCTACATCGTCCCGCGTGTTCCGACTCACCGTCCGCTGCCTCGCTCTCGCTTTCGCTTTCGCCCTCGCGTCGTGCGCGACGAAGGATCGCGACCACCTCGTCCGCATCAGCGTTCCCGATCAGAAGATGCTCGTCTTTAGCAAGGGCGTGGAGGTCGCGCGCTACGATGTCTCCACGTCGAAATTCGGCGTCGGTGGCCACGCGGGCAGCTACACCACGCCGCTCGGCGCGATGGAGGTGGCGAAAAAAATCGGTGACGGTGCGCGGAGCGGGATGAAGTTTCACAGCCGTCGGGCGACGGGTGAAGTCGTCGCGCCGAACTCGCCGGGGCGCGACCCGATCGTCTCGCGGATCCTGTGGCTGAAAGGCTTGGAGCCGCAGAACCGCGACGTCTTCTCGCGCTGCATTTACATCCACGGCACCGCCGAGGAGTGGCGCATCGGCACGCCCGCGAGCTACGGCTGCATCCGCATGCGTTCGCACGATGTCATCCAGCTTTTCAACACCCTCGGCGTCGGTGCGCGGGTGGAGGTGAGCATGTCGCCCTTCCCCTCGCAGATCGTGCAAAACCCCGCGCCTTCGCCGGCAGCCACGACCGCCGCAGGCGCGGCCCCCGCGCCGACGCCCTCGCCGGTGGCGACGGCCCGCGGGATGGTGAAACGCGGCTGACCCATGCCGCGCTCCCCCCGCGAACTGACGCGCCGTATCCGCGCACTGCTCGCCGTCTTCATCGCCGGGCTCGTGCTCAGCGGGCTGACGGCTTTTCCGCTGCTCCACGAACTCGACCTGCTGACCGCGCTCCTCGGCCCGCCGCACGGCGCGATGTCGTGGTGGATTCATCACGTCCGCACCGCGCTCGCCGAGACTTATCGCGCGTGGCCGTTCCTCGGCTACGGCACGGACTGGCTCGCGTTTGGGCATCTTGTCATCGCGCTGTTTTTCGTCGGACCGTGGCGCGATCCGGTGCGCAATGTGTGGGTCATCAATGCCGGGCTCATCGCCTGCGCGGGCGTCATCCCGCTGGCGCTGATTTGCGGCGGCATTCGCGGCATTCCTTTTTACTGGCGGCTCATCGACTGCTCCTTCGGCGTGCTCGGCGCAGTGCCGCTGTGGTGGGTGCGGCGGATGATCGGCGAGTTGGAAAAGGCGCGCGCATGAAAACCGCCTGGCTGCTCGCGCTCGCGCTGCCGGCCCTCGCGGGCGCGGCTCCGGCGCGGCTCGGCTACGTGGAGCTGACGCCGGGCGCGGTGACGAAGTTCGACGCCCCGCTTTCACCCGCGCTGCAAACGCTCGCGCTGACCGGCGGCAACCCGCGCGTGCCCGCGGCGAAATGCGCGATCATCGTGCCCGCGGGTTTCGATCCGGCAAAACCGTGGCCGATTCTCGTCGCGAACGCGGTGCAGGGATCGTCCGCCGTCGATGGCGTGGCCGCATTTGGGAAACCGGCGGCGGAAGCTGGCTGGATCACGCTCGCCACCGACGGCCCGGTGCCGGCGAAGCTGGAGACGACGCAGTGGTGCGTGGCGATGATCGAGGCGGCGTTCGAGCATTTGGAAAAAGCGTGGCCCGGCGCGCGGCGGTGGCCGGTGGCGAGCGGCGGATTTTCCGGCGGCGCAAAACGCTCGGCGTACGTGGGCGCGATGCTCATGGAAAATGGGCATCGCGTCAGCGGCCTGTGGATGGGCGGCTGCAATGAAGACCGCGCGACCGACGCGCTCCACTGGCACAAACCCGGCCCTGCATTTTTCGCCGTGCCCGTCTGGCTGAGCAGCGGTCTCGCCGATCCCGTCGCGACTCCCGAGCAGCAGCGCGCGGTGCGCGATTCCATGCTCGCGGCTGGTTTCAAAAACGTGCGGCTGGAAAGCTATGCCGGCGCGCATGCGCCGGACGCGGCGCAACTTGCGGCGGGTCTGCGCTGGTTTGCCGCGTCGGAAAAAAAGTAACTCCGCCCATGCCACACATCCTCGCTCTCGACCAAGGCACCACGAGCTGCCGCGCGATCATCTTCGACGAAAGCGGCGCGGTCGGCGCGGTCGCGCAAAAAGAATTCCGCCAGATTTTTCCGCAGCCCGGCTGGGTCGAGCACAACGCGCAGGAAATCTGGGCGACTCAATCCGGCGTGGCGGCGGAGGCGCTCGTCCGCGCAGGTCTCGCGGTGCGGGACATCACGGCGGTCGGCATTACGAATCAGCGCGAGACGACCGTGGTGTGGGATCGCGCGACGGGCGAGCCCATCGCGAAAGCCATCGTCTGGCAGGATCGCCGGACCGCCGCGCATTGCGATCAGCTCAAGGCCGGCGGCCATGCGCCGCTCATCGCCGAGCGCACCGGTCTCGTCGTGGACGCGTACTTTTCCGCGACGAAACTGCGCTGGCTGCTCGATCACATTCCCGGTGCGCGCGCCCGCGCGGAAAATGGCGAGCTGGCTTTCGGCACCATCGACTCGTGGCTCGCGTGGAAACTGACCGGCGGCGCACGGCACGTCACCGACGCGACGAACGCCGCGCGCACGATGCTTTTCAACATCCACACCGGCGCGTGGGACGACGAGTTGCTCGCGCTTTTCGACATCCCGCGCGCGGTGCTGCCCGAGGTCGTGGCGTCGAGCGGGTTCGTCGGCGAATGTGCGTGCGTCGTCCCCGGCGTGCCGCTCGCGGGACTCGCGGGCGACCAGCACGCCGCGCTTTTCGGCCAGGCCTGCACGCAGCCCGGCATGGTG
Source organism: Chthoniobacter sp. (assembly GCA_043758435.1). GTDB lineage: Bacteria > Verrucomicrobiota > Verrucomicrobiia > Chthoniobacterales > Chthoniobacteraceae > Chthoniobacter. The sequence continues at coordinate 5,382 of JAYVNN010000432.1, forward strand.
AAAAACACCTACGGCACCGGCTGCTTCCTGCTGATGAATACCGGCTCCGCGCCGATGACTTCGCGCCACCGCCTGCTCACCACGCTCGCGTGGCAGCTCGGCGGGCGCACCACGTACGCGCTGGAGGGCAGCGTCTTCATCGGCGGTGCGGTCGTGCAGTGGCTGCGCGACGGGCTCGGTATCATCCGCGCGGCGGGCGAGATCGACGCGCTCGCCGCGAGCGTGCCCGACGCGGGCGGCGTCACCTTTGTGCCCGCCTTCGCCGGGCTCGGTGCGCCGCACTGGGACGCGCACGCGCGCGGGACGATCGGCGGGCTGACCCGCGGCTCCACCGCCGCGCACATCGCCCGCGCCGCGCTCGAGAGCATCGCCTTTCAAACCGCCGACGTGCTCGACGCCATGCGCGCCGACGCGGAAATTCCTGTGCGCGAACTGCGCGCCGACGGCGGCGCGGCGCAGAGCGATCTGCTCCTGCAATTCCAGGCCGACCTCATCGGCGTGCCCGTCGTGCGTCCCGCGATCACGGAGACGACGGCGCTCGGCGCGGCCTTTTTCGCCGGGCTCGCCGCCGGCGTCTGGCGCGATGAAAAAGAACTCGCCGGGCAGTGGCGGGCCGAGCGGATTTTCACCCCGCGGATGGCGGATTCCGAGCGGGAAGCGCGTCTCGCCGCATGGCGCGAAGCAGTCGCTCGCGTGAGGATTTTATGATCTAGCCAAACCGAAAAACCGCCGGTAACGTCCGCGCTTTGCACCGTCTTTCCCCATGAAAAAACTTTCCCAATTTCTCTCCATCTGCGCTCTCGCCGCGGTGCTGCTGGCCGTCTCCGGCTGCGTGCAAAACCAGCCCCGGCGCTACGTCCGCAGCAATCACCTCGTGCCGCGCAGCCCCTACATCGGCTCGCCGGAATGGATCACCTGGGTCGATCACAAAGTGGATACCCGCTACTCGAATGGCATCCGGCCTGATCCCGGCACGCAGGAATGGTACGCCATCGTGGATCACGTCGTCTTTGCCGACTACAGCAACGACTACTACCGGAGCATCTATCGCGATCAGTACCGCAAGGAATATGAGCGCGACCTGCACACGCGGGATGGGCGTTCCAGCCACAATTACAATTACGCGAACGACAAATACGGGGAAAACCGCAAACGCAACAAACTCGGCTCGCTCGAGTGGAAGCGCGCGGTCGATGCGGAAATCCTGAGCGGCCGCGTGCCGCCGCCGCCGCCGCGTTCCGACCCGTGGGACGCACCGCTCGCGCCCACGCATTGAGTCTCAGTCGCGGAAGACAATCGCGCGCCGTCCGTGCATCAGCACGCGGTCGCCGAGGTGCCAGCGCACGCTCCGCGCCAGCGCCAGCCGCTCGCAATCCCGCCCCAGCCGCACCAGATCCTGCGGCGTGTGGAAATGCTCCGCGCGGATGACTTCCTGATCGATGATCGGCCCCGCATCCAGCTCCGCCGTGGCGTAGTGGCACGTCGCGCCGATGAGCTTCACGCCCCGCTCGTAGGCGCGCTCGTACGGATTCGCGCCGGTGAATGACGGCAGAAACGAGTGGTGGATGTTCACGATGCGTCCGTGAAATTCCGCGCACAGTTCTGCCGGGATGATCTGCATGTAGCGCGCGAGCACGATGAGGTCGGGCTGCGTCCGGCGGAAAACTTCCGCGATCTGCGCAAAGCCCGTCTCGCGCGTCTCGGGCGTCATCGGGATGCAGCGAAATTTCAGCCGCTCCCGCTCCGCCATCAGCCGCAGGTCTTCGTGATTGGAAATCACGCACGCGATGTCGAAGGACAGTTCCCCCGAGCGCCAGCGCCACAGCAAATCCGCGAAGCAATGCCCCAGCTTGCTCACCATCAGCACCACTTTCATCCGGCTCTCCGTCGAGCGCACCGTCCACTCCGCACCCAGCTCCGTCGCGATGGGCGCGAGCGCCGTGCGCAGTGCCGCCAGCCCGCCGCCCAGCGTCGCCGAATCAATCGCCATCCGCGTGAAAAACCAGCCCGTCGCCGGATCGGTGAACTGATGCACTTCCGTGAGATTCCCGCCCTGCTGCGCGACGAAACCGGTGAGCTGCGCGAGCAGCCCCACGCGGTCGGGGCAACTGAGTTTGAGAATGGTCGAGGGCATGCGAGGGAAAGTGCCGCGTGATCGGAGATTCGTGAATGGAAAATCCACGCCGCCCTCGGAACGGCCATTTCGGGATGCCTGGATCGCTGTAGGGGAAGCTGCCAGTTTCCCCTACAGCGATCCGGCGCTGATCGCACGGAAAAGCCACGCGCGGGCGTAGGCCCAGTCGCGCTTGGCCGTCGGCGCGGAAATGCCGAGCAAGCCGGCGGCTTCGTCGATGGTGAGGCCGGCGAAGTAGCGCAGCTTCACCAGCTCGGCCTTGCGGGCATCGTGCGCGGCGAGGGCGTCGAGCGCTTCGTGGACGGCGAGGAGTTCGTCGTCCCTCGAGGGCGCGGCGATCTCGATCTCGTCCGCGTCTACATGCTCCGCGCCGCCGTGTTTCGCCGCGAGCTTGCGCCGCGCACGCTCGATGAGGATGCGCCGCATCGCCTCCGCGGCTGCGCCGAAAAAGTGCGCGCGGTTTTCAAACGACTGCGCGCCCGCGGCATCGCCGCACTTCAAACGCAGCCACGCCTCATGCACCAGTGCCGTGGGCTGAAGCGTGTGGCCGGGCTGCTTGCGGGCCATCTTCGCGCGGGCGAACTGGCGCAGTTCCGCATCGACGAGCGGGAGCAATTCCTCCCCGGCCCGGGCATCGCCGTGCTGGAGCGCTGCGAGGAGGCGGGTGACGTCGCTCATGGGCAGACAGCCTGCGTCGGAGAACGCGGGTGGCGAAGCAAAAGTTGCTCGTGGAGCGGAGGTGCTTTGGCTGGCCGCCGTCGCAGCACATCAACGCGCTTGCGATGTTTAGCCCCCGGCTATACATGGCGGGCATGACCACCACACTCCAAGCCTGGGGAAACAGCCAGGGCGTGCGCCTGCCAAAAACTCTGCTCGCCGCGTTGCGGCTGAAAGAGGGCGCGAGTCTCGACGTGGCGCTTTCACCGAAGAAGGACGCGATCATCGTGAAGCCCGCCAGGCCGGCCCCGCGGGTGCGCGGACGGCATCGCCTCGAAGATTTGGTTGCGGCGATGCCGAAGGGCTACAAGACCTCGGAGTTTGACTGGGGCACGAGCGGACGCGAGGTCTGGTGATGGCCGCGTATGTTCCTAGGCAGGGGGATTTGGTCGCGCTGGATTTCGATCCGCAGTCTGGTCACGAGCAGAAAGGACGGCGCCCCGCGCTGGTGATCAGCAAGGATGCCTTCAACAAGGGAACCGGCCTGGCGATCTGCTGCCCGATCACGAACACGGATCGCCGCGTGCCGTTTCACGTCCCGATCACCGGGCGCACCTCGCTGACGGGTTTCGTGATGTGCGAGCAGGTGAAGTCACTCGATTATCGCTCGCGCAAAATGAAGCTCATTGAGCGCGCTCCGCAGGACGTGCTGGAGGATGTGCTCGCCATCGTGGATGCCTCGGTGTTTTGAGGCTCCGCCGCGCAATCCCGCATCGACGAGCGGGAGCAATTCCTCCCCGGCCCGGGCATCGCCGTGCTGGAGCGTTGCGAGGAGGCGGGTGACGTCGTTCATGGGCGGCAGCTTGCGCCGGAGGGTGCCGACAGCGAAGCTAAAATGCACCGCGGAACGCCGCCTACTACTTCTTCGCGTCGTATTCCTGCCAGAACTCCGCCGCAGTCCTGTCCGGGCGGCCTCCGTTTTCCAGTCCTCCTAGTAGCCGATGCGTTCGAGCTTGGGCAAGGCGCGGAGGAACTCGAGGTTCGTCGCACCGGCGGGCAGGGTGAGGCTGGTGAGTTCCTTCGACTCGGCGAGTGGCGAGAAGTCGGTCTGGGCGGGGCAATCGTGGAGTTTCAGTTTTTTCAAAGGCATCCCCCGCAAGGCGGAGAGGTCGCCCGCGTCATAGCCCAGCCACAGGTCTTCGAGCGGCATACCGCGGAGAGGACTCAGGATCTTTGATCCTGGTTCCCCACAGGTGAAACGTCTGGAGTGGCATTCCACGGAGCGGTTCCAAATCGGACACGGCGGTGTCGCTGAGGGTCAGCTTGCTGATCCGCGCGCCTTTGAGCGGCGTGAGGTCGGTGATGGCAGTCTTGCTGAGATCCAACTCCCAAGTGCCGTCGTCCAGTCGTCGCAGCGTCTTTGGCTTGAGGCCCGCGTCCCGCAGCTGGGCGATCCAGGGATTCGTGTCGTATTCCTTCCAAAACTCCTCCACCGTGTTGACGGGTAACTCGAGATCCACATTGTCGCCAGCCCGTTGAAAGCCGAGTCTTTTCAGATTGGACAGCTTGCGGAGCATCTCGATGTTCCGGGCGTTTGGCGGCACGGTGACATTTTCCAGGGTCGGGATCTGTGCGAGGACGGCGACATCGGTCACGTTGGCACATTCGTCGAGATAGAGCGTTTTGAGGGGCAGGCCCGCGAGCGGGGAAAGATCGCTGAACTTCGACCCCCTGATACTTAAGGTCTTGAGCGGCATTCCGCGCAACGGACTGAGATCGGCCACCAAATCGGTTTTCAGGTCGAGCATTTCGAGTTTCAGGCCCGCAATCGGCATCAAGTCCGAGAACGGGCACTCATAGAG
>JAYVNN010000433.1:0-10011 GCA_043758435.1 Chthoniobacter sp.
AAAGCGGCAAGACGCTGGTGGTGGTGACGCACGATGCGCAGCTCGCGCGGCGCGGCGACCGGCGGCTGGAGATTCGCGACGGGCTGCTGGCCGCTTGAACTCGCGCGCACCCGCTGGCACGTTGCGCCCCTTTCCACATGCAACGCACAATCTACATCGACGGTGAAATGCTCCCCGAGAGCGAGGCCAAGGTTTCCGTGTTCGACCACGGGCTGCTTTACGGCGACGGCATTTTCGAGGGCATCCGCTTTTACAACGGGCGCGTCTTTCGCTGCGAGCAGCACATCCGCCGGCTCTACGATTGCGCGCGGGCGATCCTCATCAAAATCCCGCTCACGCCGGAGGAGATGACCGCCGCGGTGTGCGCGACGGTGCGCGCGAATGGATTGAAGGACGGCTACATCCGGCTCGTGGTCACGCGCGGCGTGGGGCCGATGGGGCTGAGTCCGTTCAAGTGCCCGAAGCCTTCGGTCATCGTCATCGCGGACGCGATCCAGCTTTATCCCGAGGAGTCGTACCGCACGGGGCTGACGATGGCGACGGTGGCGACGCGGCGGCCTTCGCACGACATCCTCAGCCCGCAGGTGAAATCGCTGAACTACCTCAACAACATCATGGCCAAGGTCGAGGCGCTGCAGGCTGGCGCGGAGGAAGGGTTGATGCTGAACGACGTGGGCCTCGTGGCGGAATGCACGGGCGACAACATTTTCATCGTGCGCGACGGCGTGATCTCGACGCCGCCGCTCACGGCGGGCGCGCTCGACGGCATCACGCGCGGCGCGGTTTTCGACATTGCGCAGGAACTCGGCATCCCGATCCGCGAACGCGAGTTTTCGCGGCACGATGTTTTCATCGCCGACGAATGTTTCCTCACCGGCACGGCGGCGGAGGTCATCGCCGCGGTGAAACTGGACGGCCGCGAGATCGGCGACGCCAAGCCGGGGACGATCACGCAGCGGGTCATCGCGCGGTTCCGTGAGTTGACGCAGACCACCGGCACGCCGATTTACAGCTAGCGGCTTTTCCCCGCACCCCGACATGAACTGCGACGTTTGCAAAGCCAATCAAGCCACCGTTTTCCTCACGCAAATCGTGGACGGGAAAATGCAGAAGGTGAATCTCTGCGAGTCCTGCTCGAAGGAAAAAGGCGTGACCGATCCGACGGGCTTTGCGCTCGCGGATCTGCTCCTCGGACTCGGCGCGGCGCAGGAGATGGAGCGCGGCGGCAGCGTGCAGAAATGCCCGGCGTGCGGGTTCAGCCAGGCGGATTTCAAAAAGACCGGGCGGCTCGGCTGCGGCGCATGCTACGAGACTTTCGGCGAGGGGCTCGCCTTGCTGCTCAAAGGCATGCACAAAGGCTCCGCGCATGTCGGCAAGGTGCCCGCGCGCGCCGTGCGCAGCATCGAGCGCGAGTCGCAGATGAAGACGCTCCAACGCGATTTGCGCAAAGCCGTGGCCGCGGAGGACTACGAAAGCGCCGCGCAGATTCGCGACCAGATCAAGCAGTCCGAAGTGAGCTGAAACATGGCCATCCACAATATCCTCACGAACACCGGCGAATGGATGCGCGGCGACGGCCCGCATCACCAGATCGTCGTCAGCAGCCGCGTGCGGCTCGCGCGCAATCTGCGCGGCTTCGCCTTTCCCGGCTGGGCGAAAAAAACCGAGCGCCTGCAAATCCTCGAAACCATCAAGACGCAGGTCGAGTCGCTCCCCGAAATGAGCGACGCGTTTTCCGTCTATTCGCAGGATCTTTCCGCGCTGGAAAAACAGGTGCTCGTCGAGCGGCATCTCATTTCCCGCGAGCATGCGGCCAAGGGCGTGGGCTCCGCCGTGGTGATGAACAAAAAGCAGACGCTCTCGATCATGATTAACGAGGAGGATCACCTCCGCATGCAGGGCATCCGCTCCGGGCTGCAGCTCAAGACCGTTTTCAAAATGATCGACAAGGTGGACAGCGCGCTCGAGGAGCGGCTCGACTTCGCCTTTGGCCCGCAGCTCGGCTACCTCACCGCCTGCCCCACGAATGTCGGGACCGGCATGCGCGCCTCGGCGATGATGCACCTGCCCGGCCTCGTCCTCAGCGAGCAGATCAACCAGATCATCACCGCCGTGAACAAAGTCGGCCTCGCCGTCCGCGGCCTCTACGGCGAAGGCACCGAGGCGCTCGGCAATTTTTTCCAAATCTCCAACCAGACCACCCTTGGCCAGCGCGAGGAGGACATCATCGCCGACCTGCAAAAAGTCATCGAGCGCGTCATCGAGAACGAGCAGAACGCGCGGCAGATGCTCCTGCAAAAACGGCCCAACACCCTGCTCGACCAGGTCGGCCGCGGCTACGGCATCCTGCGCCACGCCTACTCCATGAACTCGAAGGAAGCGCTCAACCTGCTCTCCTTTATGAAGCTCGGCATCGACCTCGGCTTTTTCCCCGAGGAGTGCGGCCAGCCCGTCGATGAGCTGTTCATGGAAACCCAGCCCGCGCATTTGCAAAAAGGCACCGCGCAAAAGCTCGCCGCCGACGAGCGCGACGCCCTGCGGGCGGAGATCATCCGCACGAAACTCGCGGGCTTTCCCAAGCCGTCCGTCGGTGCGGAACCTGGTGGCGACGCGAACGGCGGCAGTCGCGGGTGACGAGAGCGGAGTCCCCTATGAGCCATTATTTTTTTGTCAGCTACTCGCGCAGCGATCAGCTCCACCGCGTCGGGCAATTTTACGCCGACCTCGTGCGTGAAGTGCGTGCCGCCGCAGGCGTGCCCGCCGCGACGCCGGACAATGAGATCGGATTCTGAGACAAGGAGGGCATCATGCACGGGGCGGAGTGGCTGCCGCGGCTGGACAAAGTGCTGCGCGAGACGCGCGCATTTGTGGGGCTGTATTCGAAGGGCTTTTTTTCGAGCAAGAACTGAGGGCAGGAATTTCAGGCGTTTCAAATGCGATTGGATGCCTGGCAGGCGGCAAACCCCGGCGTGGAAAAACCGCCGCTTTTTCTCGGCGTGCGTTTCGCCAATCCGATGCACTACCCGAATCCGCCCCATCCGGCGCGGCGCTTCCAGTTTTCCCAGGGAGCGGATGACGAGCCGTACAAATCGAGCGGACTGGCCTTCGTCATGTCGCAAGCGCAGCACGGCGACAAATACAATGCCTTCGTGACGAACCTCGCGAACACGATCGCGAAATATGCCGAGCCCGACCCGCTCGCACCGTCCGCGCATCATCCGCCGCTGGATCAACTCGGCAGCGCCTTTACGCCAGCCACGGTCGGCGCGGTGGGAGAATTGGACGGGCCGTGCATCGCGCATTTCGGCTACTTTGCCGGCCTGCTCGGCGACTATGCGACGGTGCACGCGCAGGCGACCGGCTACGACACCGCGACGCCGGAATTTTGGCGGCCATTTTCGCCGGAAGCGAACGACTACATCGGGGTAATGGCGCGTGATTTTGCGGAAAACAACAAGCTGACCTACGCGCCGATGAACGTGACGGACGGCATCCTGATCAAAAGCATCCGCGACGCCGAAACCCAGAACCGGCTCGTCATTCTGGTGATCGACCCTTGGAGTGTGCGGCTGACTATTTTTCAGCAACAAATGGACGATCTCGATGAGAGGGTTTTCTGAATCTCGGAATCCTTGTGCCGTGGTGCCGGCTCGATCCTGAAACCCAGCAGCACGAACCCACTCTGCAGCTCGAGATCGAAGCGAAACTCAAGCGCACGTTCGCGGTGAACCCGGCGTATTTCCGCGCCACATACTCGAAGTTCGAACTGCAAAAACAGCTCGCTGAAGCCATCGCCCGCGTGCGGCGCAGCCTCCTGCGGTCGGCGAAGGATGTCGCTCGCGCGGAAGGCCCGCAGTCCATCGCCGTCCCGAGTGTTTCCGCGGCGCGGGCCGCCGCCGTATGAGCCTCCCCACGCGCTCGGGGCGCATCGTCACCTTTTACTCCTACAAAGGCGGAACGGGCCGCTCGATGGCGCTGGCCAACGTGGCGTGGGTGCTCGCCGCGGCGGGGAAAAAAGTGCTCATCGTGGATTGGGATCTCGAGGCGCCGGGCGTCCATCGTTACTTCCAGCCATTCCTCGCCGACAAGGAACTCGCGAATGCCGACGGCGTGATCGAATTCACCATGGCCGCGCTCGACCCTGGAAATCGCGAACGCGGGAAGGATTGGTATCTGCCTTACGCCAATATTCTGCGCTTCGCCCAATCGCTGCGGCATCCCTTTCCCGAGCAGGGACGCTTGGATTTCATCGGCGCGGGGCGGCAGACGCCCGAGTACGCATCGCGCGTCAATTGCTTCGACTGGCACGACTTTTACGATCGCGTGGGCGGCGGCGTGCTGCTCGAGGCGGCGCGAAAAGAGATGCGCGCGGAATACGATTATGTGCTCATCGACTCGCGCACCGGCGTGAGCGACACCTCCGGCATCACCACGGTCCAGATGCCGGACGACGTGGTGGTCTGCTTCACGCTGAACAACCAGGGGATCGAGGGTGCGTCCGGCATCGCGGAATCCGTCTCCGCGCAGGCCCGGGCGCGCGGCGTGCAGACGCGTATTTTTCCCGTGCCGATGCGCGTCGATCCTTTTGAGAAAAGCAAACTCGATGTCCGCAAGGCGCTGGCGCGGGTCCGGTTTGCGCCCTTTCCCGAGCATCTCTCGGAGAAGGACCGCGAGACCAACCGCAACACCGTCCAGTTCAATTACGTGCCGTACTACGCCTACGAGGAAATCCTCGCGGCCTTCGGCAATCACGCGGGCGAGGCGGGCACGCTCCTCGCCGCCACGCTCTAGCTCGCCGCGCACATCACGGATGGCGAGGTCTCGCGCCTCGAGCAAATCCCCGGCGTGGAAGAGCGCGCGGATGTCCTCGCCCGCTACGAAAATCGCACGCTCGCACCCGGAGCCTACGACCTGTTTCTCTCGCACGCGGTGGCGGATGCGGACTGGGCGGCGCGTCTCGCCGTGCGGTTCGAACGCGAGACGTGGCGCGGGCGGAACCTGCGCGTCTTCACCGCACGGCGCGAAATCAAGCCGGGGGAGGCCATCGCCGAACGAATCGGCGCGGCCTTTGCGCAGAGCCGCAAGGTCGGCGCGATTCTTTCGCCCGCGTGGGACGCGGGTGGTGAAGCCGAGTGCGAGCAACTGCGCAGGGAAGCCTCCGCCGCGCTGCGGGAGCAGCGCCTCATTCCCCTCGCGCGCGGTGAAACGCGTGAGCTGCCCGCGGCGCTCCGCGAGGTGCAGGCGCTCGATTTTCGCAATGACGACGGGTTCGAGCGCGCGGTCGCGCTGCTGCTCGCGCTCCTCCGCGAGGAGGCGCTCCCGCAGCCGCAGGCCGCGCTTTTTCCCGCCACGCCCGAGGGCGCCGCGCCCGCCGAGTTCGGCTTCCGCCCGCCGGCGCCGATCGAGGAAGCGCGCCGCGCCTTGCAAATCGGCGGCTCGATCGAGGACTTGATCGATCTCGCCAAGCGGCTCGAACGCGGCAACGCCATTGGCTACGCGCGGCGGATTTATGAAATCGCGGCGGCCGATCCGCAGCTCGCAGCGCAGCCGGAGCGCCGGGCCTTTCTCGCCGAGCGCATCGCGCGCGCCACTTACAAGGACCCCGATCTCCCGCTGCGCTGGCGGCTCGAACAGGCGGAGGCGATTCTCGCGAAAGCGCACGACCTCGCGACGCTCGCAAAGCCCGAGCCCCTCGGCCTCCTGGGTGCAATCTGCAAACGCAAATGGGAGGCCGCGGGCCGCAAGCAGGATCTCGAAATCTCACTCAACTACTACCTGCGCGGGCATCGCGCGGGCGGGATCGCGGGCGACCGCGGCTACACGGGGATCAATGCCGCCTTTGTGCTGGACCTCCTCGCGCAGCTCCCCGGCACCCCGCCGGAGGCCGCCACCGCGCACCGCGAACAGGCGCGCGCACTCCGGCGCGAATTGCTCGCGGCGCTTGTCCCCATGCGGCAGGAGCGCCCGGCCGAGGAGCTCGGCCGCGATTACTGGTACCTCGTCACCATTGCCGAGGCGTGCCTCGGCATGGGCGAATACGCCGCCGCGATCCCGTGGCTCGAAGCCGCGGCGGGACTCCGCGACATTCCGAGCTGGCAATTCGAGACGACGGCGCGGCAGCTTGGCGCGCTCGCGCGGATGCGCGACGCGGTGGCCGTTTCGCCCGAGCAGCTCGCGCAATCCCCGGCGTGGACCGCGCTCGCCAGATTCCTCGGTGGAAACGCCGCCGCCGTCCGCGCGGCGCTGCTGGGCAAGGTCGGCCTCGCGCTTTCCGGCGGCGGCTTTCGCGCTTCGCTTTTCCACATCGGCGTGCTCGCGCGCCTGGCCGATCTCGACATGCTGCGCCACGTCGAGGTGCTCTCGTGCGTCTCCGGCGGTTCGATTATCGGCGCGCATTACTATCTCGAGCTGCGCCGCGTTTTGCAGGCCCAGCCGGACGCGGAAATCGAGCCGAAGCACTACGTGGAGATCGTCCAGAAGGTCCGCGAAAATTTCGTCAAGGGCGTGCAGCGCAACCTGCGCACGCGCGTGGTGGCGCATCCGTGGGCGAATCTGAAATACATTTTCCTGCCCGCGTATTCGCGCATCCACCGCCTCGGCGAATTGTTCGAGCGGCATCTTTTCCGCAGCGTCGATGGCGCCCGCGGCCCGCGCTGGCTCAACGAGCTGGGCGTCCATTTTGAAAATGACCCGAATTTTTCGCCGAAGCACGACAACTGGCGGCGGCTCGCCAAAGTGCCGATCCTCCTGCTCAACGCGACCACGCTGAACACCGGCCATACGTGGCCGTTCACGACCTCGTGGATGGGCGAGCCTCCCGAGTATCTCGACGGCGATCTCGACGCCAGTGAGCGGCTGCGCCGCGTGTATTACCGCGATGCGCCGCCCGCGCACCGGCGCGTGCGGCTCGGGCACGCGGTCGCGGCATCGGCGAGCGTGCCGGGGCTTTTCGAGCCGCTGCCGCTCGCGGGCTTGTATCCCGAGCGCAAGGTGCGGCTCGTCGATGGCGGGGTTTTTGACAACCAGGGCGCCGCCGGCCTGCTCGAGCAGAACTGCTCGGTGCTGCTCGTGAGCGACGCCTCCGGGCAGATGAGCGCGCAAAGCGATCCCCGCCGCGGCCCGCTCGATGTGGCGATGCGCGCGAACACCATTCTCATGGCGCGCGTGCGCCAGGAATCCGCGCGCGACCTGCAAAATCGCCGCGCCAGCCTGCTGCTGCGCGGCCTCATGTTTCTCCACCTCAAACGCGGCCTCGCCTCGGCGCCCGTCTCGTGGGAAGGCTGCGAGGAACCGCCGGACAAGCCGCACGCCGCCAGCGAAGCCGCGCCCGCGCCCGCGGTCAGCGCGAACGAGATGCCAAAGGATTTGCGCGAGCGGCTGGCGGCGATCCGGACGGACCTCGATTCGTTTTCCGATGTCGAGTCATTCACCCTGATGACCGCCGGCTACCGCATGGCCGAGCGCGAATTCACCGCGTCGGTCGAGGGCTATCCGAAGCCCGGCGGGTTCCCGCACGCGTGGGATTTTCTCACGATCGAAAAAACATGGTGCGACGCCGCGCAGCCCGACTCCGGCCTCCTCGAGATCGTCCGCAGTCGCCTCGCGGCCGGCCGCCATCGCACGCTGAAAGCGTGGCGCACCTCCGGACCGCTGAGAATCCTGACGATTTTCTTCGCGGTCGTCGCGCTCGCGTTCGCCGTCTTTTTCGGCGGCAGCGTCTTCGCGGGTTTATCGGTCGTGCTCTACACCCTCCTCGAAGTCGTCGTTTTCTTCGGCACGCTCGTCCTGTTGCCGGGGATCATCATCGGCACCATCCACTCGCTCGCAAGCCGCACGCGGTGGCGCGATTCAGTGCGAAAAGTGGCCGCCGCGTTTTTCTTTTTCGTCTTCGCGATGCCCGCGGCGTGGGTGCATCTCCTGGTGTTTGACCGCTTTTTCCTGCGCAGCCTGCGCGATCTCCGCAGCCGGCCCACTTATCTCGTCGTCATCGCCGCGGCGATCTTCGCCATCGGCTGGTGGGCCATGGGGACGGATGACTACCAAGCCTACCGCGTGCGCACGACCGCGCCGGTCAACCTCGCGCTCACCCCCCGCCACCCCGGCCAGGCGCGCGAGACGCTCCAGGCATTCGAGACGAGCACCAGAACCTGGACCGATATCGACCGCTTCAAAGCTCTGCTCGCGGCGGAAACGGTGTTCTCGGCCCTCGGTGACAGCGCGGCTTCCGCCCAGCGGGGCCTCGCTGCGGACGTCGCTTCCGAGGAAATTCGCGATCCGGCCAAGCGCGTCTGGGCCCACCTCGAACTCGCAGCCCGCGAGATCGGCAGCGGGCAGTTCACCAAGGCGCTGGACACCGCGAAATCCATCGAGCATCCCGAGGACAAATGCTGGGCCTTGGCGCGCATTTTCGCGTCGAAGCCTCCCGAAATCCCCCGCTCCGAGATCTTCGCTGAGGCGGAAAAAGTCACGGAAACGATTGGCGAAAAGCCCAAGCAACTTTTTGCGCTCCTCGACCTCATCTCGGTCGCGCGTCGTGCGCCGCTGGAGGTTCTGCCGAAAGGATTTTCCACCGCCGCGCTCACCGGTCGTGCCCGAGCCTTGGTGGACGAAATTCCCGACAAGAAAACCCGCGCGTGGGCCCGGGGCCAATTCATCTCGAACCTCGCCGCCGACACTTCCCGAAGCCGGCTCGCTTTCGAGGAACTCGAAAAGCTGGCGCGTGAGGGGGGCACGGCCGTGCCCGACGAAGTGTTGGTCATGCTTCTGCGCGCTGCCCTCGAAGGCGGCATCCACGGACCCGACGCCAAGGCGAAAGAGATCGTGCCACGGCTTCTCGTCGAGATTAAAGATGCGGGCTATCGCGCGGAAGCTGAGTTGTCCATCGCCGAGCACGGCGTCGACGCGAAGAAGTGGGAAACCGTGCTGCGGACCGCCGAGGCGCTCCCCCCGGTAGTGACCGTTCCCGCCTCGCGGCGCGCGCGGCGGAGGCCCTTGCAAAGTCCGGGGAACTGCGCGAGGCCCGCGCCATCGCCGCCGACGATTGCTCCGAAGCCGACCGCCTTTCCGTTTACACCGCGATCCTGCGGCAGGCTCCCAATCGCTAGAACTGATCCGGAAAACTCGTCCGGGATTTTTCCGTCGCAGCGCGACGCCGTGACCGCAGCCCGGCACTCCAGTGAAGTCGCTGCGGTTCGTGCGCCGCCGGCGCAACTCATCCCAGCCTGGGGCAACGCCCCAGGTTTTCCCGGAAAGATGATTCAGGGCTGAAAGCCCGTTTCATCCGATGAAGCGGGCTTTCAGCCCTGTCGATCTTCGACGGAGCGGCACTGGGGCGTTGCCCCAGGATGGAATGAATGCGGGCCTTTGGCCCTCGCATCCGACTTTCGCTGCCGCCTCTAAGAAATCCGCCGTGCGATTCGTCTCAACCATCGACTACCGCGGCTTGGGAATCCGCTGTTGCGCGTGCCGCGCGAATGCTGACACGATTTGCGCAGCGTATTCCTGACCCCAGAAGAATCTCCGCCTATGAAAACCCGTCTCCTCCTCCCGTTCGCCGCCGTGCTTGCCTTCGCGCCTTTGGGGCGTGGGGAAAATGAAGTCGGCTTCATTGAAAAGTTCGCGCTCGCGGCGGATCGGGAGGCGGTGCTGGGGCAGCTCATTCCGGGGAGTGAGGAGTTTTACTTTTTCTCGGCGCTGCATTTTCAAAACACCGCGCAAAAGCAAAAGCTCGCGGCGATCATGGACGCTTGGGCGAAGCGGTTTCCGAATTCGCAGCAGCGGCGGGTGATTGAGAACCGCGAGGCGCTGCTGGGCTACGATGCCGATCCGCAGGCGACGCTGAAGTTTCTGCGGGAGCGGCTGAATTTGCAGTTCAACCACCAGCAGGAGGCGCGCGACCAGAAGCCCGACCTGGCCACGGCGCTCGATCAGAAATTGATCGGGCGCGATGTGTTTCAGCGCGAGGCGATCCGCGCTGCGGATGATCTGAGCCAGTGCAGCGAGGCGGCGATT
>JAYVNN010000434.1:0-3211 GCA_043758435.1 Chthoniobacter sp.
GAGGTTCAGCACATGCGAGCCGAGCACCCACAGATCGAGCGCGCCGCCGCGCTGGTCTTCCTTGCCGCGGGCGCGGATTTCGAGGAGCTGGCCGATGCCGCCGTCCCTGACTAGCCGCTGCACGGCGGGCAGCGTGGGGTGGTAGCGGTTGCGGTGCGCGAGCGCGAGCCGGGTGCCGCTCTTGTCGCAGGCGGCGATCATTTCGTCGGCCTCCGCGAGGGTGCGGCAAAACGGCTTTTCCATGTAGATGCCGCGCGCCCCGGCTTCGGCGGCGGCGATGACGAAATCGCGATGCTGATCAATATGCCGCGCGCCGATGGCCACGATGTCGGGCGCGGTCTGCCTGAGCATCTCGCGGTAGTCGGCGAAACCCGCGTCCACTTTCAAGCGCTCCTTCGCCTTCGCCAGGCCCTGCGCATCCGCATCGGCAACGGCGACGATTTCCGTCTCCGGCAGCGCTTTCCAAAGGATGTCGATGCCGTGCCCGTAATCGCCGCGCCCGGTGTGCCCGATGACCGCGACGCGCCACCTTTTCTCCGGCTCCGCGGCGGGCAGCAGCGCGCCGCAGCCCGCGGCGAGCGTGGTCGCGAGGAACTGGCGGCGCGCGAGGTTCACGGCCTATTGCGCGGCGAGCGCGGCTTGCGCTTTCGCCGTGGCCTCCTCGGCGCGTCGGGCGATTTCCTCCGGCGACGGGAGCGACATCAGCACCTCGGGCGGGATGTCGCCCATGGCCGCGAGTTTCACGAGACACTTCTGCCGCTCGGCGAGCGCCTTGCCCTCGTCGCGCTCTTTGCTGAAACGCGATTTCGCCTTCTCGCTGCGCAGCCGCAGCATCGCATAGACATCGCCGCCGAGCAGCGCGGAGATGTCCACTTTCATCTTCTCCTTTTGCAGGTCGGCGTCGCTCACCATGTCGCCGTTGATCGGGCCGGCTTTGTATTTTGGAAACATGATCGCGGCCTCGGGGCAGACGCGCGAGCAGGCGGGGCAGTTGATTTTGCAGTTGTCGTTGTTCTGCACCTGGATGCGCTTGTCGCCGTCCACGCCATAGACGCCGAAGAGGCAAAACGAGAGGCACTGCATGCAGTTCGTGCAGCGGTCGTAGTCGATCACCGGGAACCACGGCTTCCACTCGCCGTGCCGCGGCGCGTCGGCTTCGGCGCGCGCGGTCTCGACGAGGTCGGCGATCTGCGCGGGGGCGAAGTTGGCGAGGTTTTGAAAGCGCACGCCGGTTTCCGTGGCCGCGGGTTGCGTGTTGAATTTCCCGAGCACGAGGAGCGCGCCCTGCGCGGGCTTTTCGACCGTGCTGACGCTGGTGCGGGAAACGGCGTAGCCCTTTTCCAGCAACGCGCTCAGCGCCCCGAAACGCTCATCCGCGGAGAGCGGCTCGGCACCGGAGCCTTCGTAGAGCACGACGTGGAGAGCGGGGGCGAGCGACATGGCGGGAGAATTGGCCCGGCCCCGCGCCGCGCGCAAGTCCCAACGCTACTCCGCCGCGGCCACGGCCACCGGCGCCGCCTTGCGCCGCGCCTTCGGCTTCACCACGACCGCCACCGTTTCCACGGGCGTCCGGCGGATGCGGATGCGGCTGCGCGGCCCGCTGCCGTAGTGCTTGATGCCGTTCCAAAACTCTGGGTCGGCCTGCTTGTGCGCGAACTCCAGCACCGCCCCGTGCATCCGCGTGTTAAAAGTCTTGCGTGTGGCGTCGGAGACCAGGGTTTCGGTGCCGAGCTTTTTCAAGTCATCGGACAAAGCGCGGAGCAGTTGCGGGATCGTTGGAAGTGCCATAGGCCGCCACCTTCGCACTGATTGCCCGCCGCGTCGCCCCTTCTTCTCGCCCGCCGCGGCAACTTGTAGGGGAAGCTGCCAGCTTCCCCACCTTTTCCCCGTTCGGGGAAGCCAGCGGCTTCCCCTACAGCATCACGCGACCGGCGGCGGCGCAGCGTGCTTCGACGGCAGATTCGGCCGGACCACCCCATCGAGCAGCGCCGCGACCACCTCCTCCGCCGACAGCACCCGCATATTCAGCACCTCCGCGCCGTCCAGCGGCAGATCAGCCCCCGCCTGATGAAAAAGCCCCTTCACCGCCCGCGGAAAACACGCCGCGATCTTCACCGCCCCACCCGCCGCCAGCCGCGCCAGCGCCGGATCGCGCCGCGCCGCCATTTCGCACAGATCCGCCACCGCCTCGAACTCCACACCCGATTCGCACAGCTTCCGCAGCACGGCGTCCTTCACCTCCTTCGGCACCACCTGCGCGTATTGGCAGTGGCAGTAGAGGATGCTCGGCGGGATTTGGCTCATGGAAAATCGCGCGGACACTACTGCCAACCTTGCCGGGCGAAAATGCTTTGTTTGCCGAGGGTCGCGTCCGCACTTTGGCGGACGCGAATAAACGGCTTTTGGCTGGAAAAACTTCGCCATTGGCCGCGGAGGAGGGAGCGCCTATTTTTCGCCGCCTCCCCGATGAATGACCATACCGACACCCGTCTGCTGCGCCTGCACTCCGCGGACAATGTGCTGACGGTGATCGCGACGCTCGAAGCCGGAGAAAACATCCGGGTCGGCGGGACCACGCTCGCGGTCGCGGCGCGCTTGCTGATCGGGCACAAGGTCGCGGCGCAGGCCATCGCGGCGGGCGAGCGGATCGTGAAATATGGCGCGCCCATCGGCTCGGCGACGCGGGCGATTTCCGCGGGCGAGCACGTCCACACGCACAATGTGCAGAGCGATTATATCCCGACCTTTGCGCGGGGCGAAGGCGCGCACTACGAGCACGCGCAGCCATGACCGGCTACGGGCGCACCGACGGTCGCAAGGGCATCCGCAACATCACGGTGGTGGTGTATCTCGTGGAGTGTGCGCATCACGTCGCACGGGAGGTGGTGCAGGGGTTTCGCGAGGAGGAGGTGCATCTGCTGGGCTTCCCCGGCTGCTTTCCGAATGTGTATGCGCACCGCATGCTGCGCCAGCTCTGCACGCATCCGAATGTGGGCGCGGCGCTGCTCGTGTCGCTCGGCTGCGAGGGCTTCAACCGCGCCGAGCTGCTGGCGGAAATCCGCGCGACGGGGCGGCCCGCGGGGACGCTGGTCATTCAGGAAACCGGCGGCACGCGGCGCACCATCGCGGAAGGCCGCGAGTGGATCGCCGGCGCGCTGCGGCAGCTCGCGGAGACGCCCCGCGCGGAGCTGGCGGTCAGCGAGCTTGTGGT
>JAYVNN010000435.1:0-3200 GCA_043758435.1 Chthoniobacter sp.
CGCATCGTGACGATGTATCTCGACTACGCCGAGGATCAGGCCGAGCGGGGCATCCCGATGACGATGCAGGATTGGGCGACGAAGCTGAATGCGTTCCTCCAGTTCAACGAGCGCGACTTGCTGGATCATCCCGGCAAAGTGAGCGCCGAGGTGGCGAAGGCGTTTGCGGAAACTGAGTTTGAGAAATACCGGGCGATTCAGGATCGGCTGTTCGAGTCCGACTTTGACCGGGCGATCAAGAAACTGCCGAAGAAGGGCGGCAAGGCATGAGCGAGACAACCGACACGAGCACGCGGACGGGGTTTCGCGAGGGTGAGTTTTTGAAACGGGGCGAGGTCGGTTTCATTTCATCGAAAGCCAGCGCACGGCGTTCTCCACGACGCGCAAGGGCTCGGCTTGTTTGAAGACCGGATAGGTCTCGTGGCCGGGGCGGAAGTAGAAGACGCGGCCTTTGCCAACCGTCCACACGCAGCCGCTACTTCACCACCGCGCTCTCGAAGAGCACCTTCCCGCTGGCGTCGGTGACTTTGATATTGCGAAACTCCGCGCTGCTTTCGCGCGTGCCGAGGGCGATGCCGCCGGTGGCGGGTTCGATGGGCTTTTTGGTTTCGGTGACTTTCTTGCCGGCGAGGTCCACGGTCACTTCGGGGCCTTTGACGGTGAGGCGGATGTCCTGCCATTCGTCCCAATTCGGCACGATGAATGTGTGCGGTCCGCCCAAGGTGACGCCGCCTTCTTTCAGCGCGGTGCCTTTGCCGTCCTGACCGAAATCGACGACCCAGGATTTCTCCGGGTTGCGGGCGCGGAAGTGGAGGCGGTAGGCGTTGGGCCCGGCGAGGCGGCGGGCTTGCAGGGCGATGGTGTAGTCGCCCCATGTTTCGCTGCCGGGGAGGAAAAGCGTGGCCATTTTCGCGGTGGGGTCGGACTGGCGGAAGACGCCGGTGTCGAGCGTCCATGCGCCGCCTTTGATGCGCCAGTCGGCTGGTGTTTTCCACGGCTCGGGGAGCTCTTTCACGTCGGCGATGGCGCGGCGGTAGATGGAGAAATCGTCGAGCGCTCCGGCGAAGAATCCGCCGCCGGTGCTGGCGCGGCCGAGGTAGCCTGCGGTGAATGCGAGGTCGCCGGGGACGAGGGTCACGGGCGCGGTGGCGGCGGGTTTTCCATCGAGGAAGATGGTGCCTTTTCCGCCGCCGATACTGAGCGTGACGCGCGTCCATTTTCCCGGCGCGAGGGGCGGCGCGGAGACGGTCTGGGCGGCGGCGCCTTTGCGGATGAGGAATGTGGCGCGGCCTTTCGAGTCGCGCGGGGTGAAGAGCATCGAGGTATCTGCGCCGCCGAAGTCGAAGATGATTTGGTTCGCTCCGCGCGTGGCGGGCTTTGCGAGGATGTCGAGCGTGAGCGCGGCGCTGTCGGCGGCATGGGGCTCGACGATGGCGTATTGGTCGCGGCCATTGAGCGTGAGCACGCGGCGGTCGCCGTCCTTCGCGAAAACGGGCGTGCCGCGCAGGATGCCGGTGCAGTCGGCGTTCACGTCGGTAAGCAGCGCGCCGTTCGGTTTGTCGAAGCTCCAGCGCGCGTAGAGGTGGCGGTTGTCTTCGAGTTCCTTGGCGAAGATTTCGGCATTGAGGTAGCCGTAGAGCATGCCGCCGTTGATGGGCTCGACGCGGCCTTTGAGGTGGCACTCGAGGTCTTCGCCCGCGATGACGCCACCGCCGAGCGGGGCTTCCGGCTCGGTGTGAATCTCGCCCCAGCCGCGGATGAGCGCGTCGTCGCCGATGCGGCCTTTGCCGTCGAGGTGGACGTAATCCATCACTCGCGCGCGGCCCGCGATTTCCACAATGTCGCCGACTTTCGCGTTGCCGCGAATGCGCGCGTCTTCGCCGACTTTCGCGCTGTCGCTGACCAGCGCCCAATCGCCGACGACCGCATTGCCGCTGACTTGCGCGATGTTGCGCACGATGGCGTGGCCTTCGATGCGGGCGGTGTCCGAGACCTTCGCGCCGTCGAGCACCATCGCGTCGGGACCGACGAACGCCGTCGGTGCGACCTTCGCGCCTTTGCCCACCCAGCCGCCGCCGTTCGCGTGCGGTGCGCCGTCGCCTTTGGCGAAATCGCGGCGTCCGGGACCGCTCGCGAGCGTTGCGCCGCGGATTGCGAGTTCGTAGGGGAAGCGTGGCTTTTTGCCGTAGCCGGGGCGGAAGTCATCCGGCACATAGCGCGTCGGCGTGGCGGCGATGGCGAGGACCACGCGCTTTTCACCGTGGAGCGCGAGCGAGAGTTTCCCGCCGCTCGTCATGCGCGAATAGCGCGGCTCGCCCTTGTCGTCCACCGCCACGAGCGTGGTGTGCCAGCCGGCGTTCTCGCTCGGCACGCCGGCGAACTCGACCTCGACCGACGCGCTTTTTCCATCAGGCACAAGCTCCACCAAATTGATGCCATACTGCCGCGGTGCCGCCGACCACAGCGGACGCCACCAGCCCGCGCGGTCCGGCACTTTTTCCAGCGTCGTCCGCAACCGCGCTGCCTCGTCGCTTTTCTCCATGCCGCGCAGCGCGCGCGTGTAGGAATAGTGCGGCGAAAAATCCATCGTCACGCGCCGCGCCGCCATCTCGCCGATGGCGTCGCCAAAGCCCGCAGTGCCGTCGCCGCGCCACACGCCGCGCTCCACGCCGATGCGCTGGAAAGTCTGGATCGGGTCTTCGATGGACGAGTCTTTTTCGTCCTTCCGGTTTTTCAGCCACACCTCGTAGCAAAAGCCCGGGCCGAAGCGCGGGTCCTCGGCGAGCTGCTGCATAAAGAGCCACGAGCCGTAGTTGTGGCGCGTCGAGTTCAGCTCGAAATGCGCGCGCGCCATCCACACCTCGAACGCTGCCGGGTAGTCCGGCATGAACTGATGCGACGACCAATTCGCGTGGCACTCCCAAAACCAGCCGACGAACGACGAACTGCGGAAGCCGCCCATGTGGAGCTGCATCGTGTGCGTGAATTCGTGCCCCACCACGCTGCTGCCCGGCCCGAGCGCGCCGGGGTGCATGAGGATGCTGTGGCCGCCAAACGCGAAGCCTTCCTTGTGCTTCGGCAGACCGGTGCCGGAGATATACACGGGAATCTTCGCGCGCTTCGCTTCGTTCGGCGTGCCCGCAGCCATCGGCATCGGCGCGCCCGCCGCCTCGAAGTGACGCCACACGCGCTCGAACCAC
>JAYVNN010000436.1:0-9904 GCA_043758435.1 Chthoniobacter sp.
ATATCCGCAAACATCCGCCGCCAGATGACCGGCGTCGTCGCCAGATTCTTCCCGCCCGGCCACTCCGCGCGCGTGAAAAGCATCGGGCAATTCTCGATCCCGATCCTGACCCCGTGATCCTCCGCAAACGCGACCAGCGGCCGCCACGTCCGCAAAAACCGCGGCCAGTTTTCGTCCACCGACTTCGTCCAGTCGCGCCCGATGAACGTGTTCACCGTTTTCAAACCGAGCAGCTCCGCCGCCACGATGACGCGCCGCAAATGCGCGACCGCCGCCTTCGCCACCGCCGCGTCGGGATCGAGCGGATTCGGGTAGTAGCCGAGCGCGGAAATCGCCACCCCATGCGCCTCCGCCAGCGCGCGCGTGTCCTGCGCCTGCGCCTTGGAAAACCGCGCCACCTCGAGATGCGTCACCCCCGCGAAGCGCCGCTCCGCCCGCCCCGCCGGCCAGCACATCACCTCCACGCACGCGAACTTCTCCCGCCGCGCCCACGCCAGCACCTCCGCGAGCGATAGCTCAGGCAGGATGGCGGAGACAAAGCCCAGGTGCATCGCCCCTACCTGCCGCCAACAAAAGCCTCGCTACCCACCCGTCGCCCCGGCACATTCCCAGTCATCTCAGGCTCCCCGGACATATAATCACATGTTAGGTGCCTCGCCGCACGACTAAAACAACTGCGCGTCAATACAACCATGCGAACGGTAACTCTAATTCTCGCCATACTGCTTGCAGTTCCCGTTTGCTTCGCCGCCGACATCACAACGCGCAAGGGCGTCACCTACAAGCAAGCCACCGTCTCCAAGGTTGAGGCAGATGGCGTTCGTATCACGCACGCCGACGGAGCCGCAAGAATTACATTCGAGGATCTCCCAGACGCTCTTCAGCGCCAATACAACTACGACCCCGCCAAGGTTGCAGCCTACCGCAAGCAAGTGGAAGACGCCCGAGAGGACGCAGCCGCCAAAGCCGCCGCGGAACAGCGCCAACGACAGGACGCTACCGAACGATACGCCCGTGAAGCCCGCGAACAGGAGGAAGCTCGACACGCCGCCGAGCGGCGCGCTGAGGAGGAGCGAATCGCAGCTGAGGAACGCCGCAAGGCGACGGAGGCGACTGTTCAGTTCATCGCCATCGCCGCAGCGATCGTTGTTGGCTTAGTCATCTATTTTCTTCCGAGCATCATCGGCCGCCGCAAGCGCAACGCAGGCGCGATCTTCGTCATGAACCTTTTCCTTGGCTAGCTTTTTATTGGTTGGGTCATCGCTCTTGTTTGGGCCTGCACCCGAGACTCCTCGATGGAGACTATGGCCGACCAGCACCTCGACAACCTGAGACCGGGTCATGATCCAAACCCTAACCGTTTACCGAGAGGAGGAGGCCGTGGTCCATATCTTGAATAACAATCGAACGGCACCTAACCATGCGCGGCAGCGAGCTGCTCCGCGCGTCACGTAGCTGCTATTTCTTGTCCGGGCGCGTCTCGTCCGAGCCACTCTCTTTAGTAGCTCGTATGCGCCTTCGTTGTTCCACCACGCAGCTACCGCGCCGCACTCCGCTGTCGGTGAGCTTGGGGTCGTGAGGCGTTTCCTCGCGCACTCCGAAAAGAAATTCTAAGAGACGGCACATGCCAACCGTCAAGCCACACAACAATGAACATCATCCTCTCTCTCTCATGCTTCATCGCTACCGCTGCGGTGGCAGTTACAGCACCACAGCAAGCCGTTGACCCCGATGCCATCAAGGACAAGGTGAGCATTACGCTTGGCCAGGAGTTTTACCTCAAATTTAAGCGAACAGGCGACCAGCTTCTAAAACCGGCTAAATTCAAAGGGCCGGAAGATAACAAAGCGACTGTCAGGGTTAAGCTTGACGTGACATCGGCTTCGCCGCTTCCACCACCGCGCAAAGGGGCGACGCGTCCATTTCTTGAGGTGCATAACGGCTTTGAGAGGACGCTCCACTACCGTGCTCTGGCACGACTGAAAGGCAGCAAGGAGTTTTTCGAGATTAGAGAGGGTCTGGAACCGCTTCCCCCCGGCGAAGGAGCGTCCAAGTGCTGGGAATTTGGCTCTCGTGTGGAAGAAGTCGTCCTCTATCAATTCGCTCTTTCCGCAAAGCCTTCCAAATGAAAAGCCACGAACCGGAAACGCCTGACCATGCGCTGCCGCAACCGCTCCGCGCACAGGTTACATCCCGCGGGTGCGGAGCTGGCGCTTGAGGATGCCGTAGAGGCCGGCGAGGAGGGCGAGGGAGGTGCCCATGAGAATGCTGGTGGCGTAAGTGAAGACGGTGATGCTCAGGCGCGTGTGCTTCAGCTCCCAGTGCGGGCTGGTGAAGTGCCAGCGCGGGTAGGGCAGGGTCCATGATTTCTCGGGGCTGAAAAAGACGTTGATCGGGGTGGGCTTGCCGTCCCCATCGAGGCGGCGGATGTCGTAGCGCACGGCCTCGGCGTTGGTCACGAGGTCGGTGACTTTCTGGTTCGTGTAAAGCCGCTCCGCGCTGACGGCGCTGCTTGTGCCGCGCAGCCCGCCGTTGTCGAGCGGCTTGCCATCGAGGACGTCGTCCACGAGGCGGAAGCGCCGCTCGATGTCGCGCACGTTTTTCCCCTCCATGCCGCTGAGCAGGGCGAGCGTGTCTTTCAAATCGTCGAGCCGCTGGTTTTCCACGTCGCTGCGGCGGCGGTTTTTCACGATCTCATCCATCTGGTGCGTGAGCAGCTCCTGGCGGTAGGAAAGCGGGTTGCGCTTGGCCTGGGCGACGACGAGCGCCTCGTAGCTGTAATGCGTGGCCACGAAGCGGCTGATGACCGGCACGCGCAGCGCGGAGTCGTCGCGCCGGCCGCCCGCGGCCTCGGCTTCGGGATGGCGGGTGAGCCAGCGCTTGAAGGTGTAGATCATGTCGAGGTCTTTGTTCATGTCCTCGTACTTGATGAGCGCGCCGCCGAAGATGAGCTGCGGGATGAGGACGAGCGGGACGACGTTGGCGGCCGTTTTTCCATCCGCCGCGAGGGAGGAGATGAGCAGCCCGAGCGAGGTGCCGCTCGCGGCGGTGATGAACATGTAGAAAAAATATTCCGAGAACATCCCGCGGATTTCCAAAACCTTGTTGCCCACGAGCACGAAGAGCGCGCACTGCACGGCGGAAAAGGCGGCGAGCGTGGCGAATTTCGCGAAGACGTAGTAGGGCAGCCGCACGTCGAGATTGCGCTCGCGGTGGAGGATGGCGCGGTCGCGGATGATGTCGTCCACCGAGTTCATCAGCGCGAGAAACATGGCCACGAGCAGGCTGATGAAAATGTAGGTCGGGATGTGAAAGGCGCTCGCGAAGTCGTAGCGGCCCGAGGCGTCGTCGGTGAAATACAGCGCCCAGCCGATGAGCGCGGCGAGCGCGGGCGCGACGAGCAGGGTGATGAAAAGGTTCCCGCGGTTGCGCACCTTCGACATGAAGGCGCGGCGCGTGAGCGTGCGGAACTGCGTCCACTCATCGTGCCAGCGGATCGGGTTGCGCTGGCGCACCGCGGCGGCCGCGGCGGGCGTGGGCGCGGGTGCGGGCGGCTGCTTGCGCAGGTTCACCTGCTTCACGTCCTGGAGCAGGCGGAAGCTCTCGTATTTGTCGCGCCAGTAGTCCGGCGAGAAACGGCGCGCGGGCACGAGGTGGCCCTGCGAATTGTCCTCGTAGATCACTTCGCCGCTGAGATCCCGCAGCGGCGTTTCCAGCACGTCGAAGATGAACTCGGGCCGCGTGGTGCCGCACGCCGGGCAGCCGCCCAGCTCGGTGCCAAAATGCTGCTCGTGCTCCGCCGCGGCGAAGTAGGAGAGCATCTCCGTGGGCGTGCCGTAAAAAACCATCCGCCCGCCTTTGTCGAGGAGCAGCGCCTTCGAGAACATCTGGAAAAGTTTCGAGGTCGGCTGGTGCAGCGTGACGAGGACGATCTTGTTGTGCGCCATTGAGCGGATGATCTCGATGACGTGCTCGCTGTCCTTCGAGCTGAGGCCGCTCGTCGGCTCGTCGAAAAGGAACACGTCTGCGCTGGAAATCATGTCCAGGCCGATGTTCAGCCGCTTGCGCTCGCCGCCGGAGAGCGTTTTTTGCACCGCCGTGCCGACGATATTTCCCCGCCGTTCGCTCAGCCCCAGCTCAGTCAGTTTCCCCTCGATGCGCCGCGCGCGGTCGCGCCGCGAGAGGTGCGGCGAGCGGATGGCCGCGGCGAAGCTCATGTTTTCCTCGATCGTCAGATGGTCGTCAAAGGCGTCGTCCTGCGGGACGTAGCTGATGAAGCGTTTCAGCCCGTCCACGTTCGCGTAGAGCGACTGGCCGTTGAGCAGAATCTCGCCCTGCGTCGGCTGAAGCTGGCCGGCGATGCAGCGGAGCATCGTGGATTTCCCCGAGCCGCTCGCGCCCATCACGCAGACCATTTCGCCGCGGTTCACCGCAAAGGAAATGCTGTCCATCGCGCTCTGCGCGCGGCGGAATTTATGTGTCACGTCGCGCACCTCCAGCGAGGAGATGATGTTCCGCTCCTCCTCGATGATCCGGTTGGCAAAGTCGCACCGCAGCACCTGCCCGGTGTCGATGCGGATGGTGTCGCCGTCGTGCAAAACCGCGCTCCCTTTCACCGGAAAATCGCCGACGAGAATCGGCCGGTCGGCCTGCAGCACCTCGAGTTTGCCGACGCGGTTTTCGTAGTCGCAGAGGATTTTCAGCAGCACCTCGCCGCTCGTGCCGGGCGAGAGGAGGATGTCGTCCGTGTCGAGGAGCGAGGGGTTGTTCGAGACGAGATAGCCGGTCTTGTAGGCCTTGAGCTGGAAGCGTCCGCCGAGCGCGCGCGCGCGCCGCCGGAGGTCGTTGAGCGGCAGTTCGGAGTCGTTGTGAAAGACGATCTTGTCGTCGAGCGTCGCGTCGATGGTCGTTCCCGCGCGGAGGGCGGTGCCGTTGAGCAGGCCGTCCACGCTTTTCAACGCGCGCACCTGCACCTTCAGCCCGAAACGCACTTCCAGACAGGATTCGCGGGTCTTTTCCTTTTCGAGCTGCACCTCGTCGGTGCTGTCGATGGTCAGGTAGATTTGCGTCAGCGAGACGTTCTTCTTCGCGTTGAAATAGTAGGCCAGATCCTCGTACGTGAGCACCTGCTCGCCGAGCACGATCCGCTGCCCGGTATAGACGCGGCAGAACGCGCCGGGGAGCAGCGGGCGGCCCCGCACGACGATGCCTTTCGAGCTTTGGTTTTTGAGCAGGATGAGGTCGTGGTAGCGAAACGCCACGAGCCGCTCCGGTCCCGCGAGCCCTTTCAGTTTCACATCCGCCGCGCCGTTCGCGCCAAAGGCCAGCGACTCCAGCGGCGACTGCCCCTGCTGATAAACCGTCTTGTCCGATTCCTCCGCCGCATTGAGCTGATAGACAATGTCGATGGCCTGCGCGGCCATGCCGAGCTGCGTCATAAACGAGTAGAAACTGACGACCTGCTGCTGCTCCATGCCCGCCTTTGAAATGAGGTCGTAGAGCTGCACGCCGAGCATCACCTTCCGCTCCGGCCCCAGCTCCGCGCCGAGCTTCACCGCCATCGCGCCGAGGTCTTGGTTTTCATTCAGCGCCTGGCGGAAAAGTTTGCGCAAATCTGCATAGACCGCCTCGGGATAGTCGTAGCGCAGAAAGCCGAGCGACGAGTCAATCTCCTCCTCCAGCACCTCGCCACCCGACTTGGAAAACGCCGCCAGCACCTGGATGAGCAGCGGCAAAAGATTCGGGCTCTCCGTCACCGTCCGCTGCTTCCCCGTGACCCGCCGGCTGACTGCATCCGCCAGCCGCCCCAGCCGCCGCGCGAAGGGCAGCGCGCGCGCGCGCGCGCGCAGTTTTTTCGTCAGACCGGTGGGCAAAAGATTCATGGATTTCCGAGACGCGGCGCAGGAGAAACGCCGGGCAGGCCAAACTTAATTACCGTCTTCGGTTTGTCGATGCCGCGCGCGCGACAGTCTCCGGGGAGCGCGCGCGTCCCGCGTGCTGGCGAACGCGTCTCGCGTTCGCGAACTTCCACCAGCGCACATTTTAGAAAACGTGTGCGCCAACCCTGCCGCCATATCGCCGGAAGTTCGTTTCGGCGAGACGCCGAAACCAGCACGCGGGACGCGTGCGCTCCCCGACTCAGACATGCGCGCCGTCTCAAAAACCCGTCGCCACTTCCGCGAGATTCTTTTCCTCGAACTCCTTGCACCAGCCTTTGATTTCCGTGTCGTTGAAAATCTTGCCGAGGACGCGGCGGAGAAGCCCTTTGAGGTTGGCGTTGTCCACGTCGCGAAGGCTGCGGATGGCTTCCTCCTTGTAGCTCTCGAGCAGCGTGCGGCAACGTTCGTCGGCGTGCAGGTCGAGGTAGAGCGCCTCGATCTCGGCGGGGGCCGCGCTGGAAAGGCGGCGCCATTGGGCTTCGAGCGCGAGCTTCTGCGCGGCGCGGGTTTCGGCGAGGGCCTTGTCGGCACCGGCGGCTTCCTGCGCGGCGCGCTCGTAGGCCACGGCGAGGAGCAGGCTGGGGCGGAGGCCGGCGATGTCATTCGTCTCGCCGCTCGCGCCGAGGTCGCTGAGATCGTCGCGGATTTGGTAGGCGATGCCGAGGGCTTCGCTGTAGGCGGCAAGGACTTCCTCATTGTCCTCAAACTGCCCGGCGTAAATCGCACCGAGTTGGAGCGCGACGGAAAAAGCAGGCGCGGTTTTCTTGCGGAAAATATCCACGACCTCGTGCGAGCTGAGCGGCTGCGGATGCCGCGCCCAGACGAGTTCTGCGCCCTGCCCGCGGCAGAGTTCGCGCTGACCCTCGGCGGCGATGCGGAGCATCTCGGCCTTCTGCTCCGCGCTCGCGCGGCACGTCGCGAGGAGGCGGTAGCCTTCACCGATGAGCAGGTCGCCGACATTCAGCGCGACCGCCACGCCGTGCTCTTCGTGCAGCGTCTTTTCGCCGTAACGCTGCGCGTCGTTGTCCTCGATGTCGTCGTGGATGAGCGAGGCTTTGTGAAAGCATTCGATGGCGACGGCGACCTTGCGCAGATCGTCCGGTAGCGCCGCGCCCGGCGTCGCGCGGAGCGCCTGAAAGCAAGCCACCGTCAGGAACGGACGCCACCGCTTGCCCGCGCGCCCGAGCCATTCGCGGCCGATTTTTTCGGACTCGCCCTGCGCCGGGCCCATGATCGCGTCGAGGTTCAGCGGCGTGAACCAGAAGTCGATTTCGTCGCGAAGCTGGCCGAGGTCGAGACGGCGCGTCTGGTCGTCGCTGGTGAGATGGATGTAATCCCAGACCCAGTCGAGATCGACGTTCGTGTCGATGCAGTCGTCCTGCAAAAGCGGCACCGCCACGCCGGGAATCGCCGCGGCTTCCATGTACGGAAACGCGCGCTCCAAAACGCTCAGGCACGACACGCCGACGATGGCCTCGATCTTCCCCGTCTGGATGAGCGACATGACGATCGCGCTCCCCTCCGCCACGAGCACCGCGTAGCCGAGCCGCTCCGCCTCGGCCTGCAAATCCTGGATCGTGCAAAGCCCGCACTGCTTGCACAGCAGGCCGAACTCATCGAACGGCGCGGGACATTTGGCTTCCACGCGCAGGCATTTCGGCAGCAGCAAAAGTCGGCGCTCGAAAGGCACGGCGGCGAGCGGTTCGCGCCACATTTCGTTGTTCAGCAGCACGCCGATGTAGTCGCGGTAAATGACCTCGCACCCGAGCTGCGCCACGAGGCGGTCGGCATGGACTTTGATCTCGTCCGGCGGCATCGGCGGCACCGGCGCGTGCTCGGCCACGTAGGCGCGTACGCGCTCCAGGATGTGCTGCCGCTGGAGCTGCGTCTGCGGGATGTTCTTTTTCGGCGGACGAATCTTCTGCGCGGGCACGGCGCGGGGGAAAGATAGGGGCGCAACGGTAGGGAGCGTGGTCGTCGGCATGGGCAGTGAGTATTGGCGCGAAAGGGAAAACGGCAAGGCGCGGCTGCGGGTTTCGGAATCAACCCGGCGTGCCCTGATTTGTTGGCGCGATCTCGAAAACAAAAACCGGCGCCCGGAAAAGACCAGGCGCCGGTTTGGCAAAACTGCGGTGAATACGCCTACGGTTTCTTCGGCGCGGGCGTGGCTTTCGCCGCCGGAGCAGCGGGAGCAGCGGCCTTTTTCTCGGCTTTTGCGCCGAATTTGCTGATCTTGATGACCTCGTATTCGGTCTCGCTCTTTTTCAGGCGCGAGCCGCTCACGTAGTCGCCGACCTTGATGTCCTCGAGCTTCGCGGCGGCGTCGCCGTTCTTGATCTCGGTCTTGTCGGTGAGGACGAACTTCACTTCTTTGCCGTCCTTGTTTTTGTGGGTGAAGGTTTTTGCCGCCACGTCGATGGTGGAGACTTCCGAATACATCGGCATGGGCTTCGCCGGTTTATCGGCCGGCTTGGCCGCGGGTGTGGCGGCGGGCTTCGGTGCGGGCGTGGCGGCGGGTGCGGCGTCTTTTTTCGGAGCCGCGAAAGTGGTCGCCGGGAGGGCGGCCAAGGCGGTGAGGGTGAGGATGGTGAGGAGTTTTTTCATGGTGCTGGTTGCTGCTGTCTGGGTTGGATTTGTTGGGCATCCGCGCAGCCTGGGTTTGCTAAGCCGCACTTGCCTCCCGCGTGGCTAGCCAAACACCCCCGGCACGTCAAGCGCCCAGCCGCTTTCCCGCGTGACGCCCCGCCGCGCCCGCGCTACATCCGCGGCCATGATCCTGACCTGCGCCGCGATGCGCGCGCTCGAAGCCCGCGCTTTTGCCGAGGGCATTTCCGCGGAAAAGCTGATGGACGAAGCCGGCGCGGAGATCGCCGCGGCGGTGCGGCAGTTTTTTCCCGAGCCGGGGAAATGCCTCGTCTTTTTCGGCAAAGGCCACAACGGCGGCGACGCGCTCGTGGCCGCGCGGCACCTCGCGCGGCGCGGGTGGAAAGTGGAGCTGCACGCGGCGTTCGGCGTCGAGGCGTGGAGCACGCTGACGGTGCGCAAGCAGCGCGAATTCACCGAGGCCGCGGCGCGCGTGGCGGTGGTCACGCGGCCGGAAAACGGCGGCGCGCTCGTGGTGCTCGATGGGCTCCTCGGCATCGGCGCAGGCGGGGCTTTGCGCGAGCCGATTCGAGCAGCGGCGCGCGAAATCAACCGGCTGCGGCGCGAGGAAAACGCGCACGTTTTCGCGCTCGACCTCCCCACCGGGCTCGATGGCGACAGCGGCGCGGCGGACGAGGACTGCGTGCTCGCGGACTGCACGGTGACGGTCGGATTCGCCAAGGCAGGACTGCTCGCCGACGCGGCCACGCGCTACGTCGGGCGGCTCTGCGTGGCGCCGCTCGCCGCCCTAACCGCGCGCGCTGGCGCGGGCGAAAGCGCGACCGTCGTGACGGCTCGCTCGCTCGCCGCACTGCTGCCGCGGCGGGGCTTTGAAAAGCACAAGGGCGAGTGCGGGCGCGTGGGCCTTGTCGCGGGTTCGCCGGGCTACATCGGCGCGGCGGTGCTCTGCGCGGAAGCCTGTCTGCACGCGGGCGCGGGGCTGGTGACGCTCTACGTGACGGCGGCGATTTATCCGCACGTCGTCGCGCGCATCGCGCCGGAGATCATGGTGAAAGCGACCGCGTCTCCGCTCGACGCGCTCAGCGGTCGGCACGATGTCCTCGCCATCGGCCCCGGCCTCGGCGCAGTCGATGCGGACGTGCTCAAACTCATCCAGCGCGCCCCGCAGCCGATGGTCGTGGACGCCGACGCGCTGAACGTCCTCGCCCGGCGCACCGACCTGCTCGAGCGCTGCGCCGGACCGCGCCTGCTCACGCCGCATCCCGGCGAAATGGCGCGGCTCGATCCTGCTTCGGCCACGCGCCCGCGTGCCGCGACCGTCGCGGATTTCACCACGCGCTTTCCTGCGACGCTGCTGCTCA
>JAYVNN010000437.1:0-3186 GCA_043758435.1 Chthoniobacter sp.
CGGCCCGGTCCGGGAGCCGGCGGGCGACAGAAGTGCGAGCAGGATTCGCAATACCGCGCAAGTGGCGCTGGATCGGCAAGGCGCGGAGCTATCGGAAAAAGAACTCCCTCTTCCAGAGCCATAATTTCCATAATTCGGTACCCGAAATGCTCATTTGGGAGCGGTTCAATTCCGACCTCATATGAAAATCAGTATTCTTCCGACTCTGGCCACCCTCACCGTTTTGACGTCCCAGATCCTCGCTGGCCCGCTCAAGGAAGCGAAGATCAACCAAATCGTCAATGACGTGAAAGTCGTCGAGCCGCGGCAGGGCGCACGGCCCGCGGCGCTTCAGGAGGTCATCAAGAACGACCTCGGCGTAGCCACCGGCATCCAGTCCCGGGCGGAGTTGCTTTTTCAGGACGACACCCTCACTCGGCTCGGCGCGGAGACCTTCTTCAGCTTCCAACCCGGCACGCGCAACCTCAAGCTCGACCGCGGCGCAATGCTCCTCCAAGTGCCGAAAAATCTCGGTGGCGCCCGCATCCGGGCGGCTTCCGTGAGCGCGTCCATCACCGGCACCACCATCATGGTCGAGCATCTGCCCGGAAACAGCGTGAAGATCGTCGTCCTCGAAGGCAGCCTGCGCGTGGCCGTCGATGCGCATCCCGCCGAAAGCCTGCTCCTGCAGGCGGGCAGGATGGTCATCATGAAGCCTGACGCTAAGCAGCTTCCGCGGCCGGTGGACGTGGATCTGCGGAAGCTCGTGCTTACTTCGGCACTGATTGATCCGGTGCTTTTCGCGGGCAAGACCACGGGTGACGTCGCGGCCCTGCCGAGCATGGGGCTGATTGAAAAAGAGATCGCCCGGCAGGAGGGAGCAGCCAACGCGGGAACCCTCGTCGAGGCCAGCATCGACACGCCGATGACCGAGACCGACCAAACGAAGTTGGCGCTCCTGAGTGGCGACCCACTCCCCGCGAGTCAGGCGAAGACCGAGACGCCGCTGCCGGCAAGCGACTTGGCTCCCGACCTCACGACCGGTGGGACCCTCGCTCCGACCGGCGGAACGACCACCACCACGACGACCGCGCCGACCGCCACGACCCCGCCGCCAGTTGCAGTGACTCCTCCTCCGGTGGTCACGCCTCCGCCTGTGGTCATAACGCCGCCACCCGTTGTGACGCCTCCGCCTCTGGTCGTAACGCCTCCGCCTGCCGATTCCGTGCAAAGCCCCATGCCGACGGCGCCTCCCGTTGCGGTGGTGAGCCCGGCCACCACCTGGCCTGCGGGCACTTTCAGCCTCAACAGAAATAAAATTAGAATCCAAACCGGATCGATTGCGGCTCAAACCGTGCAGTTGACTGGAGGGCAGATCCAAATCGACGCCCCGATCACGGCCGACAATTTGAACTTCACGGCCGGCGCACAAGCGAGATTTTACGGAAATATCCAGGCGAACACGCTCACCGGCAACGCCGGCAATCAAATCCAGTTCAAAGGACCTGTCGGGGCGAATGTCATCGACCTAACCGCTACGAAGGTGGAAGCCACCTCGCTGAATGCGCCGAGCAGCATGACCATCAACGGCACCTTCGCCCCCAGCGGGCCCGCGTTGCTGCGCTCGCCGAGCATCACCATCACGGGCGGGATCGACGGCAAAGGAGATAGCAGTTTACTCAATCTGGCGACCCTCACCTTCACCCCACACACCGCGGGCGAGACTCTGAGCATCGAAACGAATAACCTCAGGGTGAATACGGGGTCGGGTGGCGTGGGAGCGATCAATCTCGATGGCGGGGACGCCCACTTCGCGAGTGGCCACGAAGGCGCCAACGGGGGGCAGCTCTGGCTCGGCACCGCCATCAATCCGGCCGCGACCATCACCGTGCAAAAGCCGATCTCGGCGACGACTGGGGCAAACGCGCTCGGCGTCGCCCATGGCGGAGCCGGCGGCCTGGTGGTGATGAACGCCACGGGCACGATCGACGTGCAAGCCGCCGTGAAAGTCTCTGAGTCTGCGGCCCCGCGGGCCAGCAAATCCGGCGGCAGCATCTATCTCAATAGCCGCAGGACGACCGGCACGGCGATCAACGTGACCAGCAGTGGCGAGCTCCTCTCGCTCCTCGCCGCCGCCGCACCCGGCGCAGGTGGGACCGTGCAGTTTACCTCCGCCGGTGGCGACATCCTCGTCAATGGCGGCAAAGTGCAGGCCGACAAAGGCACCGTGGACATCCGCAACAACGGCGCCACCGGCAAAGTGCAGCTCACCAACGCGCTGATCAGCGGCGATGTGGTCAAGATCGGGGCAATGGGGGCCAACGGCCAGCTCATCATCGGCGGCGGCACCATCAACGCCGACTCTTCACTCAAGCTCTACGGCGGCAGCAGCAATGGCAGCGTCCGTTTCACCGACAACGCCACGCTCGGCGGCAACAGCACCAAGATCATCGCCGGCAAGACCGTGCAGATCGACAACGCCAAGGTCGTGACCATCAACGGCTCCAGCGCGGCCACCGTCCACACCGACAGCGCCAACTACACCGGCTCTGGCGGCAATGGCTCCACGACCGGCACCTTTGGCGGCAAGGGCGCGACGACCAAACCGTTTAACCAAGCCCCGGCCTTTTAACCGCCAGCCGTCAGTAAACCGCCGGATCGGCGTAGAGCGAGAAGCCGCTGGAGTGCTCGATGCGCACGTCGAAAACCTCGCCGATGTGCCGCTCGCCGCCGTCGAAAATCACGATCTTGTTACCCGGTGAACGGCCCATCAGCCGCGCCGCGTTGGTCTTGCTCGGGCCTTCGCAGAGGATCTCCACGGTCTTCCCGACGAGCGCTTCGCCTTTGGAAATGGCGAGCGCATCCACCACCCGCAGCAAGTCCTGATTGCGCTCCTCCTTCACCGCCTCGGAAAGCTGCCCGTCCATCTCCGCCGCCGGCGTGTCGCGCCGCTGCGAGTAGCGAAAGACGAACGCATTATCGAAGCCCACGCGCTCCACCATCGCCCGCGTCGCCGCGTAGTCCGCGTCCGTTTCGCCGGGAAAACCCACGATCACATCCGTCGTCAGCGCGATGTCCGGCCGCGCCGCGCGCAGCTTTTCCGTGAGCGCGAAATACTTCTCCGCCGTGTAGGTGCGGTGCATCGCCTTCAGCATGCGGTCGCTCCCGCTCTGCATCGGCAAATGCACATGCGGCATCAGCTT
Source organism: Chthoniobacter sp. (assembly GCA_043758435.1). GTDB lineage: Bacteria > Verrucomicrobiota > Verrucomicrobiia > Chthoniobacterales > Chthoniobacteraceae > Chthoniobacter. The sequence continues at coordinate 3,183 of JAYVNN010000437.1, forward strand.
CGGC
>JAYVNN010000438.1:0-27184 GCA_043758435.1 Chthoniobacter sp.
GCTGCTGTGGGCGGAGGCGGAGAGGATGGCGACGCTGAATGTGGACGAGAAGAATTTCCGCTCGGAGCGCGAGGTGGTGAAGCAGGAGTATTTGCAGCGGGTGGAGGCGGCACCGTACGGGCAGTTTGGGGAGGAGATCATCAGGAAGTCGTTTGCGAAGCATCCGTACAAGCGTCCGACGATTGGCAACATTCCCGAGCTGAATGCGGCGACCATCGAGGACGTGCGCGCTTTTCACGCGACCTACTACCGGCCGGATAATGCGACGCTGGTGGTGGTGGGCGATTTCGAGGCGGCGCAGTTCGATGCGTGGGTGGACAAATACTTCGGGCCGGTGGCGAAGCCTGCCGAAGCGGTGCCGCGGGTGACGGTGAAAGAACCGCCGCGCGCGCAGGCGCAGCGGCTCACGGAGTACGACGCGAACGTGCCGCTGCCGGCCGTGGCGGTGACGTATCTCGGGCCGGCGGCGCGGAGTGAGGATGCGCTGGCGATGGAGGTGGCGCAGGAGATTCTGGCGGGCGGGGATTCGTCGCGGCTGTATCAGCGGCTGGTCTATGAAAAGGGGCTGGCGCAGAGCGTGGAGTTTCAGGCGGACTTGCGCGAAGACCTCGGGCTGCTGGCGTTTCAGGTGGTGCTCGCGAGTGGGAAAAAGGTGGAGGAAGTCGAGCGCGCGCTTTTTGCGGAGATCGGGAAAATCGCCGCGCAGCCGGTGAGCGAGGCGGAGCTGGCGAAGGCGAAGAACCGGCTGCTCACGGCGCGCGTGCATGAGCGGGAGACGTGCGAGGGCAAAGCGACGGCGCTTGCGCAGGCGGTGCTGGTGCTGGGCGATGCGACGCGGGTGAACACGGATCTGGCGCGGTTGCAGAAGGTGACGGCGGGGGAGGTGCAGCGGGTGCTGGCGGCGGCGTTCACGGAGCAGAATCGGCTGGTGCTGGAATGGCTGCCGGAAGCGATGAAGGGGGCGAAGAAATGAACGCCATATCTTGTCATCCTGAGCGGAGTTCCCGGTGGGCGCAGGCGGGCGGGAATGCAGTCGAAGAACCTCTCACTATTTCTGAACGACAGCCGCCCACCGCCTCCGCCCACGGAAAAGTTAGAGGTCCTTCGACTGCGCTGCGCAAAGCCTCCGCTTCGCTCAGGATGACAGGTTTTTTTGTCGCACTGCTGCTGACGCTGGCAGGCGCGCGGGCTTTGGCGGATGAAGAAACACAAGCGCCGCCGCCGCCCGGCGAGCCGCATGAAATCAGGCTGCCGGAGCCGGTGGAGAAGACGCTGGGGAATGGGTTGCGGGTGATCGTGGTGGAGCGGGCGGGGCTGCCGATTTTGTCGGCGCATCTGGTGGTGAAGAGCGGGGGGGAGGTCGATCCGGCGGACGGTGCGGGGGCGATGGAGATGCTGGCGGAGCTGCTGATGCGGGGTGCGGGGAAGCGGAGTGCGCCGCAGATTGCGCAGGCCATCGAGGCGCTGGGCGGGACGATCGAGACGGGCGCGGGGTGGGACGCGACCTCGGCGAAGCTGACGATCATGACGGCGCAGGCGGCGGCGGGGCTGGAGATTTTGCGCGACGTGGTGCGGCGTCCGGTGCTCGGTGCGGCGGAGGTGGAGCGGTTGCGGGTGGAGACGCTGGATGAGCTGCGGGTGAAAATGGAGGAGCCGGGGACGCTGGCGAAGGCGGCGGCGGCGCGGGTGATTTTCGGCGACGGGCCATACGGGCACATGCTCAGCGGCACGCCGAAAAGCGTGGCGCACCTCAGCCGCGCGCTGCTCGCGAAGCTGCACGCGACTTACTTCCGGCCGGACAATGCGATCCTCGTTTTAGCGGGGAGCGTGACTGCGGAGCAGGGTTTCGCGTGGGCGGAACAGTTTTTCGGGGATTGGAAAAAGCCCGCCGCGCCGTTGGCCGCGGTCCCGTGGGTGGAGACGCCCGCGAAGCCGCGCACGGTCGTCATCGACATGCCAAATGCGGGGCAGGCGGCGGTGGTGGTGGGCAAGGCGGCGATTGCGCGGAAGGCGGCGGATTATTTTCCGGGTGTGGTCGCGAGCGCGGTGCTGGGCGGCGGCTACAGTGCGCGGTTGAATGCGGAGATTCGGGTGAAGCGTGGGCTGACGTATGGCGCGTCGAGCGATCTCGGCGCGCGGCGGTTGGGCGGGGCGTTCATCGCGGTGGCGCAGACGAAAAACTCGGCGGGCCCGGAGGTGGCGACGCTGATGCGCGCGGAGCTGGACCGGCTCGGTGCGGAGCAGGTGCCGTCCGACGAACTGACACCCCGGACGAGCACGCTGACTGGAGAATACGGACGCGCGCTGGAGACGAATGACGGTTTTGCCTCGAAGCTCGCGGGTTGGGCGGTGCTGGATGTGCCGCTGAGCACGCTGAACAGCTATCCGCAAGAAGTCCGCGCGGTGACGCTGGAGGAGGTGCAGAAATTTGCGCGCGAGCATCTGGCGGGTGCGGCGACGTGCGTGGTGATCGCGGGCCGCGCGGAGGATTTGCGGGCGACGCTGGGCGCGGCGTTCAAGGACGCGGAGATCATTCCGCAGAAGGCGCTCGATCTTGATTCCATCAGCCTGCGCAGCCCGGTGAAAAATCCGAAGGCGAAATAGGCGCGTCCCTTTTCCACCTCACACCCGCCTCCGCCATGTCGAAAAAAATCACCTTTGCCGATCTCGCCGCGCGCTACCGCATCACAGACGGCGGAAAATTCCGCCTCAAGGATCATGACCCGGAGGACACTTGGAAATTTCACAACAAAGAGAAGACGGCGGCGCTGCTGGCGCGGGGGGTGGAGCGGCTGGCGGAGTTGCAGGAAAAACTGTACGCGCAGGATCAGCGGGCGGTGCTGCTGATTTTTCAGGCGATGGATGCGGCGGGAAAGGACGGGACGATCAAGCATGTGCTGTCGGGCGTGAATCCGCAGGGCTGCCAGGTGACGAGCTTCAAGGCGCCGTCGGCGACGGAGCTGGATCACGATTTCCTGTGGCGCGCGGCGGTGGCGCTGCCGGAGCGCGGGCGGATCGGGATTTTCAACCGGAGCTACTACGAGGAGACGCTGGTGGTGCGGGTGCATCCGGAGATTTTGCAAGGGCAGCGTCTGCCCGCGAAGCTGGTGTCGAAGGACATCTGGCGGGAGCGGTTCGAGGACATCGTGGCGTTTGAGCGGCATCTCGCGCGGAATGGGACGGTGGTGCGGAAGTTTTTCCTGCACGTCTCGAAGGCGGAGCAGAAGCGGCGTTTTCTCGCGCGGCTGGAGGAGCCGGCGAAGAACTGGAAATTCTCCGCGGGCGACCTGAAGGAGCGCGCGCGCTGGGGCGAGTATCAGGCGGCGTACGAGAAAACGATCGCGCACACGGCGACGGCGGACGCGCCGTGGCAGGTCGTGCCGGCGGACAACAAATGGTTCACGCGGCTGGCGGTGATGGCGGCGGTGATCGAGACGCTGGAGTCGCTGGACCTCGCTTTTCCGAAAGTGGACAAGGCGCAGCGCGCGGCGCTGGCGCTGGCGCGGACGACGCTGGAGGGGGAGGGCTGATGGAAAATGGAAAATGGCAGATGGAAAATGAGCGATGATGCGCGGGTGCGCGCGGGAAAGTTTTCTTTGACAGTCCCGGCGGCTGGCGGCACATACGCGGGCCTTGAAATCCGGGCGTTGACTGCCTCCCTAAACAGACCCCGGAAAACACTCCAATCCCCAGTGCTGAGCCGTCCGCCTTTTGCCGAAAAGGGCGGGGTTTCCGGCTCCGCGGCTGAGCTTTTCCAAAAGCACCAGTGCTGATTTTTCCACCCACTATCCCACCATGAAAAAGAACGCCTCCACCGAATCCGCGACCTTCCATACCCCATGCACAAAGGCGCAGCGTCCGCCGCGGCGGTGCATCCTGGCGGGGGCGATGGCGGCGTTTCTCGGCCTCGCCGGAGGCACGCAGGCAGTAGTGCAGGACTGGGATGTAAATGGCGCGACGGCGGGTTTTGGCGGGACGGGCGATTGGAATCTGACGACACCAAACTGGAACGATGCGACGGGCACGGGCGTGCCTTCGCTGTGGCTGAACAAGGCGGACACGGACGCCGTTTTCCAAGGCACGCCGGGCGTGGTGACGCTCACAGTCGCGGGCGTTCAGGCGCGCAATCTGACTTTCAATGTGGGCGGCTACACGGTGGCCGGGAGCCTGGCCGCGCCGCTGAATCTGACGAGCAACGCGGTTGTCACCGTGACGAATGCGGGGGACACCGCGACGATCAGCGCGCCGCTCGTGACGACCACGGGCTTTGAAAAACAGGGGCCGGGCAGGCTCGTGCTCAGCGGGGCCAACACCTACAGCGGGCAGACTTCGGTGAGCGCCGGGACGCTGCGGGCGGGCTCGACGACGGCGTTTTCGACGACCTCGAATTACTTCGTCAGCGGCACGCTCGATCTCGGCGGATTTTCCAACTCGGTCGGCGGCCTCGTGGGACTCGCGGGCGCGTTTGTGACGAACAACGGGGCCGCGCCGGCGGTGCTGACTTTGGGGGCGAACAATCTGGATGCGAATTTCCAAGGAGTCATCAGCAACGGCCCAGGCGGGGTAAGCGCGTTGGGGATCACAAAGGTCGGGACAGCGGCGCAGGCTCTGAGCGGGGCCAATACCTACAGCGGGACGACGACGCTGGAAAACGGTGCGCTTTTCGCCGAAACCAACACTGCGCTGGGCACGGGAACGCTGGCCATCACGTCCGCCGGCGGGGCGACGACCTTTGGCACGCACGCGATCAACACCACGGTGCCGAATGCGCTCTCGGTGCAGTCGGATTTCACCGTCTTCGCACAGGGCGACCTGCGGCTGAACGGCGCGACCAATCTCAACGGCGCGACACGCACGATCACCGGCACGATCTCGCAGTCGCAGATTCATTTTGGCGGCGTGATCAGCAATGGCGGCGTGACTTTTTCCACGTCCAATCTCGGTGCCGGAGCCGTCGGGAGCACGCCCTACGTGGCCTTCATCTACGACGGCGCAAGTCCGCAGGCTTACACCGGGCTGACCACGGTGAACTCAGGCGCGTTCCTCGTGATGGACAATCCCGGGCTCCTGATTGTCGGCGACCTGCTCGTGCAGGGGACGGGTGTGGCGCAATACTTCAACAACTCAGACCACATTTCCGACACGTCCACGGTCACCATCAACAGTCCGGGTAGCACGATCCTCGGCGGCCAGCGGAATCAAGGACTGAACCTGGTGAATAACAGCGACACGATCGGTGCTCTTTTCGGGTCGTCGGTGGGCACCGTGGGTTTGGGCACCGGCACGCTGACCGTGGGTGCGGGAAATTTTCGCGGCGTCATCGAGGAACGGTTTCTCGGAGCCGGCGGCAAGCTGACGAAAAACACCGCGGGTTTGCTCAGCCTCGGCGGCGCGAATACCTACACGGGAACGACCAGGGTGAACGCGGGCACGCTGACCGTGAATGGCAGCATCGCGAGCACGACGATCACGGTCACGGGCGGCGATTTTGTGGCGGGAAAAAGCGGGGCGATTCCGGCGACGGCGACGGTCGCGGTGGCGGCGGGCGCGGGGTTTGAATACCACGCGGTGGCCAATGCGCCGCTGACCGTGGGGGCGCTGACTTTGGGCGGAGCGGGCACGACCATCGGCGGCTCCATCGGCTCCACGACGACAGGCGCGGAGGTCAATGTGACGGCAAATGTGACGCCGGTGGCAGGCGCGTACCAGGTGAATGTGTACGGCGTCAGCGGCGTGGCCACGGGGGCGACGGGCAGCTACACGCTGCTCACGGGCGGGGCGGGGAGCACGCTCAGCACGGGCACGGTGTACACGCTTGGCACGGTGTACAATCCGACGAATTTCACCGTCGGCTCGCCGTCGGCCACGGCGACCACGCTTTCGGTGGGGATCACCGCGGCCACGCCTTTGACGATGGCTTTCTGGAAAGGTGGGCTCGCGGGCAGTCCGAGCGTGTGGTCGGCCTCGAACGGGACGACCGCGAGCAACTGGGCGACCAACGCCGCGGGCACGGCCACGCCGCTGGTGCCCGGCGCGGGGACGGATGTCTTTTTCTCCTCGACCGGCGCGGCCAGCCCCAGCGCGATGACGCTCGGGGCGAACATGGCCATCGCCAGTCTCACGATCAATGCGCCCGCCTCGCCCGAGACGCGCGCGGTCACGCTCAATGACGACGGCTACAAGCTGACGCTCGCGGGCGCGGGCGGCGTGACGATCAATGCGGGCGCGGGCGCGGGCGCGGTGACGCTCAACCCGGACCTGATCCTCGGCTCCACGCAGACGTGGAAGAACAACTCGGCCAACCTTTTCACCGTCGGCAACGTGAGCAACGGTGCGAGCACGCTGACCGTCGCCGGGAGCGGCGACACGAAGTTCACCGGCGCGCTCGGGAGCGGCGCGGGCGGGCTGACGAAAACGGGGGCCGGCACTTTGACACTGACGCAAAACAATCCCTACACCGGCGACACGCAGTTGCTCAGCGGCGCGCTCGTTTTCGACCCGACGCCCGGCAGCACCGTGGCCAATCCTTTTGGCACCGGCACGCTGACCATCGCCGGCGGCACGCGGCTGGCCGTGAATGTGGACCGGCAGACCGTGCCGAACGCGCTGTCGTTCATCGACCCGGTCTCGGCGGTGACGATCGAGGCGCGGACCCACCTGACTTTCACCGGCAACGGGAATCTGAACGGCGGCACCCGCACGTTTAACGGGACGGTTAACAAATCCGAAATCGCCTTCTCCGGCGTGCTCAGCAATGGCGGCGTCACCTTCACCACCTCGGGTCTGCCCGCGCCGGTGGGCGGGGTGAATTCCTATGTCGCCTTTCTCTACAACGGCGCGAACGAGCACGCCTACACCGGCCTGACGACGGTGGACGCCAATGCCTTCCTCGTTTTTGAAAACCAGGGGGAAAAACTCCGCGGCAATATCCTCATCCAGGGCAACGGCGTGGTCGATTACCTCAACACGCAATTTCAGACACTGAACGATCAAATCGGCAACACCGCCGCGGTCACGGTGAACAGTCCCGGCAGCACGATCACGGACGGTGCGGGCGGCGGGCTGGCGTTCGCGGGGCTGGAGCTGCGGAACAACAGCGACACCATCGGCGCGCTGTTCGGTTCGGGCGTCGGCACGGTCGGCCTCGGCTCGGGCGCGCTGACGGTGGGTGCGGGAAATTTTGCCGGTGTCATCAAGGACGGCGCATTTGGCGTGGGCGGCACGCTGACGAAGAACACCACCGGCACGCTCACGCTCAGCGGCGCGAACACCTACACCGGCAACACGAGCATCAACAACGGCACGCTCGTGCTCAATGGTTCGGTGCAAAGCCCGAACGTGTTCGTGAACTTTGCCGGCACGCTCATGGGCACGGGCACGGCGGCGCACAATCTCATCAATGCCGGCGTCTTCAGCCCCGGCAATTCGGCGGGCACGTTTCACATCGGCGGGAATTTCGCCCAGAGCGGCGCGGGCACCACGGTCATCGAAATCGCGGGCGCAAATGCCGGTGAGCACGACCTCATCACCGTCGGCGGCGCGGCGGGGCTGGATGGCACGCTGCGGCTGGTGAAGCTCGGCAAGGCGCGGCTGAAAATCGGTGACAAGGTCACTTTCCTCACCGCGCAGGGCGGCGTGACCGGGCAGTTCAGGACGGTGGTGAATCCTTTCGCCACCGGCACCATCGCGAGCGCGAATGTGGTCTATGAGACCCACGCCGTGTCGCTGCAAATCGCGCAGGGCTCCTTCGCCGCGCTCGCCGGGCTGACCGTGCTCACGCCGAACCAGAAGAGCGTCGCCCACGCCCTCGACCAGGCGGTTTCCGCCTCCGGCGAGAAAAAGCTCATCGCCTTTCTCAATGACGAGCCGCTCGCGAAACTGCCGCATGATTTCGATCTCATCGCCGCCGAGGAACTCGCGTCGGCCTATTCCATCGGTTTTTCGCAGGCCAATATTCAGACCGCGAATCTCCAGCGCCGCCTGGACGATGTCCGCGCGGGCCGCCACGGCTTCAGCGCCGAGGGGCTGTCCGTGTCCGGCACCGGCGAGCAGGAGCACGCCGCCGCGCTGCCCGCCATGCCGCCGCTCGCGGGGGTGAACGGCCCGACCGGCACCGGCGGCAAGGAACTGCGCGCGCCGGAGCAGCCGGCGGCGACGCCTTGGGATCCGCGCATCGGCGTGTTCATCACGGGCGTCGGCGAGTTTGCCCACATCAGCGGGACGACGAACGCGCGGGGCTACGACCTCGCCACGGGCGGTTTCACGCTCGGCGTGGACTACCGGGTGAATGAAAACTTCACCGTGGGCGTGAACACCGGCTACGCCCGCACCGGCGCGGATCTCGCCGCGGGCGGCCGCCTGACCGTGGATGGCGCGAAGCTCGGCATCTACGCCACGTATTTCAACGAGGGCCTCTACGTGGATGCCGCCGTGCAAGGCGGCTACAACAGCTACGACACGCGCCGCACCGCGCTGCGCGGCACGGCCACCGGCAGCACCACGGGCGGCGAGGTCAATGCGCTCATCGCCGCAGGCTTTGACTTCACCAGCGACGCGCTGCGCATCGGCCCCACGGCGAGCTTCCAGTACACCCATGTCGGGCTGGGCAGCTTCCGCGAAAGCGGCTCGCTCGCGCCGCTGAGCTACGGCTCGCAGGGCACGGACTCCACGCGCAGCGCCATCGGGATGAAAGCGGCCTACGAATTCCGGCTCGCGAGCGGCGCGGTGGTGCGGCCCGAAGCACGCCTCGCGTGGCAGCACGAGTACGGCGACATCGCCTACGCCATCGACTCGCGCTTCGCCAATGGCGGCGGCAATTCCTTCACCGTCCACGGCGCGGAGACGGGCCGCGACAGTGCGCTCCTCAGCCTGGGCGTGGCCGTGCTGTGGAACGACCGCACCGCCGGCTACCTCTACTACGACGGCGAAGCGGGCCGCTCGAACTACCGCTCGAACAACGTCTCCGGCGGCGTGCGGATGGCGTTTTAGGAGGGCGTCTAAAGAAGCGCCGCGCTGCACGGGGAAGCTGTCAGCTTCCCCGTGCAGCTCTAAGAATCGCGCGGTCCGCGGCCTTATACGTAAGACCAAAGATGCGCTTTTTCCTGACCTGCACGCTCCTCCTCCTGCTCGCAGCGCTGGGCTGCCAAGCGGAGGAGCCCCAGGCCGACGGGGTGAAGCTAGCCGGCCGGGTGCGCGAGATTTTCGAGGCGAAATGCACGGACTGCCACGGATCGGAGCTGCCGCGGCCGAAGGGGAAATTCGGCTACGTGCTCGACCTGAAACGCGTGGCCGCGAATGCGGAATACATCGTCCGCGGGCACCCGGAAAAATCCGATCTCTACGACATGGTTTTCAAGGAGGACATGCCCGGCGAGGACGCCAACGTGCCCGCGCTGACCAGGGACGAAAAGGAAGCCGTGCGCCGCTGGATCGAACTCGGCGCGCCCGAGCCCGCCCCCACCGAACACGCCGCCGCGCCCGCCGTGGCGAGCGCGCCGGAGCTGCGCATGCCCGTGTGGAAACGCGCGCTGCGCTGGCTTGGGCGGCTGCATCCGGTGTCCACGCATTTTCCCGTGGCGCTGATGTTCGTGGCCGTCTTCGCCGAGGGGCTGGCGTGGTGGACGCAGCGCCCCTCCTGGCTGCAAACGGTCCGCCTGCTCGTGGTGCTCGCCGCGCTCGGCGCGGTGGCGGCGGTGGGGCTGGGGTGGATCAATGCCTACTTCACGAGCTACGTGGGCCAGTCGGCGGCGATCCTCGGCTGGCACCGCTGGCTCGGCACCGGCACCGGCGTGTGGTCGGTGGTCTGCGCGGCGCTCGTGACGCTGGGGAAATGCGACGAAGGCACCCGCGACCGCCAGCGTTTCCGCGGCGCGCTGCTCCTCGGCGCGGCGCTCGTCGGCCTCACCGGCTTCCTCGGCAGCGCGCTGATCTACGGGCTGGATCATTACGCGTGGTGAAAGTAGCGGCGTCTTCGCTGCGCCGGCCGGTCATTTATCCAGCAAGACAAAACCCGCCTGGCGGAAATGATGATCGAGACTCAAAGCCTCGCGCAGACCGTGCCGCTCCATGATTTCAAAACTCGTGCAATCAACCCAATCCCAGTCCTTGTCGGCGAACCGCTGGCAGCGTGCCCACGCAGCTTCCAGCAAGGCCGCATCCACGCGAATAACTTCGACCCGCGGCGAGCGCCGCAACGCGCCGACGGTTTGCAGGGCCGCCGCTTTGTGCAGCCGTTTGGTGAGGAGTGAAAAAGCTTCCACCAAGATGAGTTCGTGCGTCACGAAACTGCGGGACTGCACGGCATGGGCGGCGCGCACCATGGCGTGATCCGAGTCGTTGCGATCCGCCAGCGCGTAGATCGCACCCGAGTCGAGAAATGCGCGGCTGCTCACTCGCCGCTTCCGTAGAGGATGTCCTCGGCTCTGCGGCCCGTTGCTTCTCGCGGGCCGGCAAAAGCGCCGATCATCGCGTCGAAGGGATCGTCCGCCGTGGGCTTTGCCGACTCTTTTCGCCCGACTCGCTGCGCGAGAAATTCCAGCAAAGCCTCCTGCTCGGACGGCGGCAGCGTTTTCACAGCTTGTTCGATTTCAGCGAGCGTGCTCATGCGCGGAGGGTAGCCGGAAATCGGCGAGGCTCAAGCGTCCCGGCTATTTCTTCAACGGCGGCGGCGCGCTTTTCCCGCCCGGCTGCGCGGCGAGGAGTTGGTTGAGGAGGTCGCTTTTCGGCGGGACGAAAGTGATGCGGGCTTCGCCCTGGACGATCTGCTGCATCTCGAGAATCTCGAACATCGAGTCGATGATTTCGCGGTCTTGGGAGATAAGCTGGAGGGCTTCGCCGACGATCTGCGGGCGCATGGCGGCGGCTTTGGCAAACTCGATGGCGGCCTGGCGCTCGGCGGTGCTGCTGATGATGCTGACCTGGTTCGCGCCGTCCTGCTTGATCGCACTGGTGACCTGGCGGAGACGGTTGACCACTTTCTCCTCGATCTGCCGGATCATGCCGCCGTCGCGGAAATGCACTTTGCGGATATAGACGCTGCCGAGTTTGTAGCCCCATTCGTTGGACTTGGGCGAAACTTCGGTGCGGACGGTGAGGGACATGGCGTGGCGGGTTTCGAGCATCGCGCCGAGCGGCATATTGCTGAGGCAGCGGACGGTGGCGCTGCTGACATTGGCGCTGAGCGAGCCGCGAGGGTCGGCGTTTTTGAAAAGGTAGGAAACGGGGTCGCTGATGAACATTTCATACCAGATGCCGATGCCCATCGGGGCGCCTTCCTCGCTGTTCACGGGCTGGCTGCGGAGGTAGGTCTGGTCGAGGCGGAGGTCGAGGACGTGGCACTGGCCGAGCCAGTTCACGATGGGGCCGACGAGGCCGAGTTTCGACCAGAGGAAGTAGATGCCGGGCTCATCGAGCACGGCAAGCACTTTGCCGAAAAGGACGTACACGTGGCAGCGGCCTTCCTCGACGATGGCGTACACGCCGAAGGCGCGGAGCAGGCCGAAGAAGATCGGGACGATGATGAAAAGCGCGATGAAGGTCGCGCCGGCGGCGATGAGGAAGTTCATTGCGCGTCCTCCATGATAACCTGGCTGGCGTCGCGGAAAAGTTTGAGCCGCACGTTTCGTCGGTACGCGGCGAGCGCATCCGGCCCGCTCGCGCGGAGGGCGGTGAGCTGGGAGGAAAGCGCGCGCAGCGGCTCGACTTCGGCCTGCGCGTTGAGCGTTTCGATTTCCACGGCGCGTTTCGATTGCACGATCTTTTGATCCGCCGAAGCCTGCGCGAGCGAGATGTCCGAGCTGACTTGGTTATGCGCGGTGTTGATCGCGGCGAGCGCACTTTCCACCTCGTGAGGCGGGTCGATGCCGGTGATGAGCGACGCATCGAACGTGATGCCGTAGCGCGGCGCGGAACTCGCGCACTCCCGCTCCATGTGCTCATTGAGCGCGGAGAGGTTTTTACGCAGGTCGTTGATCGAAATGCCCGCCACGCCGGCGATAGTGTTTTCCGGGGCGTCTTCGAGCGGCGGCGGCGCGATGAAGTTTGCGATGCGCTCCCGCAAGACGCTGATGTAGTAGCCCATGACATGCACGATTGGGCGCTTCACCCCGAAGAGATACGCGTAGAGATTCCGCTCGCAGATGCGGTAGCGAATCTGCCCGGTGAGGCCCGTGTCGAGCTGGTCCTTGGTCACCGCGCTGAGCTTCGAGCCGCCCATGTTGGCCTGCGGGTCTTCGGGGTCAAAGGCCATGTTCAGCGTCTGCGTGGCGACGGTCACTTTGTACACGCGCTCCCACGGCCATTTGAAATACGGGCCGCCCGCCGGGATCACGCGCACCTGCGGGTAGCAGTAGCGTTCGCGCTCCTCGGGGCGGAGCGCTTCGGCGATGGGATCGTCGAGCGTGGTCTGGGTGCCGAGGCGTTCGGCGCGGCCAAAGATGGTCTTCACCGCGCGCTCGTTTTGATCGACCGTGTAGAGTCCGGCGACGAGGTAGCGCATGAGGAACCACGCGATGAAACCGATGATGAGTCCGAGGATGATGTCCATAGGCGGGTGGGTGTGTGGGCAAAGGGATTAGTGGATTGGCGCATGAATGGAAGCGGGGAATGAGCGCGTGGGCCGTGAAAAGGCCGCGAGCCCGGCATCGGCCCTGCTTAAAGCATCGCTGAGAATACCAAACCCAATGAACGGAATGCTCCCACCGCTGGACTACACGCTGCTCGTCGCCGGGACGCTGCTGATTTTTGCCGCTCTGCACCGCTGGCTGTGGCGGGGGAGGCTGCACGGCGCGCTCCCGCTGCTCATCTGGGTGCTCGTGTTCACGGTGCTAGGGAGCGGCTGGTTTTTTACCGAGGACCAGGTCCGGCGCGAGCAGGCGCGGATGCAGCAGATGATGGCAGGCTACGCGCCGACTTACGCGCAGGAGATCGGGCTGATGGGGCATCAGGAAATCACTTTAGAAACGTCTCCCGACGAACCGCGCTACTGGCGGATGATCAAAGCGGAGCAGCGCTGGCTGGCCGCGAATCCCGCGATCAGCGACATCTACACCCTGCGCAAGCTGCCGGATGGACACCTCGCGCGCATCGTCCATTGGCAGGCGGACGCCCGGCAGTGCGCCAAGATCGGCGAAATCTACGGGGGCGAGCTTTTGCCGTACATGGCCAGGTCGCTCGCCGGAAAATCCGCCTTTACGCCTGAGCCCTATGCCAGCCGCGCAGGCACCTCGGTGAGTGCGTTCGCCCCGATCCGCAATTTCCGCGGCGACGTGGAGGCGGCGCTCGGCGTGGACTTCGATGCCGCGCCCTGGGTGGCGACGATCACCCGCCTCCGGTCCACGACCATGGGCTACCTCGCCGCGCTCCTGCTCATCGTCGCCGGCGGCACCGGGCTGCTCGCCCACCAGAACGCGGCGCGCAGCCTCCAGATGCAGCTCCGCGAACAGGAGGCCATGCACGGCGAAAAACAGAAGCTCGAAACGCTCATCAACTGCGTGGACGGCATCGTCTGGGAAGCCGATGCGCGCACCTTCGATTTCACTTTTGTCAGCCAGCAGTGCGAGCGCCTGCTCGGCTACCCGCAGAAAGACTGGCTGACGGTGAAGGACTTTTGGAAATCCAAGCTGCACACCGCGGATCTCTGGGCCTGCGACCACTGCGTGCGCATGGTCGCGGAAAAAGCCCCGTATGCCTGCGAGTACCGCATGCTCGCCGCCGACGGTCGGACCGTCTGGATCCGCGAGAGCGCGGCCGTGCTGCTCGACGGAGCCGGGGAGCCGCTGCTCGTGCGCGGGGTTTTCCACGACATCACCGCGCAGAAGCAAGCGGCGACGGAGCTGGAAAAAGCGCATGCGAGCCTGGTGGACAGCTCGCGCTTTGCCGGCATGGCCGAGGTCGCGACCGGCGTGCTGCACAATGTGGGCAACGTCCTCAACAGCGTGAATATCTCAGGCACCGTGATCAGCGAGCGGCTGCGCAACTCGAAGACGATCGAACTCGGGAAAGTCGCCGGCCTGCTCACGCTCCAGGCGGCGGACTTCGCCGGCTTCGTCGCCCGCGATCCGCGCGGGCCGCATATTCCCGAGCTGATTTCGCGCGTCGCGGACGCGCTCAAGGCGGAGCACGCCGACCTGCTGGAGGAGGTCGATTCGATCACGCGCAACATCGCGCACATCAAGGAAATCGTCTCCATGCAGCAGGGCTTCGCCAAGGGCGAGGGTCTCGTCGAGGCGCTGGCCATCCAGACGCTGGTGGACGACGCGCTCAAAATAAACGCCGTCTCGCTCGCCCGGCACCGCATCACCGTGGTGCAGGCGTTTGAGGAAGTGCCCCAGGTCCAGGTGGACAAGCACCTGATCCTGCAAATCCTCGTCAACCTCCTGCGCAACGCCAAACAGGCGATCCAGGAATGCGGCGGCGAGGAGCGCCGCATCGTCGTGAAGATTCAGAGCAGCGGCGCGGAGTTTGTAAAAGTCACCGTGCGGGACAGCGGCAGCGGCATCGCCGCGGAAAATCTCACCCGCATTTTTTCGCACGGCTTCACCACCAAGAAAACCGGGCACGGCTTTGGCCTGCACAGCGCCGCGCTCGCCGCCACCGGGATGGGCGGCGCGCTCAACGCCCACAGCGACGGCCCCGGAACCGGCGCCACCTTTACCCTCGAACTCCCGGTCTTCAATCCCCTGTCCGTCGCCGCTGCCGCCTGAGCGTTTCACCATTTTTCATCCATGAAACCCACACCCGCCATCGCCGGAAACCACCGCATCCTCGTCATTGACGACAACCCGGAAATCCACGCGGACTTTCGCAAAGTCCTCGCCCCCCCGACGCCCTCCGGCGGCGCGCTGGACAATGTGATGACGCAGTTTTTCGGGCCAAAACCGGCGGTCGCCGAAGTGCAGTCCGAGTTCCAGCTCGACTCGGCTTTCCAAGGCAAAGAAGGGCTCGACATGGTCGTGCGCGCGATCGCCGAAGGGCGGCCCTACGCGATGGCTTTCGTGGACGTGCGGATGCCGCCCGGCTGGGATGGCGTGGAGACGATCACGCGGATTTGGGCCATCGACGCCTCGATCCAGGTCGTCATTTGCACGGCCTACTCCGACTACTCGTGGCAGCAGATTATCGGCAAGCTGGGCAAGTCCGACCGGCTGGTGATCCTCAAGAAACCTTTCGACAGCATCGAAGTCCTGCAGCTCGCCCACGCCCTCACCGAGAAGTGGCTCGTGACCGGTCAGGCGCGGCACAAGCTCGAGGACCTCAACCGCCTCGTGGACGAACGCACCCGCGCGCTCCAGACGAGCAACACCCAGCTCAAGCTCGAAATGGCCGAGCGCGAACTCGCGCAGGAGGCGCTCAAAGTCTCGGAGGAACGCCTCGCCAAAGCCTTCGACGCCAGCCCGCTGCCCGTCGCCATTCTGCGGCTCAACGATCACGGCTGCATCGCCTTCAACCGCGCCTTTCTCGCCGCCACCGGCTACGCCAGCGACGAGCTGATCGGGCGCTCGCTCTGGGAGGCCGGCGTGGCGCTCGATACGCACTCCCGGCTCGACGCGATGGCCCAGGTCATGCGCGGCCAGCCGGTGCGCCAGCGGGACTGCAAACTCATCGCGCGCGACGGCGGGGAACGCGCCGCGCTGCTCTGGATCGAGCACTTTGAACTCGCCGCCGGGCCGCATCTCCTCGCCGTCGTGCAGGACATTTCCGAGCAGCTCAAACTCGAGACCCAGCTCCGCCAGTCGCAGAAGATGGAAGCCATCGGGCACCTCGCTGCGGGCGTCGCGCACGACTTTAATAACCTGCTCACCGTCGTCCAGGGCCACACCAGCCTGCAGCTCGCCAAAGCCACGCTCGACAGCGACGTGGCGTGGTCGCTCCAGCAGGTCCAGGGCGCTGGCGAGCGCGCCGCCGCGCTCACCCGGCAGCTCCTCGCCTTCAGCCGCCGGCAGATCATGGAAATGAAGGTCGTCTCGCTCAGCGAGGTCATCGGCAACATCGCCTCCATGCTCCGCCGGCTCACGCCGGAAACGATCGGGGTCACCTTCGAGCACGCACCCGCCCTGCCGCTCATCTACGCCGACGTGTGCAACCTCGAGCAGATCATCGTCAACCTCGTGGTCAACGCCCGCGACGCCATGCGCACCGGCGGCACCATCGCCGTCCGCACCGCCGCCGCGGAAGTCCCCGCCGAGCACGCCGAGCGCTGGCCGGAGGCGCGCGCCGGCCACTTCACCTGCCTCACCGTCGCCGACACCGGCGAGGGCATGAGCCCGGCCACGCTCGCGCACATTTTCGAGCCGTTTTTTACCACCAAGGAAGTGGGCAAAGGCACCGGCATGGGCCTCGCCACCGTCCAGGGCATCGTCCAGCAGCACGAGGGCTGGATCGAGGCCGAGAGCGAGCTGGGCAAAGGCACGACCTTCCGCATTTATCTCCCCGTCACCACCCGCGCCGGGGCCGTCGTGACCGCGCCCGTGGCCGCGCCGCCGCGCGCCGGAGCGAATGACGTGATCCTCCTCGTCGAAGACGACGCCGATGTCCGCGCCCTCGCCCGCAGCGTGCTCGAGGACGCCGGCTACCGCATCCTCGAAGCCGCTGACGGCCACGAGGCCATCGCCGCGTGGAGCCAGTTCCCCGAGCGCATCGACCTCCTCCTCACCGACATGGTCATGCCCGGCGGACTCTCCGGCTGCGATGTCGCCGACCGCTTCAGCGCCGCCCGGCCTGGGGGAAAAATCCTCTTCAGCAGCGGCTACAGCAGCGACCTTTTCAGCGGCCAGCTCGGCCAGCGCACCGGAGCCAGCTACCTCGCCAAACCCTACCTCGCCCGGCAGTTGACCGACGCCGTCTCCGCCGCCATGTCCGGCCCCGTCCCCGAGACCCAGGCGGTCGCCTGAGCAGCAGGCGGGAATGCTCTTGCGCGGGTCGGCGCGGGCGCGTATCGGCTGCGCACCAAATGAGAGCCGCCTTTCGCGAAAAAAAATCCGGGGAAGCCGATCCCGCCGAGAAGATCGAATTTGTCCCCGCGGACTATTTCGCGCGGGCTCCCATGCGCGACATTTTCGAGCGCGACGCGCCGCTCGAGGTGGACATCGGCTGCGGCGAAGGCGGCTTTCTCGAGGCGATGGCGCAGCGGCATCCCGACCACAATTTCCTCGGCATCGAGCGCCTGCTCGGCCGCGTGCGCAAAGTCTGCCGCGGCGTGGTTCACAACAAGATCCCGAACATCCGCGTCCTCCGCATCGAGACCGCCTACGCCCTGCGCTACGTGCTCCCGCTGGAAAGCGTCTCCATCGCGCACGTCCTCTTTCCCGACCCGTGGCCGAAGCGCCACCACCAGCCGCGGCGCTTGATTCAGGACGGCTTCATGGAAGCGCTCCACGGCATCCTCGTCATGGGCGGCGAACTGCGGATCAAGACCGACGACGAGCCGTATTTTCAGTGGATGGAAAAAGTGCTCGCGAAGGCCAAAGGCTACGAGCGCCTCGACTGGCCGGAGGATCCCGACTACCCGATCACCGACTTCGAGCGCCGCTTCCTCGCGCAAGGTCTGCCCATCTACCGCGCCCGGCTGCGCAAAATCGCGCGGTAATTTTCCGTCAGGCCGCCCGTGGCTTCGCGCGGAAAAACACCGCCACATTCCCCACGCGCTGCACCAGCTCGCTCCCCGTCTTTTCCGCAATCTGCGGGCCGAGCGTTTTCTTCTCCTCCTTGAAATCCGTGAACCGGACTTTCACCAGCCCGTGCGCCGTCAGCGCCGCGTCGAGGCTTTGGAGAAATGCCTCGCTCATCCCCCCGTGGCCGAGTTTCACGATGGGTTCGAGCCGCTGCGCGCGGGCTCTCAGGTCGCGCTTCTCCGCGCTGGTCAATGGCTGGGACATGGGCCGCCACTCTCGCCGCGCGCGCGTCCCTTCGGCAATGGCGATTTCACGCCGCGCGCTGTAGGGGAAGCTGTCAGCTTCCCCTACAGCCGCGCGGAGCCGCAGCTTCCGGGCGACAATCCACGAGGGTATTGTCGCCCTCCTAAAGCGCTTTCACTTCGATCCACGTCGTCGTGTTTCCGCCGCTCGCACCGTCCCGCGCGGTGATGAGATGCCGGCCCTCGCGGAGTTGCGCGCGGCCATTTTCGATGGGCAGCGAATCGCTCGACCACGCGACGGCTGACTCCGCGCGCAAAGGAATCCACTGGCTCGCCAGCGGAATGTCGGGATCGAGGAAGTAGGTCGCGCCCGGCGGCGGCTGCAGGATGCGCGGCGCGTGCGCCCCGGCATCGGCGGTGACGAGATTGCCGAGGCTGTTCTGCGCGCTGGCGAGCCAGGGGAAATATTCCGGCGGCAGGCGGACGGCACCGGCGGTGTCGTAGTCGGAGGCGCGCTCGGGCTCGGGTGCGCGGAGGAATTTCTCCACGACCGCGCCGGGGCGGTCGGGTGAAACCTGCCGGCCGGTGAGCGGATGGACGGCGAAGCTGCGGATGTCGGGCGGCGGGGCAAACCACGTCGTGCCGGCGGTGCGGCGGAGGTGCTCGAAAATCTCGTGCATCACCGGAGCCGCGCCGGTCACGCCGGTGATCCCGCGCATCGGCTTCCCGTCAGGATTTCCGACCCACACGGCGACGGTGAACTCCGGTGTGTAGCCGACGCTCCAGTTGTCGCGGTAGTCGGAGCTGGTGCCGGTCTTGCAGGCAACGGGAAAATCGAATGCGAGATGCGACGTGAGGCCGAAGGACGCGGCGCGCGCGGAGTTGTCGGCGAGCATGTCGGCGAGGAGAAATGCGGCGCCCGCCTCGAACACGCGCCGGCCCGGATCGAGCGCGCCGCTTTCGCGCAGCAGCAGCCGGTACGGGCGGAAAACGCCGAGCCGCGCGAGCGTGGCGTAGGCGTTGGCGAGTTCGAGCAGGCGCACCTCGCCGTTGCCGAGGGTAAGGCCGAGCCCGTAATACTCGGCGGGATGGTCGAGCGTGGTGATGCCGCACTGCCGCAGCGCGCGGTGCAGCATCTCGGGGCCGCCGGCCAGCTCCAGCGCGCGGATGGCGGCGACGTTCAGCGAATTGCCGAGCGCCGTGCGCAGGCTGACCGGGCCGTAGAAGCGGTGGTTGTAATTGTTGGGCCGGTAAAGGCCGTCCGGCGTGGCGAAAGACGTGGGCACGTCGGGCACGACCGTGGCGGGCTCCGCGCCGCGTTCGAGAGCGAGCAGGTAGGTGAAAGGTTTCACCGCCGAGCCCGGCGAGCGCACCATCCACGCGCCGTTGATCTGCCCCGCTCCCGCTTGGAAATAATCGCCCGCACCCGCGAGCGCGAGCACGTCGCCGGTCGTATTGTCGAGCACCACCGCCGAGCCGCCGCCGGCATTTTTGTCGGCGATCTTCGCGAGACTTTCCGCGAGGCATTGCTCGACGAATCGGTTCAGCCGGAGGTCCAGCGTCGTGCGGATTTCCCCACCGGCATTTGCGACCAGCCCGCGGCGCTGGAGCAGCAGATCGACAAAGTGCGGAGCCTCGAAGGCGCGTCCCGCCGGGCGCAATTCCAGCGGCTCCGCCTCGGCGCGGGCGAGCGCGGCGGGATCGAGCGCGCCATTCGCCGCCATTCGCCGCAGCACCCACTGCTGCCGCGCCCGCGCCGCCGCAAAATCCGCCCGCGGATTCAGCCGCCCCGGCGCGCGCGGCAGCGCGGCGAGGAACGCGGCCTCCGCGGCGCTGAGATCTGAAGGCGGCTTGCCAAAGTAGTGCCGGCTCGCCGCGCCGATGCCGGTCTGGAGATTCCCGTACTCCAGCCGGTTCAGGTACTCCGCGAGGATGCGATCCTTGCTCCACCGCTGCTCGAGACAAAGCGCGAGCCAGATTTCCGCGAGCTTGCGCGTGACCGTGCGCGGCGCGGGCGCGGCGAGTTTGATGAGCTGCTGGCTGATCGTCGAAGCGCCCGACGACGGCGTCTTTCCCAGCACCGCGTTGCGCAGCGCGCGGCCCGTCGCGAGCACATCGACTCCGCCGTGCTTGCGAAACCTTTTGTCCTCCGCGCTCAGCGTCGCGGCGATGATCGCGGGCGACATTTCCGCGAGCGTGCAGCGCTGCGCGTAACGTCGCTCATTCACCAGCATCAGCCGCAGCGGCAGCCCGTTGCGGTCGGTAAACTCCGCGCTCTCCGGCAGCCCGCTTTCCAGCGACGACGGCAGCGGCGTGAGGCGCAGTGCGAGGAAGATTGCCGCGCCGCAAATTCCGACCGCCAAAGTGGTGCGGCGCAGTCGGTGCTTCCAGATTGCAGAGAAAACAAGAACGCGTGTCATCCCGAGCGGAGTGTAACGGAGTCGAGGGACCCTGGCGGTTCGATAAAGCTCCTGACGTGATCGGACCGCCGGGGTCCTTCGACTGCGTTCCCGCCCGCCTGCGCCCGCCGGGAACTTCGCTCAGGATGACAGCGTTGCGAGTCTTCGCTCATCACGTTCATTTTGCTGCTCGGCTGACGAGCCGCGCCGTTTCGCTGAGGCCGAAGCGCTCGGGGCGGTACATCTCCTCCACCTTCGTCGCCGGGGCCATGACCGTGCCCGCTGTGCGCACGCGCGCGAGGTAGCTGAAAGTGTAGGCGCCCGCGGGCAGATGATCGCAGAAATAGAGCACGCGATCCGCGCGCACTTCGCGGTAGTCCGCCTGCCAGAATTCCTGCGCGTCCGCGCCCGCCTGCTGCGTGCGAAATTCGGGATTCACCGCTTCCAAAATCGCCGGCAGCGGATCGTCGATCGCCACGAAATGTCCGGGCCGCACCGTCTCCACGCGCAGCGTCACGACCACGCGGTCTCCCACCTGCAAATCCGCCGCATCCGCCAGCGCGCCGTCCGCTCCGACTTTGCGATAGCTCCGCGAAACCGCGTAGCCGCGATCCTGCCGCGGCTGCTCGACGACCGGCGGACGCACGACGAAACGCGCCTCGCCGTAAAGCGGCGCGCGCGCCGGATTCGCGACGGTGAGCGGGGCCGGCAGATGCGTCGCGTCAAAGTCCACGCGGGTCGTTTCGCTGAGCCGTTTCTTCGTCAGCTCGAAGGGCGTGGCGCGCGCATTTTGCACCAGCGTGCCGCTCACCGGCTTCACCTCGCGCTCCACGAGCGCGAAGTAGCGCGACAGCGCGAGCAGCGCCCACGCATTCTCCTGCGTCGTGCGCCAGTGCCCGCCCACGCGCGAGGCCAGCAGCTCCTTCGTGAGCCGCCCCACTTCGCGGTGCTTCGGTTTGAGCCGCGTCCACGCCATCAGCCCGACCGCGCGTTCCCGCGTGGCGCTGCCAAACCACGACGCGCTTTCCGGCGCGGGCGCGTCGGGATTGAGCAGCCCTTCGGCAAACGCGGTCGCGCCTTTCGATTCGAGGATCGCGAGGGCGAGCAGCGCACGGCCTTCGTGCGTCATTTCGCTGCGGCGGGCGGCGAGTTTTTCAAAATACGCAGGCTCCGCGCGACCCGCGCTCGCCAGCGCGAAAACGGCCAGCGCGCGTTGCTCGAGCGCGTCGCCATCGCGCACTTTGTCCATGTCGCGCAGTTCTTCGCTGAGGTAGTCGAGCAGCTTTTTCCAGCCCTCCGGCAGCGGAAAATCCTGCTTCGCCAGTTCCGCAAACGCGACCGCCGCCCAGGCGCTCGGGAAGAGGCTCGGCCGTTGTCCGCCCGGCCAGTACGCGAGTCCGCCCGACGGCGTTTGCAGCGCGAAGACTTTCTCCACGCCGGCTCCCACGGTCTTGCGCACCTGCTCCGGGTCCTGGCCGATGTCGCCGAGCACGGGGCCGAGATTGCGCGTCACGATCCACGGGATGAGCGCGGAGACGAGCTGCTCCGCGCAGCCGTACGGATATTGGAGAAGCTGGTGCGCGCTCTCGCCGAGGCTCGCGAGCCGCGTATTCGAGAGCGTGACGGCGACCGCGCCTTCGCCTTCGAGCACCTGCGGATTCACGCCCGCGAGCAGGTCGTTCGTCTTTTCATCCAGCTCGGTGAGATACGTTTCGCGCAGCACCGGCACGGGCGAGCCGACTTTGAGTTTGGCTTCGAGTTGGTCGGAAAATTCCTCCGCATTCCCCGGCATGCGCACCGACCATTTCCAACTCGCCTCGCCCATAGCCACGAGCTTCACGGGAAAATCCACGGTGCCTGCCGCGCCTTTCTCCAGCTTGATCTTCGCGGTCAGCGCGCCCTTCGAGGGCTGCGCGGTCGCATCAAGTTCGAGCGCGATTTCCGCCGTCCCGCTCGCGCCGGTTTCATTGCGCACCACGGCGCGGGCCATGATCTCGTCGCCCACATTTGCCACCGGCCCGAGCGCGGAAAGCAGCATCAGCGGCTGGCGGATAGCGACCGCGGATTCGGCGGAGCCAAAGCGGTCGTCGCCCGCATGGACCACAGCCACGAGACGGTAGCGCGTGAGCGCATCGGGCGCGGTGAAGTGCGGTTTCACGCGGCCCTCGCCGTCGGTGCGCAGCGCGGGAAACCAGCACGCGGTGCCGGGAAAATCGTGGCGCAATTTCGGCCCCGATCCTTCACCGCCGCCGCCGCCGATGAGGTAGCCTTTGTTGGCAAACGTGAGGTCGGTCGGGTCTTCCGGGAGCAGATTGAAAAGTGTGAGTCCGGTGCGGACGCGAAGTGGAATCAGCTCGTCGAAAATGCGGTCGAGCTGCGGCCGCTCGTAGCCGGTGAGCGCGAGGATGCCGTCGTCCACGGCGAAAAACGTGACCTCCGCATCGGCCACCGGAGCGCCTTTCGCGTCGAGCACGCGCACTTCCGTTTCGACCTCCTGGCCGGGCCGCACGTCGAGGCGCGCGGGCGTCACGGCGACTTGCAGATGCGTCATCGGATCGGTCACGCGCAGGCGGCAGACGCCGTAGCGGAAGTCCGCGGTTTTGAATTTCCGCGTGCTCTGCTCGGCCCCGCGCACGAGCACCACGGAGACAAAAACATCCGGCCCGTCGCTGGCCGTGAGCGGAATTTCCAAAGTGGGCGCGTTGCCTTCCAGCTTCACGCGCAGCGTGCGCAGGATGCTGTCGCCGCGCTCCACGGAGACCCATGCGTCGCCGGAGATCGGCGTTTTCAAAAGGATACGCGCGGTCTCGCCGGCGCGGTATTCCGGCTTGTCGGCGGTGAGATCGATCTGCGCGGGATTGCGGTAATCCCACGCGACCGCCTCGCGGCCTGAAACGGTGAAGCTGGCACTCGCGCGCACCTCATGCCCCGCGCCGTCCTGCGCGGTCAGCCGCACGCGATACTCGCCCGCCGCGCCGGGCTTGAAGCGCGCGGTTCCGCCCTCGCGCACGAACCACAGTCCGCTTTCGCGCACCGGCACGAGCGTCGCGCCATCGGCCTGCGCGATTACTTTCTCGCGCGTCTCGGTGTGAAAGGACACGGCTTTGCCCGCGGCTTGCACGCGCACGGTGTCGCGCTCGATGCGGATGAGTTCCGCTTTCACGGCGACGGGTGCGGGCAGCGGCGTGCCGTCGGGCCGCACGGCCACCGCGCGCACCGCGAACTCCTCCGCCGGCCCGACGACGCTGCGCTCCGACTCCGCGATACCGAGGTAAAATGCGGACGCCTCGCGGTCGAAGCCACGGCTCTCGGTGACGGTCTGCTGATTCTGATCCGTGATCTCGACCGTGAGCTGCCCGTGAAACCGCTGGCCCACGATGCGCGGCAACTGCGGCGCGATGGCGAGTGTTTGCGTGAGCTTGCCCTCGCCGCGCAGCGTGAGGCTTTTGCGCTCGGTCTGGTCGTTGCCGCCGAAGTTGAAATCACCGAAGCCCGTGGGGAAAAATGTTTCCGGCGTGTACTGCAGCGTCCACTGCACGCGCGCGTCGCTGAGCGGCGAGCCGAAGAAATAGTTCGCCGAAATATCCGCCGCGATTTTCTCCTCCGGCCCGAAACGCTCCGGCATGGCGATGGCCGTCTCGAAGGCGTTTGGCTGAAAGTCCTGCGCCTGAAACTGGCCGTAAAATTCCCAATGCACTTCGCCGCCCCGGCCCGTGGCGAAGCCGAAGCGCAGCCGGTATTCGCCGACCTTCCCGGCGGGCAGCGCGAACGACGTGTCGAACGCGCCGCGCGCATCCACGCGCACCTTGAACTCCTCGGAGCCAGCCTCGTGCGGGTAGCTCAGCGTCAGCACGCCTTCCCGCGGCGCGTCGGGTTTGAGGCTGCCGTCTTTGAGCGCGCGGACGAGGCCTTTGACATGCACCGTTTCGCCCGGCTGATAAAGCGGACGGTCTGTGAAAATCAGCCCGCGCAACGGCGGTGGCTCGGGCTCTTTCACGCTCCAGCCCGAATAGTAAATCGGCAGACTGAACCCGCCCATCGGCAAATCCTCCGCCTCGTCGCCCATGCGCAGCGCCTGCACGTCGTCACCGCGGCGGACGACGAGCCAGCCGACATCGTCCTTCAGCGGCAGCGTCACGGCACCCGCCGCGTCGGTCGTCGCCGAGGCGAGCACGGCGGTGAAATCCTTCTTCAGCATCGCCACGCTCGCACCTGCGACGGTCTGGCCCGTGGCCATCGAAAAAACCGTGGTCAGCAAATGATTGTCCGCTTTTTTCCACAGCACGCCGAGGTCGGTGAGCTGGATGAGCGCCTGCGCCGCGGGGCGCGTTTTGCCGCCGCCCGCGCCGGCGAGGGGCTGGCCTTCCACCGTCAGGAAAATGACGCCGGCCTTTTGTGCGCCGAGCAGCTCGCTCCAGTCCACGACCGTCTCCTGCCGCGCATCCAGCACCGCGCCCGGCAGCTCGATGGTGCGCTCGGCGAGCAGCGTGCCCTTGATCGCGCCGGGCGGGAGCGGCTGATACGGCTCGTGCGCTTCCTCATCGAACAAATGTTCTTTCGTGTATTTTTTGAAAGTCTCCATCGCCCGCGCCGCGGCCTCCGGCGCGACGAGCCGTGCGGTGATGCGGATGCTTTTCAGGTTCACGCCGCGCACCGGAAATTTCCGTTCGCCGCCACTCAGTTGGTCCGCCGTGATCGTCGGCAGATAGACGCGCGGCTTCACCGGCTCGAAGCGAAACGTCCGCACATGGTCGCCGTCGAACGGCTGCCCCGACTCGGCGAGGAACGACGGATCGACCTCCAGCCGGTACTCGGCGCCGCGCTCGAAATCGCCGCGGATGACCAGCCCCTCATCGTCTTCCTCGAAGCGCAGATTCGGCGGCGCGGGCGTGATGCGGAAAAATTTTCCGGCGGTTTTTTCGTCCACATCCGGCGCGACTCTCGTCGAAAATGTGAGCCGCACGCTGCGCCCCGAATTGACGTAGCTGTCCGCCTCCAGCTTCTCGATGGTGAACGGCGTCACCCGTCCGAGATTCATCGTGCGCCGCTCCGCGATCTTCAGCCCGCCGACGCTCGCCTCGAGGCCCGGCTTCATTTCCAGCCGCCACTTCGGGCCGGGGGTCAGCAGCGCCACGGGCTCGACAATGAGCATGTTCGGGCGCGGGCGCGCCTCGTCGCCGTCCGCTCTTTTCTCCCCGCTGGCGGGTAGGTGGGCCAGCCGCCAGCGCTCGTTCCAATCCTCCTCATCCTGGGGAATCGAAAAATAATCCTCGGTGGTGGCATAGCGCACCGCCGCTGCGACCTTCTTTCCATCGTCGGCCACGAACTCAAAAAACTTTTCCGCGCCCTTCAGCTTCACGTTCAAATTGAACGCCACCTTTTCCTCCGGCCGCGGCGAGGTGTGCTCATCCCTCTCGCCTGTGCCCATCCCCGCCGAGACCTGAAACGGCGGCGTCTTCAGCACCTTCGCCAAATCCGCCGTGACCCCTACCCCGCCCGCGTCCTTGAGCCCTGGCCGCAACGTCACCTGGTAACTCGTCCCCAGCGGTGGCACCGCCGACGGCGTATGCACGCCGCTCCGCGTACTCAGCCAGGTGAAACTTCCCGGCAGCGCCGGCGTGAAAACCAGGGGCGACTCGGGCGCGGGCACGCCGAGTTGTTCCTGCGTCACCATCGGGCGCGCGAACCGCACCTCGACCGTGCTCGACGGCTGCAACGAGTTGCCTTCCACAAACAGCTCCACGTCCGGCGGCTTCGCGGCGACCGCGGCGATGGCGAGGGAAAACAGGACACCCAAAGAGCAAAGGAGTTTCATAAGTTAAGCCGGTGAAGGCGGGGAACGGTGGAGCCGCAGTTTAGTCCATGCGCCTCCGGTTCCGTCGAGCGGGGATCATTTGCTGAATGATGGTCTGGGGTGCTGCCCCAGGCCGGGAGGAGGAGGACCGTGGGCCCGATGGGGCTTTCGGGACCGCGGCCAAGATTTGGGTTTCAGATTTCGCCGCGAGGAATTAGAACGTGCGCCCTTTCGCGCGCCAGCGCCACCGCTCTGGCGCGGTCTTTTTCATCCACACTCCAAAAATCCCAATCATGTCCGCCAAGCTCTTCATCCCCGGCCCCGTCGAGGTCTCCGCCAAAACATTCGCCGCCATGACGCAGCCGATGATCGGGCATCGCAGCGGCGATTTCAAAAAGCTCTACGCGTCGATCCATCCGCGTTTGCAGGAAATGTTTGGCACCACGCAGCCGGTCTTCCTTTCCACGTCGAGCGCGTGGGGCGTGATGGAGGGCGCGATCCGCAATCTCGTGGGCGCGGGCAAGGTGCTGAACTGCATGTGCGGCGCGTTTTCCGACAAGTGGCTGGACGTGTCGAAAAAGTGTGGGAAGGACGCGGTGGGCTTGCAAGTCGAGTGGGGGCAGCCGATTCGCGGGGAGCAGATTCGCGAGCAGTTGAAGGCGGGCGGTTTCGACGCGGTGACGGTGATTCACAATGAGACCTCGACCGGCGTGATGAGCGACCTCGCGGAGATCGCCGCGGCGGTGCGCGAGTTTCCCGAGGTGTGCCTGATCGTGGACAGCGTCTCTTCGTTCAGCGTGGTGCCGCTGCCGATGGACGAACTGGGCATCGACGTGCTCCTCACCGGCTCGCAAAAGGCGCTCGCGATGCCGCCCGGACTCGCGCTTTTTTCCGCGAGCAAAAAGGCGATGGAGCGCGCGGCGACGGTGAAAGGCCGCGGGTATTATTTCGATTTCGTGGAGTTCGCGAAAAACCAGGCCGAGGATATGACCCCGAGCACGCCGACCATTTCGCACATCTACGCGCTGCGCTCAAAGCTCGACGACATTTTCGCCGAAGGCGTGGCCACCCGCCACGCGCGGCACGCGGAGTTGAACGCGATGGTGCATGAATGGGTGCTCCGCCGCGGGCTCGGTTTCT
>JAYVNN010000439.1:0-3184 GCA_043758435.1 Chthoniobacter sp.
CCAAAATATCGCTCGCGGCATGGGTAAGGAATTCATGCCGCCGCTCAATGAAGGCAGCCTGCTCTTCATGCCCACGCTCGTCCCCGCGACCTCGCTCGGTGAAGTGAAGCGCGTCATGGCGTGGCAGGACCGCGTCTTTGCCAGCTTCCCGGAAGTGCAATCCGCCGTGGGCAAACTCGGACGCGCCGACACCGCGACCGACCCCGCGCCGACCGAGATGATCGAGACGACCATCACGCTCAAACCCGAGAGCCAATGGCGCTCCGGTGTCACGCGCCAGAGCCTCATCCGCGAGCTTACCGACGCGCTCAAGCAAGTGCCCGGCAGCGTCCCCGGCTTTCTGCAACCCATCGAAGGCCGCGTGCTGATGACGAGCACCGGCATCCGCGCGCAGCTCGGCGTGAAGCTCTTTGGCACGCAACTCGACACGCTGGAGCAATGGGCCGTGGAGGTCGAAAAAATCGTCCGCGAAGTAAGTGGCGCCACCGGCGTCGCGCGCAGCCGCGTGCAAGGAAAACCGAGCCTCGAGATCGAGCCCGACCGCGATGCCATGGCGCGTTACGGACTGCGCGCGCAAGACGTGCTCGACACCATCGAAACCGGCCTCGGCGGCAAGGAAGTCGGCACCATTTTCGAAGACCGCAACCGCGCGCCCATCCAACTGCGGCTGCAACGCAGCGAGCACGAAGACCTCGAGCGCATCAAAGACCTGCTCATCACCAGCGCCACCGGCAAAGTCATTCCGCTCGGCCAGGTCGCCAGCATCCGGCGCGTGGAAGGGCCGAACGAAATCGCCAGCGAGAACGGCCAGTTGCGCGTCTTCGTCCAGGCGAACGTGGACCCACAGATGCGCGACCTCGGCTCCTTCGTCGAGGAGGTCAAAGCACGCATCGCGCGCGAGATCGTCCCCCGCCTGCCGCGCGGAATCACCGTCGAATATTCCGGCCAATACGAGAACCAACTCCACGCCGCCGCCACCCTGCAGCTCATCATTCCCGCCGTCCTAGTGATCATCTTCCTCATCCTCACCCTCATCTATCGCCACGCTGGCGATGCCGCCCACGTCCTTCTCGCCGTGCCCTTCGCCATGAGCGGCGGCGTCATCCTGCAATATGCAATGGGCATCCCGTTCAGCGTTGCCGTGTGGGTTGGCTACATCGCGCTCTTTGGCACCGCCATCCAGACCGGCGTGCTCATGGTCGTCTATCTCGAAGAAGCGCTCCAGCGCGCCCGGCGCGAACGCGGCCCCGCCTTCACCCACGCCGACTTGATCCAGTCGGCCAAAGACGGCGCGCGCCTCCGCTTGCGTCCCAAGGTGATGACCGTCGCCACCATCATCGCCAGCCTGCTGCCCATCCTCTGGAGCACCCGCACTGGCGCCGAAGTCATGAAGCCGATCGCCGTCCCCGTCATCGGCGGAATGGTTAGCAGCCTCCTGCACATTCTCATCATCACGCCGGTGATCTTTGTGTGGCTGAGAGGTCGTGAGCTGCGCCGGACGGAAGTTGCGGCACCTGTCATTAGCCATGCGTAGAGCCTGTCATGCACTCTTGCCGTTCGCGGCAATTCAGGGCCAAAGGCCCGGAAACAAGCCAGCCCAGGGCAGCGCCCTGGGTAGGACGGTAAAAACGTCCCAAGCCCTGAAAGGGCGGCACATCCTTTGTTCCGCCCTTCCAGGGCTTGATCGCGATTGGATAGCTTTCCCAGGGCGTTGCCCTGGGCTGGCTTGTTTGCGCACCTTCGGTGCTCATTCTCGGCGAGGATCAAAGTGCATGACAGGCTTTAGCCCGGCACGAGTCCACCTATGAAATTTTCGCTCCCTCTCCACGCGATGCGCACGGGCCTCGTTGCGTGTTTGTTTCTCCTCGTCTCCCACCTTGCTGCCCACGCGCATCCGAATTTGCAGAACGCGATGTGGGTGCAGTTTGAGCCGCAGTGCGTGCGTGTGGCGGTGAATGTTTCGGTAAAAGAACTCACGGTCGCGCAGAGTGTCGCACTTGCTGAAAGCGGGGCCGCAGATGCCGCCGCCATGCAGCGCGCGGCGGAGGCGCATCGTGACTATGTGCTAAGTCATCTTGTGCTGCATGTGGGGAAAGACCCGCTCGCGGGCAAGGTCACGAAACTAACACCGCCGCCACTTTTCGCCGACCCGGAGAAGACCTTCTACCAATATGAACTGGAGTATCAGCTGCACGGCCCTCCGCCCGGCGAAGTCGCGTTTTTCCACTCAATGCTGGCGGAGTGGCCCTACGCGGCCGGAACGGCGTGGGAGGTCAGCTATGTCGTGCGGACCAAGCGCGCGAATTCCGATGTGGTGTCTTCGTGGCTGTTGCGCAATCAGGAGCGGGCCGTCTTCCCCACCGGCTGGCCGGGCGCAGCACAGCCTGCGAAGGCCGGGGGCTGGCGCACCTTCCGCGAGTATCTCCGGCACGGCGTCATGCACATTCTCACGGGCTACGACCACCTGCTGTTCGTCGCCGCGCTGGTCATCGCCACGGTGAGCTTTTGGGAGATGGTGAAAGTCATCGCGGCTTTCACGCTCGCGCACACCCTCACGCTCGCGCTGTCAGTCATCGATGTCTTCCGGCTGCCGTCCGCCATCGTGGAGCCGGTCATTGCGCTGAGCCTCGTCTTTGTCGCCCTGGAGAATGTATTCTGGCCGCAGCGCGCGCACTCGCGGCTCCGTCTGGCGGTGGCGTTTGGATTCGGGCTCGTGCATGGGCTCGGCTTCGCGGGCGGGTTGCTCGACGCGATGGCTGGTCTGCCATCCATCGGCATCTGGATCGCCCTCGCGGCGTTCAGCCTCGGCGTGGAAATAGGGCATCAACTCGTGGTGCTCCCGCTCTTCGGCCTGCTGGCGGTGAGCCGGCGGAAACTGCGCGACGGCATCCACGCCATCACGCTCCGCTACGGCTCGGCGGCCATCTCGTGCTGCGGCGCCTACTATCTCGTCGTGGCCTTGCACGGGCAGTTTCGGTAGGACGCGAAGCCCGGCAGGGCTGCACGGAAATTAGCCGGTGGCCGAGCGCAGCGAAAACCACCGGAACCCGCCCCACAAATTCCATGCGCCCCGGATGGGGCGCGGAAAATCACACCGCCGCCGGCATCGCCCGCACGATCTTCATCGTCTCCACGCTCACGGTGCAGACGCGCAGGAGCAGGGCGATCACCTTCTCCTTGTGGT
>JAYVNN010000440.1:0-3179 GCA_043758435.1 Chthoniobacter sp.
CGCGCCCTCGTCTCGCTCTGCGTCGGCGGCGGGCAGGGCGGCGCGCTCTGGCTGGAAAGGATTTAACGCCATGCCCAACCTCCGCACCCAAACCCTCGACGACGGCACCTGCGTCCTCACCTTTGACCGCCCGGACTCCTCCGCGAACATCTTCGACGCCGCCACCCTGGCGGAACTCGACGCCGAAATCGACCGCCTCGCCAAACCCGAAACCGGCGCGAAAGGACTGATCCTCACAAGCGCAAAGCCCGCGATTTTCGTCGCCGGTGCTGACCTGCGCGGTGTGCAGACGATGAGCGCCGAGCAGATGAGCGCCTTCATCGCGCTCGGGCAAAATGTCTTCAGCAAAATTGCCGCGCTGCCATTCCCCACGGTCGCCGCCATCCACGGCGCGGCGGTCGGCGGCGGCTATGAAGTCTGCCTCGCGTGCGACTGGCGCGTGGCCTCGCCCGACCAGAGCACAAAACTCGGCCTGCCCGAGACGAAGCTCGGCCTCATCCCCGCGTGGGGCGGCTGCACGCGGCTGCCGCGGCTGCTCAGCGTGCCGCGGGCGCTCGACATCATCCTCGGCGGCCTCACGCCCGGCGCAGCGCACGCACTCAATCTCGGCCTCGTGGATGAACTTGCCCCGCGCGAACACCTCCTCAGCGCCGCTCGCGCGTGGCTGAAACAGGGCAAGCATCCCCGCACTTTCGCGCACTCACCGACGGTGAACGCGGTCGTCGATGCCTTCATCGCGCCGCAGGCCCGCCATGCCGTCATGGCGAAAACGCACGGCCATTATCCCGCCGTGCAAAAGGCGCTCGAAGTCGTGCTCAAAGGCTCGGCCTCATCCGACGAAGCTGACTCGCTCAAGCGCGAGCGCGAGGTCATCGCCGGACTCATCAACCTCGATTCCACGAAGAATCTGCTGCGGCTCTTTTTTCTCCAGGAGCGCGCGAAGAAAGTTTCCGCCCCCAACGCGGGTCATCCCGAGCGAAGTGCAGGGAATTCAGCGACCGAAACGCAGTCGAGGGACCTCAGCGGTTCGATCACGCTCAACACGCCGTCGGACATCCGAGGTTCCTCGACTCCGTTACACTCCGCTCGGGATGACGGAGGTTTGAAAAAGATGCCGCGCACCGCCGTCATCGGCGCGGGCGTGATGGGTTCGGGCATTGCGCAGTGGATCAGTTCGCGCGGCGCGCGGGTGATCCTGCGCGATGTGGATGCCGCCCGCGTGGCCGCCGGCATGGGCAATGTCGCGGGGCTGTATGCCGCGGGTTTGCGCAACCGCACTTTCACCGAGCGGCAGGTGCGCGATGGACGCGACCGCGTTTCGCCCGCGCCGGCCGAGGTGCCGCTGCGGCAGGTGGACATCGTCATCGAAGCGGCGGTGGAAAAAATGGACGTGAAGAAAGCCATCTTCCGCCGGCTCGACGAACTCACCGGCGATGACGCCATCCTCGCCACGAACACGTCCGCGCTTTCCATCACCGAACTCGCCGCCGCGACCAAGCACCCGCGCCGTGTCATCGGCCTGCACTTCTTCAATCCCGTCCACAAAATGCAGCTCGTCGAGGTCGTCGTCGGACGCGACACCGCGCCGGAAATCGCGCAGCGCGCACTGCGCTTCGCACAGCAGATCGGCAAGCTGCCGGTGCTCGTGAAAGACAGCCCCGGCTTCCTCGTGAACCGCATCCTGCTGCCCTACCTGACCGAGGCGGGCGCGCTGTTCTGGGGCGGCGCGAGCGTGAAGGACATCGACGCCGCGCTGCTCGACTTCGGCATGCCGATGGGGCCGCTGCGGCTGATCGACGAAGTAGGCGCAGATGTCGCGCTCGATGTTGCCGCCACGCTGGCCGCGGCCTTTCCCAACCGCCTCCACGTCCCCGACGTGCTGCCCGCAATGGTCAGCGCCGAACTGCTCGGACGCAAGGCGGGCAAAGGATTCTACCACTTTGGGAAGAAGGGCGAGGCCAAGCCGAACAAGGACGCCGCGGCGCTGCGTCCGCCGCGTTTGGGCCGCCCGCCGGGGCACTACGAACTCGAAAAGCGCATGGTGCTGCTGATGGTCAACGAGGCCGCGCGCTGCGTGGAGGAAGGGATCGTCGAGACGCCGGGCGACGTGGATTTTGCGATGGTCATGGGCACGGGATTCGCGCCGTTTCTCGGCGGGCCGCTGCGGTATTCGGACAGCCAGGGCACGGCGAAAATCGTGGAAGAACTTGCGCGGCTGGCCGGTGAGGCCGGACCGCATTACGAGCCGTGCGCGCGCCTGCGCGAGATGGCGAAAACTGGGAAGTGCTTTTATGAAAATTGAACGCACCAGCGCTAGTAGGGACGGCACGGAGTGCCGTCCCTACCGCGCGCTGGAGCACGCATCACCACTATGAAAACTGACCTCACTCCATCGGACGAACAGGCGAGCGTCATCGACACGTCGAAGATGTCGCCGGAGCAGCGGGCGGCGCTGGAACTCACCGAGGCCGCACGCGCGGAGACGCGCGAGGGCTTTGTCAGCGGGCTGTTCATGGGTCGCTTTGACCTCGGCACGTTGCATCCGTTTCCACAGCAGCGAAGCGAGGATCACGATCAGGGCGACGCTTTTCTCCAGCGCCTCGAAACGTTTTTGAAAGAGCATGTCGATCCCGATGAAATCGACCGCACCGGCGAGATTCCGCAGACCGTTTTCGATGGGCTCGCGGAGCTCGGTGCGTTCGGCATCAAGATCCCCGTCGAATACGGCGGTCTCGGACTTTCACAAACGAATTACTGCCGCGCCGCAGTGCTGCTCGGCAGCTATTGCGGCAACCTCACCGCGCTGCTTTCCGCGCACCAATCCATCGGCGTCCCGCAGCCGCTCATCCTCTTTGGCAACGAGGAGCAGAAACGCCGCTGGCTGCCGCGCGTGGCCGCGGGCGAGGTCTCTGCTTTCGCGCTCACCGAGCTGAAAGTCGGCAGCGATCCGGGTAAAATGGAGACGCACGCTGAGCCCACGGCGGACGGCGCGCACTTCGTCATCAATGGCGAAAAGCTGTGGTGTACGAATGGCGTGAAAGCCGGCGTCATCGTGGTCATGGCGCGCACCCCCGCGAAGAACGGGCGCAATCAAATCACCGCGTTCGTCGTGGACATGGACACGCCGGGCGTCGAGGTCGTGCGGCGCTGTCACTTCATGGGCCTGCGTGCGCTCTACA
>JAYVNN010000441.1:0-3172 GCA_043758435.1 Chthoniobacter sp.
GGTTTTCGCCGTGCGCTTCGTCTATGAAGTGCCGAGTCCGAAACCCGGCGAGCGCCTCGGCTGGCGCGGCGCGCTCGACATCCAGCCGCCGAAACTCAGCGACACCGAAGTGCTCCAGACGAAATGGACGCTCTGGCTGCCGTCCGATTTCCGCTACGTGAAATTCGACGGCTCGATGCGCGAGACCATTGGCCAGCGCGGCTGGGATCGGTTCTGGTCGCGCATCCGGCTTTTCATCCCGCGCGTCGGTCCGCCGTCGCCCGGTGTGAGCGACCCCGTGAAATCCGAGCCGCCCGCGCTGCCCGAGGTGAAGACCGCCGGCTTCGACACGCAGATTCAAAAGGAAGGCGTGAGCGTGACGCTCCGGCGGCTCGCCGCGCCCGCGCCTATCCGCGCCGTCTATCGCGGCAAAACCTATGCCGCAACCATCGAGGCCATCGTCTGCTTTTTCGCGCTCTTCGGTGGTCTCTGCCTGCTTGGCCGCTCGTGCCAGACACGCTTCGCGTATTTCGCCTTCATTGGCCTCGGCGCGCTCATCATCGCCGGAGCGGTGAACCCGCGCGCCGCCGGTTTCTGGCAGGCGATTTACGTCGGCGTGTTTCTCTCCGCGCTCGTCTGGCTGGTGTGCGGATTTTGGCAATGGCTGCGCACCATCCCCACCACCGCCGCCCGCCTCTTCGCCCGCAAACCCTCACCGCCACAGCGTCCGCCGTCGGTCTATCCGCCACCGATGCCACCCGAACCGCCTGCCGCGCCACCCACCGGCGACGAGCCCGCCGCATCCTAGCTTTGGAGCCTGTCATGCACTCGCAAGACCGCTTCGCCGTGTCGGGCCAATCGCCCGGAGACCAGCCCGCAGTCCAGCGGCATGTACACACGTCCGCAGGCCAAAGGCATGAATACACGGTTGCGGGCGAAACGCGGGAACAATTGGTCGCGGGCCAATCCGATGAACACTCAGTTGCGGGCCAAAGGCCCAAAGACATGCCAGCCCAGGGCAACGCCCTGGGAAAACGCACCCACCGCGAGTCAGCCCTGAAAGGGCGAGACAACGGATGTAGAGCCCTTTCAGGGCTGGGATTTTTTTTCGGTCGAGACCCAGGGCGTTGCCCTGGGCTGGCTTGTTTGCGCACCTTTGGTGCTCGCACCTCGCCCGGTGCTTCAATCGCGCCGGGCGCTCTCGTAGCGCGGCTGATTCAAAGGGTTCGGGGGAAGCTGGCAGCTTCCCCTACAGTTGCAGCGCTTTTGGCGCTGCTGGCGTTTGCGTCGAACGTCATCGCTGCGTCCGAGCCAGCGCCTGCCGCTCCGGCGCTGCCGGAGCGCAGCGAGGTATGGGTGCCGGCTGATAAGCTGAAGGTCATCCTCGAAAAATATCCGAACGCCGTCGTTCTCTCGCGCGAGCAGTATGAGGCGCTGGTGCGTGATGCAGCGCTGGACAAAAAGCCCGCGCCCGCCGCGCCAAGGCGTGCGGCGCTGACGGGCGCGAAGTATCAGGCGCGGCTCGCAGGGAAGGTCGTGCAGGTCACGGCAGTGCTGACGGTGAATGTGCTCGGCGATGAGTGGGTGCAGGTGCCGCTCGATTTCAGCGGCGCAGCCCTCGGCGCGGTGAACGTGGATGGTGAAGCGGCGCTGGTGCCGGAGCGCGTTCCGCAGGCGGTGAGCAACAGCCAAAAGGCCGCACCGGCGGCGAACGCCGGGGCTCCGACGGCGCTGCTTCTGCGTGGGCGTGGGGAGCGAAAGGTCACGGTGGAATTCACGCTTCCGGTCACGCTCGAAACGGGTCTGAGCCGCCTTCGGATCAAGCTGCCGTCAGCCGCGGCGAGCGCGTTCGTTTTCGACTTGCCGCCGAATCAGCGCGTGGAAAGTCCGCAGCCGATCTCGGTCAAAAAAACTGCGGAGGCGACGAGCGTGACCGCCGCGCTGTCGCCGTCGAATCCGGTGCTGGAACTGAGCTGGCGCGGGGCGGGGGATGCGGCGCAGGCGCTGGAGCCGCTCGTGCAGGCGAACGGCATCTACACCATCGACGCGGAGAAGGTGCGTGCGGAGTTTGGCTTCGTCGTCGAGACGCAGTTTGGCAATGCGCCGACCGCTTTCCAGATCGTGCTGCCGGCGAACGCGAAGGTGCTCATGGTCACGGGCGACGAACTCGCGAAATGGGAAATGGTCGCCGGAAAACTTGTGATCACACTCCAGCCGGGCGAGAGGGCAGCGGCGAAATTGTGGCTCGCGTTCGAGATGCCGTCGCTCGCTGCCGCGCCGCGCGCCACGCTCGCGCTGCCGGTGCCGCGCCTCGATGGGCTCGCGCGGATGCAGGGCGTTTTTTCCATCGTCGGCGATGCGGGCGTGACGGTTGAACAGGTGGCGACCGACGGCTCATTGCAGGCGACCGAGCGCGCGTGCGATCCGCTGCCGCACTTCGTCGCGAGCTACAAATTCACCACGCCGCCCGCCGGGCCGCGCGTGACGGTGGAGCGGGTGCAGCCGCGCTTTTCCGTGGACCTCGACACGCTGGTGGAGTTCAAGCCCGAGGCGATTTTCATCGAGCGCACGCTCACGCTGCATCGGGAGAAGGGCGACGTTTTTTCCACCGCGCTGACGCTGCCCGCGGGCGAGGAGGTGCTCGGCGTGCGGCAGGCCGAGGAGTCCGAGCCGGACTGGCGATTGGAAGCGGGCAAGCTGCGCCTGCGCTGGAGCGATACCGGCGCGAAAAACGCGGAGCGCGTTTTCAAAATCCGCACGCGCATCGAGCCGGAGACATGGACGCAGCTCGGCGCGGACGGGCTGACTTTTGCGCTCGGCGATGCGCTGATCGACGGCGCGGAAAAGATCACCGGCTACATCGCGCTGAAGGCCGACGACTCGTTCCGGCTGGAGGCCGAGGCGTCGGAAACGCTGGAGCGGCGCGATGGGCGGACGACGCCGGTGCAGGGCGATTACGCGTGGTTCAGGCGGGCGGAATTTTCTCTCAAAGTGAAAGTGGCGAAGCGTCCGGGCGAAGTGCTGGCGGTGCTCACCGGCTACGCGCTGCCGCTGGAGGGCGTGCTCGATTTGCACGCGCAGATGAATTTCCAGTTCCTGCATTCTGGCGTGCGTTCGGTGCGGATGCGCGTGCCGAAGGCGCTGGCGGCGAACTTCAATTTCGACGGCCCGCAGATCGCCGAGCGCAATCTCG
>JAYVNN010000442.1:0-9837 GCA_043758435.1 Chthoniobacter sp.
CGCGCAGCAGATGACCGGGAAGCTGCTCTGGGGCTTGTACCCGAGCGATGTGCAGTTCGGCACGGACGGCGGCGCCTACGTGCTCGACTGGGTCTATGGCTGGGAGAAAACCGGCAAGGGCCGCATCTTCCGCGTGCATGATCCCGCGACCGACGCGAGCGCGCTCGTGCAGGAAACGAAGCGGCTGCTCGGCGACGGCATGGCGAAGCGCGAGGTTGCCGAGTTGTCGAAATTGCTCGGTCATGCCGATCAGCGCGTGCGGCTCGCAGCGCAGTTTGCACTGGTGGCAAAAGGTGAGGGCGCAATTCCAGTTCTCACTTCCGTCGCGGAAAACGCGCAAGACCGGGTGGCGCGGCTGCATGCGATCTGGGGTCTCGGGCAATTAATCCCAGATTCGATAGATGCAGAGGGGCCGCTTCTTCGCCTTTGCCGCGACGAAGACAGCGAAGTTCGCGCTCAAGCGGTGAAATCGCTAGCTCGGCCGAATCTGCGGAGTGCAATACTTCGAGGACTCCCGATTCCAGAGGTCAGGTTGGTCGACGACCCCAATCCACGCGTTCGGTTTTTCGCTGTTCAATCAGCCGCACGATTCTCTCCTCTCGTGAAACCCGATGACTTGATGAAGTCGCTTAGAACGCACCCGGATGACGATCCTTTCGTTCGACATGCCTTTGTCGTCGCGCTCGCAAGTATCTCTTCATCCAGCGAGCTTCGTACCTTTTCACAAGACCGATCGAAAGCGGTCCGAGCGGCAGTCCTCCTCGCGTTACGGCGGCAGCGTAGCCCGGAAGTTGCGACATTCCTCAATGATGAAAATCCGCAGCTCGTGCTCGAAGCCGCACGCGCGATTCACGATGCGCCGATTCCCGCCGCATATCCGCAGCTCGCGATGCTAGCCGACACGCCTGCGCTTCCTGCGCCGCTCTCACGCCGGGCGATCAACGCGGCTTATCGGCTGGGTACGCGGCAGGCGGCGGATGCGCTGGCGCGCTGTGCGGTGTGGAGGGAATCCAGTGACGCCGCGCGGCTCGATGCGTTGGAAGCGCTTGCGCAATGGAATGAAAAGCTCGGGAAAGATCGGGTGCTCGGCATCGTCGTGCCGCTGGAAGCGAAGCGCGATGGGGACGCGGCGCGGCTCGCTCTCGCGGGCGTGGCCAATGGAATTCTGCACGCCTCGCCGGACAACATCCGCGCGGCGGCGGCGGAGGCCTGCGCCGCCCTGAATGTGGCCGCGGCGGAAAGCGAACTCACCGCTTTGCTCGCCGACGAAAAAGCGGGCGGCGTGGCTCGGGCGGCGGCGCTGCGGGCGCTGGCTGCGATCCAATCGCCGGCGCTCGCGAAGTCCGTGGAAACTGCGCTCGCGGCGAAAGACAAGGCGCTCGCGCAGGTGGCGCGGCTGCTGGCGGCGAAGGCTTCCCCGGCCTTGGCGGTGAAGCTGAACGCCGCCGTGCTCGGCAGCGGCAGCATCCGCGAGCAGCAAGACGCCATCACCGCCATTGGCGAGCAAACCATCGCTGAGGCCGATGCCGTGCTCGCCGCGCAGCTCGATCTGCTGAATGCGGGCAAACTGCCCGCGCCGCTCGCGCTCGATTTGCTCGAAATTGCCACGCCACGCAGCGACGCGGCGGTGAAGGCGAAGCTCGGGGAATTTGAGCAACGCCGCGACGCGAAAGACCCGCTGGCGAAATGGCGCGAGTGCCTGGAAGGCGGCGACGCGAAGGCCGGGCGCGAGATTTTTGCTGAGAAGGCGGAGGCCGCGTGCATGCGCTGCCACAAGATCAAAGGTGAAGGCGGCGACGTGGGGCCGGACCTCGCAGGGATCGGGGCGAAGCATGATCGCGCCTACATTTTGCAAAGCATCGTTGATCCAAACGCGGTCATCGCACCCGGCTTTGAGAACGTGCTCGTGACGTTGAAAAACGGCGACATGGTGGCTGGCCTGCTCAACGCGGAAGACGCGAACGATGTGACGCTCGCCTCCCTCGCCGATGGCAAAAAGCAGAAGATCAAAAAGGCGGACATCAAGGAGCGAGCGACCGTGCCGAGCGCGATGCCGCCGGGGCTCGGTGAGGTGCTCGACAAACGGGGCCTGCGCGATGTCATCGAATACCTCGCCACCGTAAAATGACCGCGGAGCGCCCGAATAGAGATTGCGCGCGACCATCCCGCCTACGCTATTTGCCCACGCTCCCGCGTCGTCGGGAGCCACCCGCCATGATCCTCCGTCCCCACTTTTTCCTCGCTCTCGCCGCCGCCTTTTCACTCCTGCCCGGCTGCCAGAAAAAGCCCGCCGCCAGCGCTGCGGGAAAACCCGCCGCGCCGGTGCCCGTCAATGTCGGTGAGGCGGTGCGGAAGGACATGCCGGTCGAGCTGCGCGCCATCGGGAATGTGGAGCCGGTGGCGACGGTGGAAGTGAAGGCGCAGGTCGGCGGCGAACTGATCGAGGTGAATTTCAAGGAAGGCCAGGACGTGAAGCGGGGCGACCTGCTTTTCACCATCCAGCCGCTGCTCTACGCCACCCAGCTCGCACAGGCGGAGGCGAATCTCGCGCGCGACCGGGCGCAGGCGGAGAACGCGCAGCGCGAGGCGGCGCGCAATGCGGAACTGGGCACGAAGGGCGCGATTTCCAAGGAGCAGCTCGACCAGATGCGCTCCACCGCGGAGGCCGCTGCGGCGACGGTGAAAGCGGATGAGGCGCTGGTGAAAATCGCGGGCGTGCGCCTCGGCTACGCCAACATCAAGTCGCCCATCGAAGGGCGCACGGGCGCGGTCAGCGTGCAGGCGGGCAACCTCATCAAGGACAACGCCGATACCGCGATGACGACGATCAAACAACTCGCGCCGATTTACGTGACCTTCGCCGTGCCTGAGCAGCATCTCGCCGACATCCGCCGTGGCCTTGCCGCGCGCACCCTGCCGGTGACCGCGCTCGATCCCAAAAACAGCCAGCCGCTCGCGCAGGGCACGCTCACTTTCATCGCCAACTCCGTGGATATGACCACCGGCACGATCACGCTGAAGGCGACGTTCACGAACGGCGACCGTGCGCTGTGGCCCGGCGCGTTTGTGGATGTCGTCCTGCGGCTCGACACGGAATCCGGCGCGACCGTGGTGCCCGCGAGCGCCGTGACCATCGGGCAGAAGGGGCCGCAGATTTTCGTGGTGAAAGCGGACGGCTCCGCCGAGCTGCGCGCCGTCACGGTGGGGCGCAATGTCGGGCAGGAGAGCATCGTGAAAAAAGGCGTGGAGCCAGGGGAGAAAGTGGTGACGAACGGGCAGCTCCGGCTCGTGCCGGGGGCGAAAGTGATCGCGCAACCTGACCATGCCGAACCCGCCGTGGCGAAAGCCCCATGAGCATTTCCGAGCCCTTCATCCGCCGGCCGGTGATGACCACGCTGGTCATGCTGGCCATTCTCGGCTTCGGGCTGTTTGCGTTTCGAGGGCTGCCGGTGAGCGATCTGCCGAACGTGGATTTTCCCACGATCCAAGTCTCCGCGAGCCTGCCCGGCGCAAGCCCGGAGACGATGGCGGCCTCGGTGGCGACGCCGTTGGAGCGGCAGTTCAGCACCATCGCGGGGATCGACTCGATGACCTCCACGAGCGCACTCGGGGTGACGAGTATCACCATCGTTTTCAACCTCAACCGGAACATCGACGCCGCCGCGCAGGACGTGCAGAGCGCCATCGCCGCCGCCGCGCGGCTGCTGCCGCGCGACATGCCGAGCCAGCCTTCGTACAAAAAGGTGAACCCGGCGGATTCGCCCGTGCTTTTCCTCGCCGTCTTCTCGCCCACGCTGCGGCTCTCGGACGTGAATGAATACGCCGACACGCTGCTCGCGCAGCGCATTTCCACCACGCCGGGCATTGCGCAGGTGAGCATCTTTGGCACGCAAAAATACGCCGTGCGCGCGCAGGTCGATCCGCGCGAACTGGCGGCGCGCGGCATCGGGGTGGATGAGGTGGCGCAGGCCATCCAGAACGCGAATGTGAACCTGCCCACGGGCACGCTCTACGGGCCGACCGAGGCCACGACGGTGCAGGCGAGCGGGCAGCTTTTTGACGCCGCCGCGTACCGCAAACTGATCGTGGCCTACCGCAACGGCTCGCCCATCCGCCTCGAACAGCTCGGGCGCGTGATCGACAGCGTGGAGAACAACAAGATCGCGAGCTGGTTTGGCGACACGCGCGGCATCGTGCTCGCCGTGCAAAAGCAGCCGGGCACGAACACCGTGGCCGTGGTCGATGCGGTGAAGGCGTTGCTCCCGACCTTTCGCGCGCAGATGCCGCCGGCGGTGCGGCTGGAGGTGCTCGCAGACAAATCCGTGACCATCCGCAACAGCGTGCATGAAGTGGAGTTCACGCTCGTCCTGGCCATCGCGCTCGTGGTCATGGTGATCTTCCTTTTCCTGCGCAATGTGCGCGCGACGCTCATCCCGTCCATCGCCATGCCGCTGTCGATCATCGGCACGTTCATGGTCATGCACCTGCTCGGGTTCAGCGTGGATAATTTCTCGCTGCTCGCGATGACGCTGGCCACGGGCTTTGTGGTGGATGACGCCATCGTGGTGCTGGAAAATATTGTGCGCCATATCGAGCAGGGGGAGAAGCCGATGGATGCCGCGCTCAAGGGCTCGAAGGAGATCGGGTTCACGATTGTCTCGATGACCATTTCGCTCGCGGCGGTGTTCATCCCGGTGCTGTTCATGGGCGGCATTCTCGGGCGGCTGCTGAATGAGTTCGCGGTGGTGATCGGCGTGGCGATTCTGGTCAGCGGGTTCATCTCGCTCACGCTCACACCGATGCTGTGCTCGCGCTTTTTGCAGGCGCATGCGCCGGAAAATCACGGGCGCTTTTACCAAATGAGCGAGCGCATTTTCGACGGCGCGCTGCACCTCTATGAGCGCACGCTGAAAGCCGCGCTGCGGCACCGTTTCCTCGTGCTCATGGTCGCGTTCGCGAGCATCGCGGCGACGGCTTTTTTGTTCACGGTGTCGCGCACGGGCTTCATTCCGAACGAGGACACCGGGCAGCTTTTCATCACGACCGAGGCGGCGCAGGGCGTGTCGTTTGAAAAGATGATGGAGATGCAGCAGCAGGCCGCGGCGCTCGTTTTGGGCAAGCCGTACATCGAGGGTTTCATGTCGAGCGTGGGCGTGGGGCCGAACAGCTCGACCGGCAATTCCGGGCGGCTTTTCATCAATCTCAAACCGCGTAGCGAGCGGCCTTCGGCGGAGGCGATCATCGCCGAACTGCGGCCCCAGCTCGCGAGCGTGGCGGGGCTGAAAATGTTCCCGCAGATCGTGCCGGTCATCCGCATCGGCGGGACGCTGACGAAGAGCCTGTACCAATTCACGCTTGCGGGCCCGGACTTGCCGGAACTCTACGCGGTCGCGCCGAAAGTGGAGGCGAAGATGCGGGAAATCCCAGGGCTCATCGACGTGACTAACGACCTGCAAATCACCAACCCGCAGGTCATGGTGCAGATCGAGCGCGACAAGGCGGGCGCGCTCGGGGTGACCGCGAATCAAGTGGAGACGGCCCTCGCCAACGCTTACGGCTCGCAGCAGATCTCCACGATCTACACGGCGACGAACCAGTACCGCGTGATCCTAGAGGTGCTCCCGCGTTTCCAGGAAAGCGCGGTCGATCTCTCCGCGCTCTACGTGCGCTCCAGCTCGGGCAAGCTGGTGCCGCTGAGCGCGGTGACGAAGATCGAGCGCAGCACCGGGCCGCTCACGGTGCAGCATCTCGGCCAGCTTCCGGCGGTGACGATCTCCTTCAACCTCAGCGGCGGCACCGCGCTCGGCGAGGCCATCCCGAAAATCGAGGCCGCGGTGAAAAGCGAGATCCCGCCGACGATCAGCACGGCGTTCCAAGGCGCGGCTCAGGCCTTCCAATCTTCGCTCAACGGCCTCGGCGTGCTGCTCATCATGGCCGTGCTGGTGATCTATCTCG
Source organism: Chthoniobacter sp. (assembly GCA_043758435.1). Taxonomy (GTDB): domain Bacteria; phylum Verrucomicrobiota; class Verrucomicrobiia; order Chthoniobacterales; family Chthoniobacteraceae; genus Chthoniobacter. Next base: position 5,956 of record JAYVNN010000442.1, read on the forward strand.
TGCTCGGGATTTTGTACGAGAGCTTCATCCATCCGGTGACGATTCTCTCGGGCCTGCCGAGCGCGGGCTTCGGCGCGCTCATCGCGCTGCTGGCCTTCGACATGGAGCTGAATGTGTACGGCTTTGTCGGCATCCTCATGCTCATCGGAATTGTGAAAAAGAACGCGATCATGATGATCGACTTCGCCCTCGAAGCGCAGCGCAAGGAAGGCAAGGCTCCCGCCGATGCGATCTACGAGGCGTGCCTCGTGCGCTTCCGCCCGATCATGATGACGACGATGGCCGCGCTCATGGGCACGCTGCCCATCGCCCTCGGGATCGGCGCAGGCTCAGAATCGCGGCGTCCGCTCGGAATCGCGGTGGTCGGCGGGCTGCTCGTCTCGCAACTCCTCACGCTCTACATCACGCCGGTGATTTACATTTATCTGGAGCGGCTGCAGGGGCACAAAAAAGGGACGCCGCGCGGTGATGCGCGGCCTGCGGAGGTGCGGGAGTTGGCAGAGGTGTAGGGGGGAGCCGCGCGACTGTAGGGGAAGCTGACAGCTTCCCCTACAGTCGCGCTCTGCGGCAGCGAACCGCAGGGTGCCGTCCTATTTCGCGCCGCTGAGGCGACGGAAAGACATGGGCTCGGTTTCGAAAAGTTGGCTCGCATCGCCGGCGGCGATGAAGGCGGCGAGGTTTGCGGTGGTGTCGGTGAGGGTGACGCTGTCGCCGAATTTGGAGGAGGTGACTTTGCCGCGCAGCTTGCCGGCTTTGACGGCGGCGACGAAGGCGCTTTCATTGGCGAGCCAGATGCGGAGGTCGCCGCGCCACGTCACTTCGTAGCGGGCGAAGCTGTAAGTCAGCGGGGATTTTTTCGCACCGTCCGGCGGCAGTCCGACGAAGCTGAGGTAATCGTGTCCGGCGATTTTTGTGGCGAGGGCTTTGTAGCGCCCGACTTCCAGACCGCCTTTTGGGTCGTGGCTGAGGCCGACGATTTCAAGCTGGGTCGTGGAGCGGCGGACGCCTTTCGCGGTGTCGCTCGCGCCGCGGTAGTGGAAGTGCCAGAAGCCGGAACCGTCCTTGGCGTCCTTGTCTTTGCGGACTTCCTGATAGACGCCCTCGAAGCGCGGGTCGATGGCGGAGGTCGCGGGTGTGGACAGCGGGTAGATGGATTCGGGGAAGCAGCCCGTGAGGAGGAGGCAGGCGGTGGCGAGGATGAGGAGGTGTGGGATTTTCATGGGAGGGATGGCTGGCCGATGGCGGACGAAAAAAGCGGGTTGCTGTGGGGAAGCTGGCAGCTTCCCCTACAGCAACCGCGCGCTTTTCATCCGAGCTACAGCAGCTCGGGATAATGCGCGCGGGCGACCTCGTCGCATTTCGCGAGGATGGCGGCGGCGGTGTCGAGGTCGCGGATGTCTTCGATGAGCTGCATGCAGGCGGAGTTGTCGAGGGATTGCACGGCGCGTTTGACGCGGGGGACGGAGCCGGCACCGGCGCTGAGTTCATCGACGCCGAGGCCGAGGAGGAGCGGGGTGAGGACGATGTCGCCGGCCATTTCGCCGCAGACGCCGACCCAGAGCCCGCGGGCGTGCGCGGCTTCGACGGTCATGCGGATGAGGCGGATGATCGCGGGATGCGTGGGCTCGTAGAGGTGGGCGATGTGCTCGTTGAGGCGATCGACGGCGATCGAGTATTGGATGAGGTCGTTGGTGCCGATGCTGAAGAAGCTCACCTCTTTCGCGAGGATGTCGGCGGACATGGCGGCGCTGGGAATCTCGATCATCGCGCCGACTTCCATGGTGTCGCCGATGGGCACGCCCTCGGCGCGGAGTTCGGCGCGGCATTCTTCGAGGATGACGTTGGCGCGGCGGAGTTCCTCCACGCCGGAGATCATGGGATACATCATCTTCACGTTGCCCACGGCGCTGGCACGGAGGATGGCGCGGAGTTGCGTTTTGAAAACGTCCACGCGTTCGAGGCAGAAGCGGATGGCCCGCCAGCCGAGGAAGGGATTCAGCTCCTCGGGCATGTGCAGGGTGCTCATGAATTTGTCGCCGCCGAGGTCGAGGGTGCGGATGATGACGCTGTGCGGCTGGGCGGCTTCGGCCACGCTGCGATAGGCGGCGTACTGCTCGTCCTCGGTGGGGAGTTCGCTTTTGTTGAGGTAGAAAAATTCGGTGCGATACAGCCCGACACCCTCGGCTCCGTTTTGGCGGACCTGCTCCATGTCGCCGGGCAGTTCGATGTTCGCGGAGAGGATGACGTGGCGGCCGTCGAGCGTGGTGGAGGCGGTCTCGCGGAGCTGGGTGAGCTTTTCCTCGACCTCGGTTTTTTTGATTTCGAGTTCGCCGTATTCCCAGAGCGTCTGGTCGCTGGGGTTGACGATGAGGAGGCCGTTGTAACCGTCGAGCAGGATGTGGTCGCCGGTGGAAAGCTGCGTGCTGACATCGTGCAGGCCGACGATGGCGGGGATGTTCAGCGAGCGCGCCATGATGGCGGTGTGCGAAGTTTTGCTGCCGACATCGGTGGCGAAAGCCTGGACGAGCGTGCGGTCGAGTTGCGCGGTGTCGGACGGGGCGAGATTGTGCGCGATGAGGATGTGCGGCGTGCTGACGCTGGAAAGATCGCGCGCCTCTTTGCCCATGAGGTTGTGGACGACGCGGCGGGTGACATCGTGGATGTCGAGCGCGCGCTCGCGGAGATACGGGTCGTCGATTTCGCTGAGCGTCTTGGCGTAGCGGCCGGCGACGTTTTGGAAAATGTGCTCGACGTTCATTTTGTCGCGCGCGAGCGAGCGGAGGACTTCGTCGATGAGCGTGCGGTCTTCGACGACGAGGAGGTGCGCGTCGAAAATGCCCGCGTCCTTGGCACCGATGGATTCGGCGATGCGCTGCTGCATTTCCAAAATCTGCGCACGGGTGGCGAGGAGCGCGGACTCGAAGCGCGCGATCTCGGCGGGGATTTCGCTTTCCTCGATGCGGCGCGAGGGCGCCTCGTCGTCATCCGGCCGATAGACAAAGACGGTGCCGCGCGCGATGCCGGGCGAAACGCCGGTGCCTTGAAAGCGCTTTTCTTCGGCGTCGCTCATCGGTCGTGGGCGCGGCGGTCAGTCCTCATCGAATTTGCGAAGGATGACCGCCTCGAGTTCGGCGAGCGCCTTTTCGGCGTCGGCGCCTTCGCAGACGATGAGCAGCTTCGAGCCGAGGCCCGCGGCGAGCATCATCAGGCCCATGATGCTTTTCCCATTCACCCGCTCGCCGTCCTTTTCCACCCAGATCTCGCAGCGAAAGCGGCTCGCCGTTTTCACGAACATCGCCGAGGGACGGGCGTGCAGACCGAGGCGGTTCAGGATGGTCAGTTCCTTGGTCGCGGAGGCGGGGGAAAGCGATTGGGTTTTGCGGCTGAGGAAACCCATCACGGCTCTTTCTTTTTCTGCATGGTGTTGAGCAATCTTTGGTTGAATTCGACGGCGCTGTTCTGGCCCATGCTCTTGAGCTTTTGGTCGAGAGCGGCTACTTCCACCAGCCGGGCCAGGTCGCGGCCCATGCGCACGGGGATGGTGATGTGGGGAACGAGGATGTCCAAAATTTCGTAGTATTCCTGATCCAGCCCGATCCTATCCACCTCCTCCAATTCCTGCCAGTCCTTTAGCGTCACGATGAGGTCGAGCCGCTTTTCCAGCCGCACGGAACCGACGCCGAAGATGGACAGGATATTGATGACGCCCAGCCCGCGCACCTCCATGTGATGCCGCGTCAGCTCGGGCGAGGTGCCGATGAGTTCGCGTCCTTCGAGCGCGCGAAAGCGCGTCATGTCATCGCTCACGAGGCTGTGCCCGCGCTCGATGAGGCCGAGCACGCATTCGCTTTTGCCGATGCCGCTGGAGCCGCGGATGAGCGT
>JAYVNN010000443.1:0-9819 GCA_043758435.1 Chthoniobacter sp.
CCGTCCTCGCCCGCGAAATGGGCGGCATCTTCCCCGAACTCCGCACCCGCCAGAAGCACATCGAGGAAACCCTCAAGCGCGAGGAGGAGGCGTTTAACAGGACGCTGGACGCTGGAATCGAGATGTTTCTGGCTGATCTCGCATCTGCTCTCACGAGTGCCTTGGAGGGCTCTTACGAAATTCGTTCCGGCGGTCGCTCACTCATTCGCGTGGGGGAACTAGGACACGGAGCTGATACCCTCATTGAATTGGACGCCAACTTGCCGAGGACATTGGAGAAACTTGGGATTCCCCGGCCAGATATTTCAGGAAAGTTCGCGTTCGACCTTTACGATACCTACGGCTTCCCGCTCGACCTGACCGAACTCATGGCCCGCGAGTACGGCCTTGCCGTGGACACGGCAGGTTTTGAAAAAAACATGGAAGAGCAACGTGCCCGCGCCCGTGCCGCGCAAAAAAGGGAAATCATCACCATCTCCGACGAGAATCTCGATGTTGTCCTTCCGACGCTTTTTGTCGGCTATGATTATCTTAAGGCGGAGGCAGCGGTCGTCGGGACTCAACCCGGCAAAAGCGCAGATGAGATTAATATGATCTTCGACTGCACCGCTTGCTACGCCGAGATGGGTGGTCAAGTGGGTGATACCGGAGTCATTCATGTGCCGGGTTCGGATTTCACCGAAGTGGGCCGACTCAAGGTGCTCAATACCATAAAGAAGGGTAACGTCTTCGTGCATCGCGCCGCGTTAATCGAAGGTCGTGTACCCGAGTCGGGAGAAGGCGTAATCATTACTGTCGATCCCGCGCGCCGCAACGCCATCCAGCGGCACCACACCGTGACCCACCTGCTGCACTGGGCGCTGCACGAGGTGGTCTCGCGCGAGGCCACGCAGAAAGGCAGCTTCGTCGGGCCGGACAAGCTGACCTTCGACTTCAACAGCGCCGCGCTCACGCCCGCGCAGGTGCGCGACATTGAGCGGCTGGTGAACGGGCGGATCGTGGAAAACGCCGCCGTGCAATGGAACGAGGTCGCCTATGCCGAAGTGAAGGGACGCGCGGACATCATGCAGTTCTTCGGCGACAAATACGGCGAGACCGTGCGGCTCGTGGACATCGGCGGATTTTCCAAAGAGCTCTGCGCCGGCACGCACACGCGGGCCACGGGCGAGATCGGGCTTTTCCGGATCGTGAGCGAAGCGGCCATCGCCGCCGGCGTCCGCCGCATCGAAGCCGTGGCCGGGCTCACCGCCTACGACGCCGCGCTTTCCGACATGCAGCGCCTCCACGCGCTCGCCGCAAAAATCGGCGCACCCCTCGCCGACGTGGAGAAGAAACTGGACGCGCTGCTGGCCCACGAAAAGGAACTCGAGAAAGCGCTCAAGTCCGCCCAGCAACGCGAAGCCGCGGGGCGCGCGAAGGATTTGCTGGCGAAGGTGGAGAAGATCGGCGGCGTGCCCGCGATCATCGCCAACCTCGGCCACGCCGACGGCGACACCCTCCAGACAGTGGCCGACGCGCTCAAAGGGCAGTTCGCCGGCGTGGTCGTCCTCGGCGGCAGCGCCCACGGCGCGGTCGCCCTGATCGCGAGTGTGTCCGCCGATTTCACCGCGAAGGTGCAGGCCGGCAAAATTATCGGAGCCATCGCCCCGCTCGTCGGCGGCAAAGGCGGCGGCAAACCCGACAACGCCCGCGGCGGCGGCAAAGACCCCGCGCAGCTCGAAGCCGCGCTCGCCCACGCCCGCACGCTGCTCGGTTGAACGGCTATGACCGGGATCATTTATCGCACCGGCAACGACCTCGACCTTGATGCGGTCATCGAACTGTATCGCGCCTCCACCCTTGGCGAACGCCGCCCGGTAGGTGACCGCGAACGCATGGCCACGATGCTGCGCGAAGCGAATCTCGTCATCACCGCATGGGACGGCGAACTGCTCGCGGGCATCGCCCGCAGTCTCACGGACTGGTCCTTCGCCACCTACCTCTCCGACCTCGCCGTGCGCGCCTCGCACCAGCGCCACGGCATCGGCCGCGAACTCATCCGGCACGCGCAGGCGGCGGGCGGGCGCGCGCTCCTCATCCTGCTCTCTGCTCCCAGCGCGGTGGAATATTACCCGCGCGTCGGGATGGAAGCGCATCCGAGCGCCTGGATACTCCGCCCGGACGACCCGCTGCGGTGAGCGGGCGCCGTCTTGCCAGCGGCGGACGGCCAGCCGCGGGATGCGGCGCACGTAACCTGACCGCCCGCGGATGCAGCGCGGGCGATCTTTTAGGAAAATAAAGAAACACCCACGGCGGGGAGGGACGGCGTTTTGGTAGCACGCCCGATGACCGGGCGCAGCCAAACCAACCCGCATCAACAAACAGAAAGACCCTTATGAAAAAACTCCTCGCCCTCGCCCTCACCGCGCTGCTCGTCAGCCCGCTCGCCCCGCACGTCGTCGCCGCCGATGACGCACCCAAAACCGTCGTCGCCGTAGCCGCAGGCAACCCCGACTTTTCCACCCTCGTCGCCGCGATCAAAGCCGCCGGACTAGCCGAAACCCTGAGCGGCCCCGGCCCCTTCACCGTTTTCGCGCCGACGAATGAAGCCTTTGCGAAGCTGCCCAAGGGCACTGTCGAGGATCTGCTCAAACCCGAGAACAAGGCCAAGCTCACGGCGATCCTGACCTACCATGTGGTCGCCGGCAAAGTGATGGCCGCCGATGTGAAAACGATGATGGCCAAGACCGTGCAAGGCGGTGAGCTCGACGTGAAAGCCGCCAAGGGCAAAGTGATGGTGAACAACGCGAAGGTCGTGAAGACCGACATCGCCGCGTCGAACGGCGTCATCCACGTCATCGACACCGTGCTCATGCCGAAGATGTAACCCCTTTCGTTAGTGGTTCCAGCGGGACTCTGCGCCTCGTGCGTAGAGTCCCGTTTGCATTTTTTTGGGCGGTGTTTTATCCCCGGCGCCGATGGATGTCTCGCGCGCCAAAACCAAAAACCCCGACGCCTGGCTCGAAGCCGCGCCCGCTTTCTCCCGCCCGCTCGCCGCGGAACTGCGCGAGTCCTTTTTCCGCTGGGAGCCGGACCTCGCCGAGTCCATCAAATGGAACACGCTCGCCTTCACCGGCCGCAAGCTGGTCTGCGCGCTCAGCCCGTGCAAACGGTACCTTAGCATCGTCTTCTTCCGCGGCACCGAACTGCCCGATCCCGCCCGGCTTTTGTCCGGCGGTGAAACGAACACCAACATCCGCTCCATCCGCGTGACCGAGCCCACCGCCCTCGACCGCAACGCTCTGCGCAAACTCCTCCACGCCGCCGTCGAACTTGACGCCCAACCCGACGTGCCCCGCGCCCCGCAGCGTCAGCGCGAGCCCTGGCCCGTCCCCGATTTTTTTACCAAGGCGCTGAAAACCAAACGCGCCGCGGCGGCCGGTTTTCAAAAGCTCTCGCCGAGCTGCCAGCGCGAATACCTCGTCTGGCTCACCACCGCCAAGCGCCCGGAAACCCGCGCCTCCCGCCTCGCGCAAACGCTCGCCGCCCTCGCCACCGGGCGGAAGTGGATCGACCGGAAGGGCTAGATGTCCTTCAGCACGCCCGTGCTGTCGCCCATGCGGTCGGCTTTCGCGCCCATTTTGTCGAACATGGACATGTAGAGATTCGTCATCGGCGTGTCCTTGGAGTAGCGGATATGCTTGCCGCTTTCGTAAGCGCCGCCGCCGCTGCCGGCGAGGATCACGGGGAGTTCGTTGTGATTGTGGGCGTTGCCGTCGCCGATGCCGCTGCCGCAGACGATCATCGAGTTGTCGAGCACCGAGCCGCTGCCTTCGCGCATGGCTTTCAGTTTGCCGAGAAAATAGCCGAACTGCTCCATGTGGTAGCGGTTGATCTTGGCGATCTTGTCCTTTTTTTCCTGGCTGTTGCCGTGGTGCGAAAGGTCGTGGTGGCCGTCGGTCACGCCGATCCAGGGATAGGGCTTATTGCTGCCGTCGTGCTGCACCATCATCGTCGCGACGCGCGTGGCGTCGGTCTGGAGCGCGAGGGCGAGGAGGTCGTACATGATTTTCACATGCTCGGTGAAATCGCCGGGGATGCCCTCGGGCTTTTCCATGCTGCTCGGCTTGGGCGCGGTGGCCTTGAATTTCGCCTCCTGCTGGATGGCCGTCTCGGTCTCGCGCAGGCCGGTGAGATACTCGTCCATCTTGCGGCGGTCGGTCGCGCCGAGGTTTTTTTGGAAAGCCTTCGCGTCCTCGCGCACCACGTCGAGGATCGAGCCGCGGCAGCTTTCGCGGAGCGCCTTGCCGGCGGCGAGATCGGGGTCTTCCTCGTTGGTGAAAAGGCGCTCGAAGACGATGCGCGGGTCGCCGAGCGGGGGCATCGGGGTGTTCTCGTTGCGCCAGGAAATATTGTGCTGGTAGATGCACGCGTAGCCCGAGTCGCACGCGCCGGCCTGCCGCAGCGAGCCTTCGCAGCTCAGTTCGAGCGAAGACAGACGCGTGTTTTTTCCGATCTGCAAAGCGGCGACCTGATCCGCGGAAATACCCACCGCGATGTCCGCGCCCGCCGTTTTGCGCGGATGCGCGCCGGTGAGGAAGGCGGCGTTCGCCCGCGCGTGGTCGCCCGCGCCGTCGCCGAGCGCGGTGGCGTTGCGATGCGCGAGTCCGCTGAGCACGTTGAACTGCGTTTTGTAGGGCTGGAGCGGCTGGAGAATCGACGGCAGCTCGAAGTCTTTGCCCACGGCTTTCGGCGTGAAGTTATCCATGTCCATGCCGTTCGGCATATAGACGAAGACCATGCGCCGCACCGCACCGCCGACCGCCGCGCGCACCGTGGGGAGCATGCACTCGAGAAAAGGCAGCGCGAGCGAAACGCCGAGGCCGCGGAGAAAAGTGCGCCGCGGGAGATAGATGGATTTGTCCGGGATGTGCATGGCGGGTGGGTGCGGTGGAAAAAACGCGCTGGACATTTGCCACGGTTTTTTCCCCAGCGCGAGGCGGAAAATTCCGCGCCCGTGAGCCGTGAGCCGTGAGCAAAGAGCTTGGGTAGTGGCTCAATTTGAAAAAGCGTGTCATCCCGAGCGGAGTTCCGTGCGGGCGCAGGCGGGACGGAACGCAGTCGAGGGACCCCGGCGGTCCGATCCAGCACGGTACGCTAATGAACCACCGAGATCCCTCGACTGCGCTGCGCCCACCTTTCCGCCTGCGCTGCGCTCGGGATGACACGCTTTTTCAAATGGAGCCACTACCGACTTGGCACGGTGGGGCGGAGCGGGCAGGCTACGGTGCAGTTTGGAGGATTGAAATATGAGCACGCAGACAGCGGAAAAAACCACCGGCGCAGCGCCCGCCACGACGGCCCCGGCCAAAGCGGCCGACGGAAAGCCCGGCCCCCGGGAAGACACGCGCCCGCCCTTTCGCATCTTCGCTTTTCACGGCGGCGGGCTCGATGCGGTGATGCAGCTCGGCATCGCCCACGCGCTGCTCCTAGCGGAAGGGCGCATCGCCGGCAAGCGGCCTCTGGACATGATCGCGGGCATTTCCGCCGGGGCGATCAACGCCGTGGCGCTCGCCGAAATCCTCCAGGCCGGCGACGCCGGCGACTCCACCGAGCAGCGCCTCGCCGCGCAGGTCGCTCGGCTGCTGGAATTCCTCGAAGGCTACCGCAACGCCCCGGCCACGGTGCTCCGCGGCTTTCTCCCGGACCTCTACGAGACGACCCACCGGCAGGCGCTGAAGTCCGTGGTGCTGCCGCGGCATTTCGGCGCGGAGCGGCGCACGCGCGAGGAGTCCATCGCCACGCGGGCGGGGGTCATCCGGCTGCTCAACGGCCTGCTCGAGGTGCGCGTGAGCGTGGGCACCGTCGTGCGTTTCATCCGGCTGAAGCTCGGCTGGAATGCCGCGCACGAACTCGTCTGGTGGAAAATGTGCGCGGCGCGCGCCGCACTCCTGGGCCGCGGCTGGTGGCTCGCGGCGCGCCACTGCGCCGTGCTCAGCCAGCCGCTCGGTCGCCTAGCCCTGATGACCGTGCGCGAAGGCCTGCTGCAGCTCGCGCGCGGCTCCGCGCCGAAGCGCGAGCAGGGAGTCGAGGCCGCGGCCATGATGTTCGACGCGAACGCCGGGCGGCGCAGGCTCGGCGCGGCGGCGTGCTGGCTGGTGGGTTTCGCGCTCCTCGCGGGGCTGCTCAGCGGCGTCCTGCCGCTCCTGCTGCTCGCCGGCGCGCTCGCGCTCGCGGTGCTGCTGCCCTTTTTCGCGCTGGCCGCCGCACCGTTCGTGGCGCTCGTGGCGCTCCTCAGTCTCGTGGCGTGGCCGGGAGTGAGAAAAAAACGCGCCGTTTTTGCGCGGCACACGGAGGGCTGGTTCGCGGATTTTCCCCGCCGCCTCCGCCGCTGCGGGCAGGTGGGCTCGCTGCTGCTCGAACACTACTCCATCCTCTCCGACCTCGGCGATTCCTACGCGCTGAAAGAAGCCCTCGTCCGGCTTTTCGATCCGAAATACTTCGGCGAATTCCGCCTCGACACCGGCCTCGGGCGCGCGCTGCGCTCCGAACCCGCAGATGTCCGGGCCGCGCCCAACCGCCACCGCCGCCGACTCGACGCCTACGAAAAAAACTGCCCCTGGCGGCCCCTCAAAGTCGTGCCGCTCGCCGCGAATCTCCGCACCGGCCGCATTGAGGCGCTGCCCCGCCGGGCGTCCGTGGTGGATGCGCTCATGGCGGCGTGCGCGGTCGTGCCTTTCTTCCGCGCGCAGTCCTTGCGGGTGCCCGGCAAAGTGCCGCGCCGGCAGTGGTTCATCGACGGCGTGAACGTGTCCAACGATCCCGTGACCGAGGCGCTCGGCTGCCTGCGCGAGGACGAGGCGACGGTGAAAATCATCCGCGAAAAACACCCAAAGGTGCGCATTTATTCCGTGCCCCTGCTGCCCATTGAGCAGGACGCCCTGCCGGGCCGCGTCGAGACCTACACGCGGCTCGTGGACGTGGGCCTGCGGGCGCTGCAGCTCCAGCGTTTTCAGGACGCGCAGCTCACGAAAAAACTCGTCGAGACCTACAAGCGCGCGCTGCCGCCGAGCGGCGCAGTCTTCGATCTGCCGCCGCCCGATGGGCAGCCGGGGAAGAAGAAGGCTTTTTTCCTCACCGAGCTGATCCATCTCACGCCGCCGCGCCCGCTCGATCTGAACACGCGCATCCCCGGCGCAGCCAACGCCGAGGAGCGCCGCGCGCTCATGGAATCCGCCGTGGCCGATGGCTGCTGCGCGCTGCTCGAGCGGCTGCTCACCGAGGAGGAAGCGCCCAAGGATGAGGAGGCGCGCAAGAATGACCCTGGCCTGCACGAGGTCGCTCTCGGGCTGTGGCAGCGCCGCGAGATCACCGTCCGCGGCGACGCCGCCTACGTGCCGTGCAAGCGTCTTTTTGAGGAAGAAAAAACCCCGCTGCTCCGTCCGCTGCCGGGCAACAGCTCCGCCGTCAACCCTGGCCCCGGTCTCCCGGACATCTGCCAGCGCTGTGCCGCCATCCGCGGACGCACCCCGGCCGAAGACGCGCTCCCGCAGCACGTCCGGCTGCCGTGGAAAATCGCGGCTGCAGCCGCACCGCCCGCGCAAGACCGGTCGAAGATCAATGACGATACTTCCCGCGATCCGGCGGTCGCCTTTCTTTTCAGCGGCGGCGTTTTCCGCGGCGTCTTTCAGGTCGGCTTTGCCAATGCCGTGAGCGAACTCGGACTGCTGCCAGACATCGTCGTGGGCGCGTCCGTCGGCACGATCATCGGCGCGCTGATCGGCCGCGTGCTGCGAGGCGAAAACCACGACGCGAGGCGTTTTCAAATGCAGCGGCTTGCCGGAACTTTCCTCGCCATCGACCAGTTCGTGATGACAGATCGCTTCGCGGATTTCGTCCGCCATCTTTCCGTGCGCGCCGCCGGGGCGGACTTTTCGCTGCGCGATGCCGACCTCTTTTTCCGCCGCTACGACACCGGCGCGAGCGCGCCGCTGGCCGACCGCGCGCGGCGCGTCATCGCCGGGCTCGAAAGGGTTTTCTACATCAGCCCCTTCGAGCTGCGCGACTTTGCCGAGACCCTGCGCACCGGCGACTACCGCAGCAGTTGGAGCCAGGTGAAAGGCTTCGTCCAGGACTGGCTCGACCAGTCCGGCGTGGGGCTCGAGCTCCTCGGCCCCGAGCCGCTGGAGATGCTCATCAACGGCATCATTTTCAACGACCGCCCGCCGGCCCACGCCGAGTTCGACTACTTTGCCACCCGCGCGGCCGCCGCAGACCAGTGGCCCGGTTTTCAACTCCTCGGCACGGCGACGAACCTGACGAAAGGAAAGCTCGAAATCCTCCGCGCAGAAAACGACGCGCAGCTCCTCCCCGGCCTGCTCGCGAGCAGCGCGTTTCCGGCGGTCTTTCGCCCGCGCTGGTCGTGGGAACTTTTTGCGCAAACGAATAGCGCCGACCAGTTTTGCGACGGCGGCGTGATGGACAATCTGCCGCTCGACAGCGTGGTCGAGTACCTCTCCGCGGAGGAGAAGACGACGGGCTGCTGGCGCTACCTGCACCGGCCCGAAGTGCCGCACCTCATCCTCACGGCCTCGCTCGAACCCGACCCGGAGGACTGGACGGACGGGAATCTTTTTCCGCCGGAGAAAATCCAGGAGTCCGCCGGCTCGTGGCCCGTCTTAAAGAGCCGCGCCGGGGAGCTGCGCTACAATGAGAAGATTTCCAAGTTTGCCGGCGCGCAGAAATACATCCGGCAGATCATCGGGCAGCGGAAAAAATCGGAAGAGAAGGGTTTCAATCCGCTGGATGAAAATCTCCCGCTGAACCTTGAGGTGGCGGTCGTGAAACCGCAGTGGCTGTGCAGCACCTTCGCCTTTCACCCCATGCTCGGCTTTCGCCGTCGCGACCAGGCGGCGAGCATCGCCCACGGCTGCGCGGCCACGATCCAACTGCTGGCCGGGCTTTTTTCCGGCCCGCTCGCGGATCCGCAACGCCGCGCCTGGGCTCAGGGAAAAAAAGTCCAAGTGGAACAGCTCGACGGCGCGGGAAAACGGCGCGAACTCACCGCCGCCGAGCAGGCCGACGGGGTGTGCTGGCACCGCTGCGCAGGCGCGGAGGGCAAGGAGCCATTGTGTCCGTTCAGCGCCGCCGTCGTCGGCCAACGCGCGCTGCGGGAGAAAACGGCGAGGGCCGAACCGCTGACGAAGGAAAAACAAAAGGCGCTCGAAAACGAGCGCGCCACGCTCGCCCGCGAACTCGACGCGATCTACCGCGCCTGCGGCCGGCCCGCGACCCACGCCCGGCGCTGAAAAAAACCGTGCGGCAAAAAAAAGCCGCCTTCGGGCATTTGCTTGCTGCCCGCACTTCTTTCGCCGGGCCGGGATGCCCGGCGGGCTTTCGCAGGCTGGAATCCCGCGCCACTTTCTTTGCAGGTGCGCATAAATAGCTTTCGACTTTCCGCGGTGGATGATGAAACCCGTTCATCCATGTCGCAACCGCTTGACAGCAGACAGCTCCGCGCTTTCTCGATCCTCGCCCGCACGGCCAGCTTCACCACCACGGCGAAGGAGCTGCACCTTTCCCAGTCCGCGATCAGCCACTCCATGAAGGCGCTGGAGCAGGAGATCGGCTGTCGCCTTTTGGACAGGATGGGCAAAACGGTGGTGCTCACGCAGGCCGGCGAACAGCTCCTCGTCCACGCGCAGAAAATCCTGACCGAGATGGAGTCCGCGCGCTCGCATCTCAGCCACCTCGGCAAGTGGGGCAGCTCGCGGCTGCGCATCGGCGCGAGCACCACGGCCTGCCAGCATGTGCTGCCGGCGGTGCTGCGCGAGTTCAAGG
>JAYVNN010000444.1:0-3162 GCA_043758435.1 Chthoniobacter sp.
GAACGCGCGCGGCTTCCGCTCCTTCCTCAACTACCGGACCCGCATCCTCTTCTTCTGTGGAAAGCTCAATCTCTACCCACTCTAAAACCGGAAGAAGCGTCGCATTCGTTGCTCGGCAAAAAGCGCGCCTGTCGCGAACTCTACCCAATGTCAGGCGGCACCTCGCCCGTGAGTTCCGCAATCTCCTTCTCCAATCCAAACGCCTATTAACTTGCAGCCTTTGCCTGCCCGCGAAGGGCGCGGAGTTCGGCAATGGAACGAACTTCTCCTTTTTGTGCATTCATGCCTCGATGAAGCATGACATGGCAGTTGGGGCACACGGGTTTCATATCGCACGCAGGAACATGGACGGTGCCATTGTCGGCGTCGCTGCTCGCCAACGGGCGTTCGTGATGCACATGGATAAAGTCGCGTCCGATTTCCCCATACTCTTCGAGGAAGCTCATCTTGCAGACGAGGCAGCGAGGTTCATGAACCTCTAGGCAGCGCGCGCGATTCTTGGCATCACGCTCTCGGCGTGTGCTCCAGGTTGGGATGAGTCGGCCTTCGAGACTCGATGCGGTGTCTTCGGTGAGTTCAAGTGCAGGCGAGACAGAGGTGGGTGGTTGAGCGGATAGACTAGGAGTAGAATCCGACTCATCGGCTGCTTTATCAAATTGCGCGGGTTCGTCTTCCCGACGTTGGTCCCAAGCCTGCCAAATGATGTCGTGAAACTTAGCGTCCAGCTCAACACCACCGCGTCGCGGTGCACAAAATGATTCCGCCCCTTCGATCGACTGGATATCAAGCGGCTCGTTGGGGTCGAGCACATACTCCCAGAGGATATCGACATGCCCGCCGTCCTCGGTACGACCGTTACTGCGAATCCAACCCCACCCAACCATTCCTCGCGGCGCATCACCGGTCCGCAGCATGATGAAACGATCCCCGGCTCGCACTTTGTTGACCGAGTAACAAGTCCATTGATCCAGTGGGAACCGTTTGTCCAGAATCTGCGAGCGCCAGTTTGCGAAGGTTTCGATTGGCACTTTCTCTGCGGGGTTCCACGTGAACACATAGGTCTTTGAGTCTTCATAGAGGAAGGATGGAGTCTCCACGATTCGATACGGCCGCTGATCGTTTTCTGACAAGGGCTCGCCAGTGCTCTCACAAACCAAAGAGTCCACAGTTGGTCAAGCTGCAATGGCCTTCACTTGCTCCAATCGGATGTGAGTTTGATTGCTCTCAGTCGTGATCATCTTCGCCACGCCCCAAGCCATGATGCCGCGTTGCCCGCTAATAGAGTCCGCCAGGATTACGGGCAGGACGACATCGCCTTCACCCAGTTCATTGAGAATCTCTTTCGCACGTACCCATGCGACATTCTCGGCTAACTCAATGAACTCGTCGCTGATGGCTTGCTCGATCCTCTCGCAGTCGAGGGTGGTGTAAACGGACAGATCTAGGATTTGAGGTGATGATGCTGGGTCTGACATACAAGATAGCGGTGGTTCGCGCGACGATAAGCATTGCCCATTCTGGGGCGTCAACGAGGAACGAGGATCGATTATTCGTCCGGCAGCTCCCCGCGAAAGACGGATGCCTGTCCGCTACTGTGGCGCATTTCGGCGAGGGTGGCGAGTGCGCGGACCTTGCTGAAGAAGGCGGGGACTTGCCCGCGCGTCATGCCCCGGCCTGGCGGACGACGGCTTCCTTCCAGCGGGATTTTTTCCCTCGTTACGAAGTTGAGGACTTCGTAACGCCATGCTTGAGCGGGGAAGCTGGGCTTCGTGGCAGGGGTGGAATCGGGCACAAAGTCAACGCACGAACCCGATCACGCCACCGGAGCGAGGGGCCGGACGGTGAAGACTTCATCTTCGCGGAGAGCTTCGAGTGCGGCCGCGGGGACGGTGGTGACGGCGAGGGTCTCGCCCACGGCGTTGCAGACTTCGATGGAGTAGCCTTCCCCGCCATCGGGAGCAACGTGGTGGTCGATGAGTTTGACGACGTCGCCACGGCGCAGTCCCAGCGCGGGCATGTCGCGGGTCAGGGCGGCGTCGGTATAGAGTTCGAATCGCATGTCAGCTCCTTTTAGCGGGCATCAGGGTAATGAACTTCGTGACGCCGGACAAGTGCTCCTTCATCCAAATGGAACGGATGCGCAGGGTGGTGCCGTTTGGGCCGGTGAGCGGCGCAAGGATTTCGTAAAGCTGGCCGAACGGTGTGACTTCCAGCGGCGCGGCGTCTTGCGCCAGCATCTGGCTCCGCTGGTCGTGCAGCAGCCGGTCGGGATTCGCAGCGGTGTAGCCGGCTCGGGCGAGGAACGCCGACTTGTCGCCGCGCGCCTGCCGGACGAGCAAATAGCGGGTCAGCTTCTCGGGGGCGATCACCGCATCGGCGGGCAGTTTCACGGCAGCAGCCTTTGGCGAAATCCGGTTGGGATGTCCACGATCCGGCAGCGGTTCTTTGCTCCTCGTTACGAAGTTGAGGACTTCGTCACGCCATCCTTTGCGCGGGGAAGCTGTGCTTCGTGGCGGGCGGCAGGACGGCAGGGCCACGAGGGAATCTTCGCGCGAACTCAACCACTCCAAACCGCGAAATGGAATCTCCCCAGCAGGTGTGCGCCGTTGGCCTGCCCGTTTACTGCCAGCATGGGAAAACGGAACGCGCCAAAGACGCGAGAGAGCGTGCCAAAATCCTTTTTCACCTGCATAAGACACTAATGAGAATCATCCGCTACCAATCGCCCGACGGCACCATCGGTTACGCGCAGCAGCACGCCGACGGCACGGCCACGAAGCTGCGCGGCACGCTTTTTGAAAAGCTCGAACCGACTGGAGAGCAAGCACCCGTCAGCAAAATCCTCGCGCCGCTCGAACCGCGCGCGGTGCTCTGCATCGGGCTGAACTACCGCCAGCACGCCGCGGAGACGAACGCGCCGCTGCCGCAGTTTCCCGTGCTCTTTTGCAAAAATCCGGCGTCGGTACAAAACCCCGGCGACCCGATCGAGCTGCCGCGCTGGCTGGCGAGCGCGAAGGTGGATTACGAATGTGAACTCGCGGTGGTGATCGGGCGACGCTGCAAGAACGTGTCGCGCGCCGACGCGCTCGACTACGTGCTCGGCTACACCTGCGCGAATGACGTGAGCGCGCGCGACTGGCAGAAGGAAGGCGGCGGCTCGCA
>JAYVNN010000445.1:0-3156 GCA_043758435.1 Chthoniobacter sp.
CGTGGCGATCTCCGGGTCGCCGTCGCGCGCGAGGCGCTGCTGGTTGAGCGTGGCGACGAGATCGAGCGTGTCGCGCTGGAGCTTCGCGTCGATGCCCGCTGGGCTGCCGACATCGAGGATCGCGTCGCCCGAGGTGCGCAGGCGCACGCCGTTGTAGATCGTGGGCATGAAGCCGCTCGACCAGTTCGCCGCGCCGCCGCTGATGCCGCTGCCCGTGCTCATCACCGCAAAGGCCGGCAACTCCTGAGTCTCCGCGCCGAGCCCGTAGAGCGCCCACGAGCCTAGGCACGGACGCCCCGGCTGCTGAAAGCCCGTGTTGAAAAAAATCTGCGCCGGCGCGTGGTTGAACTGATCCGTGCTCACCGATTTGATGAGGCAAATCTCGTCCACGATTTTCGCCAGGTGCGGCAGCATCTCGGAAAGCTCCGCGCCGCTCTGTCCGTATTTTTGAAACTTGAACCGCGGCCCCAGCACCGCCGCATCCGGCCGGATGAACGCATACCGCTGCCCGCCGATGACCGACGCCGGCAGCGGCTTCCCCTCCAGCTTCGTCAGCTCCGGCTTGTAGTCGAAAAGATCGAGCTGGCTCGGCGCGCCAGCCATGAACAGGTGGATCACCCGCTTCGCCTTCGCCGGAAAATGCGGCGGCTTCGGCGCGAGGAGATTCGTCCCCGCCGCGGCTCGTGCGGCGGGCGAAAAGGCCTCCGTCAGCAACCCGGCGAGCGCCATTTTCCCAAGCCCCACGCCGCAGTCGCGCAGGAAATGGCGGCGGGCGATGAGAGATTTGTGATTCATGGTGGGATACTCCGCTTAGGCATCGAAGCTGGCTAGGAAGACCAGTTTACGCATGCGCTCGCCGGGCTGCGATCTTGCGCTTGTGGCGCACGTTTTGATTGGCGAAGCGAGCGCAAGCTTCGAGGGCATGTGGCAAACGGGATTCTCAGTCAAATAAGCCGATGCGGCGAAAACCGCTGCGGCACAGAGGAAAGGTGCCCGCTTCGGGTGCGGGAAAGCATCCGGGGAGGCTCCCGGCGGCTTTCCAGTCAAATAGCCGTCAAATAAGAAAGTGGTCATGCTTCACGCCCAAAATGGGAGGTATTTTGCATACTTCTTTCCCTGTTCCGGGTCGTAGGGTTTGACGAGCCCGTCACCCATCGCTTCGCGAATGATACGGGAGGCCATGGAACTGTTTTTCTCAGCAATCCCGAACCGCTCGCGGAGGCTGGAATTGGTCATGGGGTTGCGCTCGACGTAGCGAAGACAGGCGTGGAGGTAGCAGGCGCGGGAGCGATCGGCGCGGTCCATTTCGCGCAGTTCCTTGTGGGCAAAGAGAACGGCCCGGGTCGAGTCGCCAGCCGTCTCGAAAATAGGCGCGGGCAACTGGTAGAATTCGGTCTGGAAGACGACCTTGTCCACGCCGCTGCCACGTTCTTCGCAGATGCCGACCCGGCGCATGAAGGACGCGAGCGTTTCATTGCGTGACCGGGGAGGAGTATCTAGGAAGCGCTGGGTATTGATGAGCGGAAGGCCAGGATTGGTGATTTCCATGCGATCCGCAAAAATTTCGATCATGGGCCCGCTGCCGGTAATGGAGAAATCTTGGTGAATCAGGGCGTTTGGGATCAGCTCACGAATGGCAGGCTCGGGATACATCGAAACGTCCTTGCGAAGGGCCTTGCCGATGATCTCATTGCGCGGGAGCAGGGCATTCACGAACTCGATCAGGCGCTCAAATCCCGAGGCATAACCTTTTCGCCCGACCTGCTCGCGGATGGTTTTCAGGCGACCCTTGCCTTCATAGACCACGACGCGCACCGCTTTCCGGCTGAGCGTCTTGAACGAGTTGAGATTCTTCGCGAAGAGGATGGCACCGAGATTGGTAATGTCCCATTTGCCGGCTTGATTTGGCGCAATCATCCGACCTTCCTCAAGCCGCGCGAGAATTTTGGCGCGGTCACTCGGGAGCGGCTGATCGAGGAGGTCGAAGTAGCTGGGATAATCGAGCAACGACAGCAATTCATCGGCATCGACGCGTTCCAGCGCTACGGCCTCCTCGAATGTTGTCGTGTCGAAGATGCGCCAGAGTTCCTTTTCGATCTGCGGATGGTCTTTGAGCTTTTGGCGGTACGAACCAACGCGAATGAACTCCACCCCTTGGAACTGGACGGGCTTCCCGTGAGCGCGGGGAATCTCGAGCACGACAACGGGCCGGCCTTCGTGAGTGACTTCGTAGAATCGGAAATGCAGCCGCGGATTGAGGAGGCGAACCAGCCAGCTTTCGATGTCTTCGTTTCCCTTCTTCGTGAGCGTCGGCTGAAAAGTGGTTCCGACAACTTCGTGCGTACCGTCTTTCACACCCCAGACCACATAGCCACTCGCCTTGCCGTAAAGTGCGGCGGTATTGCTCAGCGCCGAAAGGTATTCGCCGATGTCCTCGGGGTTTGAATTGTTCTCCTTGAATTCGACCCAGCCGGTTTCAGCCGGGAGTTTGCGCAACTCGGTAACGAGGCCGTTGAGGTATTCCTGGGTGGGCGCGGCGTTCATGCTCAGTTCAGATACTCGGTAAAGGTCGCAACGAGGGAGGCAAATGTCTGCCGGGCGTGTTGCTTGATGATTCGCTGATTGTGCTCAGCTCCGGGTTACGGCTTCGTCGAGATTGAAAAGGGCGCGTGCCAATGCAGTCCAGGCGGCGCGGTCGGCGGGGTCGCCGGAGGCTTCGGGGGCGAGGTTTTTGGGGTCGAGTTCGCCGGTGGTGAAGCGGGCTTTTTGCGCGGTGAAAAAGCGGGCGAGGAGCGTGGTTTCCTCGTCGGTGGGCGGGCGGGTGAGGAGGCGGCGGAAGGCGGTGCGGATGCGGTTTTCGACGGTGCCGCTTTGCGCGGCGAGGGTTTTGCCGAGGGCTTGGGCGGCTTCGAGGAAGACGATGTCGTTGAGCAGGGCGAGGGCTTGGAGCGGGGTGTTGGAGAGGTCGCGGCGGGCGATGCAGGCTTCGCCGGTCGGGGCGTCGAAGGTGTTGTAGAGGGCAAACGGGGCGGTGCGTTTGGCGAAGGTGTAGAGGCTGCGGCGGTAGCGGTCGGGGCCGGTGCTGGCGGTCCATTTCGGCGAGCCGTAGGCCGTTTCGGTCACGCCGTCGGGCTGCGGCGGGCGCACGCTGGGGCC
>JAYVNN010000446.1:0-3151 GCA_043758435.1 Chthoniobacter sp.
GGGGTCGGTCGCGGTGGGTTTGCCGAGGCGGAGGTTGTCGCGGATGGAGCCGTTGAAAAGGAAGCTCTCCTGCGTGACCATGCCGACCGCGGAGCGGAGAGCGCTTTTCGAGAAATCGCGGAGCGGTTTTCCGTCGATGAGGATTTCGCCGTCGTCGAATTCGTAGAAACGCGTGAGCAAATTCACGAGCGTGGACTTGCCCGCGCCGGTCTGGCCGACGAGCGCCACAGTCTCGCCGGGCCGCGCATGGAGCGTGATGTGGTGGAGGACGGGCAGCTCCTCGGAATACGCGAAACCCACGTCCTGAAAACGCACGTCGCCGGTGATGCTCACCGGTTCGTCATGCTCCACGCGGCCAGGCTCGGCGGGCGTGTCGAGAATCTCGAAGACGCGCTCACCCGCCGCGCGCCCCGCCTGCACGAGCTGGTTGAGCGAGTGGAGTTTCCCCACCGGGTCATACAGCGCGCCGACCAGCCACAGCACCGCCACGAGATCGCCCACGCCCATTTCCCCACGCAGCACCGCGCGCCCGCCGAAGCCGACCACGAGCACCGCGCCGCACGCGCCGAGGAAACTCATCAGCGGATTGTAGATCGCCCACACCTTCATCACCGTCAGCGTGGTGGTGCGAAGCTGGTCGCTCACGCCGTTGAACCGCGCGTGCTCCTCCCGTTCGCGAACGTAGGTTTTGATCTGCCGGATGCCCGCGAGATTGTCGTGCAGCAGCGAGTTCATCGCCGACGACGCCTTGCGCTGGCCGCGATACCGCTGCGGCGCGGTGAGAGTGTAAATGAGCGCGCCCGCAGCGAGCAGCGGGATGGGAATGAGCGCCAGCCACGCGAGGTGCGCGTTGTAGGAAAAGAGCATCGCCGCCACGATGACGATCTGGAGCAGCGCGATGACGCCGCCTTCGATCCCATCTATCAACACGCGCTCCACGGCGGTCACGTCCTCCAGCAGTCTCGTCATGATGTCGCCGGTCGCGCGGTTGTCGAACCACGTCAGCGGGAGCTGCTGGATGTGCGCGTAGAGATCGCTCCTCAGGTCGAAAATCACGCGCTGCTCGAAGGTGTTGTTCAGCACGATGCGGGTCGCATTGAAAAAATCGCGCACGAAAAAAGACGCCGCCGCCACGAGCACCAGCCACGCCAGCCGGTCGCCGCGCCCCGCGCGCACGTCGTCGATGATGAGCTGAGTGGCCTTCGGAAAAACCACGACCATCAGCGTCGCCAGCACCGCGCTCGCGAGCATGCCCGCGGCCATCCACGGATAGCGGCGGACGTAGGCAAAGACGCGCAGGATGGTTTTCATTTTCGAGAGCGCACACCATGCGCGCGAAGCCGCGCGGCGCAAGCAATCGCGCCGCGCGCGAATCGCGGATTGCCATTCGCGGAGACGCGCGATTTTCTCCGCGCATGTCTCTCGCCACGCGCTCCGCTCTGGTCTGGGCCTTGCTCGCGGCGGTGCTGGTGGCGCTGTCGAGCTGGCTGAATTACCGCGGCGCGCGGGAGCAGCTCATCCAGACGTGGGACGAGCGGCTCGACCACGAACTCGCGCTCGTGCGGGTGCGGGTGGAGGCTGGCGTGAGCGATGCCGCGCGCGCGGTGCAGACGGTGGCGGCGGCACCGGCGGTGCGGGAGTTCATGCGCTGGCGCGGGTCGGCGGACTCGGCGGTGTGGCAGGAAATGGTGGAGCAGGATTTCCTCGCGCTGGCCGGGGGCAAGCCGGCGTACTATCAGGTGCGGCTGATCGGCGTGGCGGATGAAGGGCGGGAGCTGGTGCGGGTCGATCGCACGCCGCAGACGCCGGGCGGCATCGCGCCGATCCGCAAGGACCGGCTCCAGCAAAAGGGCAGCCGCGGCTACGTGCGCGACGCGCTGGCCGCGGGGCCGGGCGTGCTCTCGCTCTCGGAGCTGGATCTGAATCAGGACTTCGGCACGCTGACCGTGCCGTATCTCCCGACGCTGCGCGCGGCGGTGACGGTGCTCGATGACAGCCGCACGCTCTTCGGCCTGGTGGTCATCAATGTGGATCTGCGCCCGCTGCTCGACGAGATCGTGAAACAGGCCGCGCCCGGCGTGCAGCTCATGCTCGCGAACGCGCGCGGCGACTACCTGCTGCATCCCGATCCGGGGCATCTCTACGGCCATGATCTCGGGACGGATTTTTCCTTTGCCAAAGACCGCGCCGTGCCCGCGCAGACGCTGGTGCGGGAGCTGGTGTTTCCCATCGCGCCGGGCTCGCCGCGGCAGGTGCAGGCGCGCGTGGTCTGTCCGCCGGAGGTGTGGCTCGCGGGGCTGGCGGAAACGCGCAACCGCACGCTGCTCGCGGCGCTGCTCGGCATCGCCGCGGCGGCTCCGCTGGTCTTCTGGCTGGCGCGCGGGCCGCTCGGGCGGCTGCACCGGCTGAGCGAGGCGGTGGCGGGTTATGAGGCCGGGCACGCGTTCGTCTCGCCGGACCGGGGGAAGGATGAAATCGGCGCGCTGAGCGCGAAGTTCGCGGCGCTCGCCGAGCGCGTGCGCGAGAGCGTGGACAAGCTGGAGGCCGCGCGCCGCGAGGCCGACGACTCGACGGCGGGGCGCGACGATTTCCTCGCGATGATGAGCCACGAAATCCGCACGCCGCTGAACGCCGTGGCCGGCCTCGCGCGGGTGCTCGACCGGAACCGCCCCGCGCCGCATCAGGAGCCGATCCTGCGCTCGCTGCGCGCCGCCTTGCGCCAGCTCACGGCGCTGCTGAATGACGCGCTCGACTGGTCGAAAATCCGCGCGCAAAAGCTGACTTTCGAGCACGCCGTTTTCCCGCTGCGCGAGGTGCTCTCCGACGCCGCGCTGACCCACGGGCCGCTCGCGCGGCAAAAGGGGCTCGATTTTTCCATGACGCTCCCGCCCGAGGTGCCGGAGCGCGCGCTGGGCGATGCGGCGCGGCTCACGCAGGTGCTGAACAATCTGCTCGGCAACGCGCTGAAATTCACCGAGCGCGGGTTCATCCGGCTCGAGGTGGAATACGCGGGCGACGCGCTGCGGCTGTGCGGGGCGGACACGGGCATCGGGATTGACGAGGCGCACATCGGGCGGATTTTTTCGCCGTTCGACCAGGCGCACGGCGGCATCGGGCGGCGCTTCGGCGGGAGCGGGCTGGGGCTGAGCAT
>JAYVNN010000447.1:0-3147 GCA_043758435.1 Chthoniobacter sp.
ATATTTGTCCGTCTCTGTGGTCGAGACGCAGAGATTTTCGAGCTGCAGGCTCGATTCGGAGATGACCTGCAAAAGGTTGTTTAGTTCGTTGGCGGTCGATTTGACCCAGCGAATTTCATCCGGTTGCGGCATCGGTAAAAGGCCCGCGATGGGCCGGGGATCAGACGCTTTCGTCGCGGCAAGCCCACCAGACGCAGCCCAAAAAAGCGGCAATAATGAAGGAGAACATCCCCAGAGTCAGCATAAGTGCGGGCGGTAGTGAGGCTTCACACTCTTACGGTCAACACGAAACGTGCCGAATAATCAGATTTTCACGTCGAAGAAATCGCGCAGCACCGCCCGGTAAACCTCATGTTTCATTTCCGGCAGCCAGGCGAGCTGGAAGTCGGCCGGGCGAATCCACTGATACGCGCGGAATTCCGGGTGGGGCGTGGCGACGTTGATGTGATCGTCGTCGCCGCGAAAGTCGCACAAGAAATAGATTTGCTCCTTTCCGTGAAAGCCGCGCTTCGTCTTGCCGTCGCCAAAATCGTAGCGATACGGCCCTTTCCGCAGGACGATCCGGTAGGCCAGCGGTTCCACTCCGATTTCCTCGAAAAGCTCGCGTCCGAGCGCTTCCTCGAAGCTTTCGTTCTCGTCCACGCCGCCTTGCGGAAACTGCCACGCGTTCCCCTCGTCCACCCGTTCGCAGACGAGCATCCGGCCATGCACATTGCGGAGAATCGCCGCGACATTGGATCGATATTTCATTTCAAGTCTGAACGATGAATCGAAAAATGGCCGGCACCGGCGCGGGAGCGATCGCGCTGGCTTTGTTCATTCACTGCGCGCTGCTGTGGCAACCGGAGCGGCAGGTGCGCCTGCATCAGTTGCACCTGCTCCAGGCAGTGGAAAATCGTGATTGGCCGCGTTTCGCGAAGTTCATCGACGACCAATATTCCGATCGCTGGCAGCATGACAAAAGTTTTGTGACAAAAGAGTCGCAGGAAGTTTTTCGGCAATTCATCTGGGTAACGATCAAGCAACAAACCGGCGACATTTCCATGAAGCACAGAAGCGCCACCGTGCCCGCGCATCTGACGGTCGCCGGCGCTGGGGGACCGCTCGGCGAGATGGTGAAAGAGCGGGTCAATGGCCTCGCGGAGCCGTGCGTGTTTCGCTGGCGGAAGGCGGGCTGGAAGCCGTGGGACTGGCGGCTCGCGCAGTGCGATCAGGCGGAACTCGAGATCCCCGAAATTTAAGCCGGGCCGGCCTGTCGGCGGGGCACCGGAGCGCGTTCAACTCCGCCGGCGGCGCAGCCCGAGGAGGCCCGCCCCGACCGACAAAGCGAGCATCCCGGTGGTCGGCTCTGGGACCGCTTTCAATGCCACATCATTTCCACCCGTGAACGTCCCGGCCACAGAATCGGCCAGGTAAGTGATCCGAAACCGCTGGCTCGAAACGACGAATTCATCGCCCTCGAGTTTCCGGCTGACTCCCGTGCCGCCGAAGGTGCCGGTGATCGGATCGTTGCCGTCGTTGATGATGAGGAAAAACAGATCATTCATCAGGATCCCCGTGCCGATCGTGAGTGTCAGGTTGCCGTTGAGCGTGCCGCCGGGAAGATTGACCGCGCCGGTGCTGATGGACCCGCTGCCGGTCCCGACGATCACTTGATCGTAATCGGTCCCCGCCACCGGGGTGGCGCCGACACCGTGGCTCAACTCCATCGACAAGACGGAAGACGCTGTCGAGAGGGTGAAATTGTTCGCCACGGAAAAAATGCCCGGCCCATCGCCCGGTGACGGAACCCCTCCGACGCGGATCTGGCCTGGAGCGAACGTCGCACCGGGATTGACAAGGAGCGCGCCGCCGACCCCGCCGCTTCCGCCCAAGCTGCCCGCGCTGATCGTGGTGAGGGCCGTGTCCGTGCCGACCGCGTTGATGCCAAGCCGCCCGCCGCCGTCTTTTCGGAGCGGAAAATTGCCGCTGATCGCGCCCTGAAAAGTCACGGCGGTCGGCACGTTCACGACGGCCGTGCCGTTGGGATTTCCCGTCAGATCGCCATTGATTGCGACCGGACCGGTGAACAGCGCTTTGTAATTGCTGCCCGCCAGGAAGTTGACCGTTTCGTTGACGGTGTCCGTCACGAGCAAGGGCGAGGACACGTCGATCCTCAATCTTCCGAACTGCACTGTGTTGCCGACGTTCGCATTGGTAGCGTGGTCGATGTCGATGTTGACGTCTCCGGTGTTGGCCGTGATGTCGGTGTTGTAAACTAGGACGCCATTGCTGGCCGTCCCGTTATCGCGAATGCGCAGCACGGCGGGATTTGCCGTGGTCCCCGCGCCCCCGGCGAGGATGACATCCGCCGCGCCAAGGGTGGTGCCGACGCCGGTGCTGGACTGGCTGGAAAGGATTTGCGCCGGATCGATTCGGAAAATCCCGCTGAAACTATTCGTCGCGTTCGTGAGATTGAGTGAGCTGGTCGCAGTTTGCGGATTGTTCCCGCGCACGAGGAGCTCACTGGATCCCGTGAGCCTGCCGCTGATCGTCAGACTCAGCGAATTTGCCGGAGTCGAATAGCTCTGGAGCGCCACCCTGGAGTTCGCCACCACCGAAACCAAGCCCGAGAAGATCGTCCCATCCGCCGTCCGCGTGGCGAGGTCGCCACCGCTGAGGACGACATTGTTCGCGATCGTATTTGCACCGCCGCCCGCCAGCCGACCGCCGTCATTCACGGTAATGTTGCCGGAGCCGAGCGCGTTCGTCGTGCCGGTCGCCGCTTCCAAGGTGCCGCCATTGACCTGCCAATCCGCGGCCAGCATGTTCTGCGACGCATTCATGCGGACGGCCCCGAAGCCGCCAACATTCAGGATCGGCGTGACCCCGTTCGGACTGAAAATCGAGTTGGCGCGAGAGAACAGCACTTCAGCTCCGATGGCGGCCACGGAAACCGTCCCGCCGTTGGCCGTGAGGTTGAGCGTGCGGGCGACGTTGGGGTCGTTGAACGTCACGCCCCCGGACGCCTGGTTGAAGTCCAGCGTGGCCCCAAACGGAAAGGACTGCGCCGAATCGAGGGTGATGCTCTGCGCCGTCGCCAGCGTCGAACCGCCCGCCCCGAGGACTCCCGCGCTGTCTGCCTGGAGCGTGCCTCCCTTGATCGTG
>JAYVNN010000448.1:0-9771 GCA_043758435.1 Chthoniobacter sp.
GGGCAAAAGGTTCGCCACCCGGTCCAGCATCTCTCGCGCAGCCTTGTTCGTGAAGGTCAGCAGCAGGATGTTCGACGGCGGCACGCCATTCTCCACGAGATAAGCCACACGATAAGTCAGCGTCCGCGTCTTCCCGCTCCCCGCGCCCGCGATGACCAGCGCCGGCCCCGGCGGCGCAGTCACGGCGGCGCACTGCTGCGCATTCAGCTCCGCCGCGAAATCAATGCGCGGTCCCGCCGCGGCGGCGTGGCGCTGAAGCGTGTATTGGCGGGCCATAATGGGCGGCGACTATCAGCGACCCCGCGCCCCGCTGCCAACTCCATTCCCCGCCGGCACGCGGCGTTTTCCGACAGCTCGCCCTTGCGGGTTTTTTGCATCGTCCCTCACACCGCAATGGGCGCTTTTATCGAGGGATGCGGGTCGTAGCCGGTGAGCGCGAAGTCTTCAAACCGAAACGCGTGGATGTCGCGGATCGCGGGATTCAGCGTCATCGCGGGGAGCGGGCGGGGGTCGCGGTTGAGCTGCTCGCGGGCCTGGTCGAGGTGGTTCGAGTAAAGGTGGAGGTCGCCGAAAGTGTGGACGAAATCGCCGGGCGCGAGGCCGGTGACCTGGGCGACCATGAGGGTGAGGAGGGCGTAGCTGGCGATGTTGAAAGGGACGCCGAGGAAGAGGTCGGCGCTGCGCTGGTAGAGCTGGCAGCTCAGGCGACCGTCGAGGACGAAGAACTGGAACATGGTGTGGCACGGCGGCAGGGCCATGCCGGCGATTTCGCCGGGGTTCCAGGCGGAGACGATGAGGCGGCGGGAGTCGGGGTTCGTTTTGATCTGCGCGATGACGTCGTCGATCTGGTGGATCGAGCGGCCGTCGGCGGTGCGCCAGTCGCACCACTGCGCGCCATAGACGCGGCCGAGGTCGCCGTCGGCGTCGGCCCATTCGTTCCAAATGGTGACGCCGTTTTCGCGGAGGTAGCGCACGTTCGTGTCGCCGGAGAGGAACCACAGCAGCTCGTGGATGATGGATTTGAGGTGGAGCTTTTTCGTGGTGAGCAGCGGAAAGCCGGCCGTGAGATCGAAGCGCGCCTGCGCGCCGAAGACGGAGGAGGTGCCGGTGCCGGTGCGGTCGGGTTTGAAATGGCCGTGGTCGAGGACGAGGCGGAGGAGATCGTGGTAGGCGCGCATGCGGTGCGGAGCATGGCGGAGCGGGACGGCGGGAGGCAAGTGGCGGGATGACACCGGCCCGCCACGAAATGCCGGTGCGCGGATATTTCCGCTCGCGGGCGGGAAAAGTCTGGCGCAGTTTGCGCGCGACTTTTTTCCCTGCCATGACCCCCGGTTCCGATCCCCAACCCCAGCCCGAGAGGCCCGGTCCGCCGCCGCTGCCGCCGCAGAATCAGCCGCCACAGAGCCCGCCGCCACCCCGGCCTCCGCAGCAGCAGCGCCGCCCGCCGCAGCCACAGCGCCGTCCGCTCCCGTCGCGTCCGCCGCCGCGCCTGCGCAAACTGCGCCACCACGGCAAGGCCAGCCGCGCGCGCATCGGTCTCGTCGTGATTTTTGTCCTGCTCCGCATGGCCGATGCGTTTCTGCTGCTCGTGGTTCCCTTTGGGCAGAACATCCCGGAATCGCAGAGTTCGGGGGACGGCACGCTCGGGTACGCGGCGGCGCTCATCCTCGTCTCCGCCGTCCCCGGCGGCTCGCCGGGGCTCGCGACTCCGGGGATCATTTGCAGCACGCTGTGGACGACGGCCCTGCTCGTGGCCATCTGGCGGCGGCAATATTGGGCACGCGCGATTCTCGTCGCGATGTTTGCGGTGGCGGCGCTGATCGGCGTGATCCTGATGACGATGACGCCGATGGGCAGCCCGCTGTTTACCGCCATGCTGATCCGGGAGGCAGTGATGCTGGGCTGCAGCGCGTACCTCATTTTTTCGCGCGACATGCATCGGCTGACGAGCCGCGAGCGCTCGTAGCACCGCCTTTCCCGATTCCCGGCGCAGCGAACTGTGCTATGTCCTTTGCGCTCATGGAAAAGACGGACGCTCCGCCACTCACCGACACCCAAAACCAGCCCGACGACCGGCAGATCGCCATCGACCGCGTGGGCATCCGCGCCCTGCGCTACCCGATGCAGGTGCGCGACAAGGCGCGCGCCGTGCAGCACACCATCGCCACCGCGGCGCTGACCGTGGATCTGCCGCAGCATTTCAAAGGCACGCACATGAGCCGCTTCGTCGAGGTGCTCGCGGAATTCGGCCCCGAGCTGCACGTCGATAACATCGTCGCCATCCTCCGCGAACTCACGGCCCGCCTTGATTCCGAGTGCGCGCACGTCGAGTTCGAGTTTCCCTTTTTCCTCGCGAAAGCCGCGCCCGTGACCGCCGCCGTGGGCCTGATGGACTACACCGCGCGCTTCTCCGCCACGCTGGAAAAAGGCGCGGTCGATTTCGTCGTCACCGCCATCGTGCCGGTGACCACGCTCTGCCCGTGCTCGAAGGCGATCAGCGCCCACGGCGCGCACAACCAGCGCGGGCAGGTCACTTTTTCCATCCGCTCGCACCCGCCGCTGTGGATCGAGGACATGATCCGCCTCGTGGAAGACAGCGCCTCCAGCGAACTTTACAGCCTGCTCAAGCGGCCTGACGAAAAAGCCGTGACCGAGCGCGCGTATGAAAATCCCGTCTTTGTGGAAGACCTCGTGCGCAACATCGCCGCCCGCGCCAATGCCACGCCGGCGATTTCCTGGTACCGCATCGAGGCGGAAAATTTCGAGTCCATCCACAATCACAACGCCTACGCTTTGATCGAAAAGCGGAAGACGCCCGCCGCCTGACGCCGCCATGCTCTACCGCGCGCTCGCCATCCTCGTCGTCGGCTTTTGGCTGACGATGATCGGGCTCCTCATCCGCAAGGAAGTGGGGCCCGGCGACTCCGCGCTGCGCGAGGCGCCCGTGGGCCATGTGGTGAAGCTGCTCCTCATGCACGAGCAGCCGTCCGACCTGATTATTTACAACGGCAAGGCGCGCGTCGGCTACCTGCGCATCCACCCGCAGATGCACCAGGGCGAGCGTTCGCGCGTCATCGCCTTTGTCGGCAATCTGCAAGTCAACGTGCCCGGCATGGAGCGCCAGCGCGCGCTGTGGGACGGCGAGCTGGAGCTGGAGAAAACGCTCGACACGCGCCGCTTCACCCTCGGCCTCACGCTCCGCGATCCCACGGTGCGCAATGCCACCGGCTACCACGCGCAGATCACCGTCGTCCCCGCGGAAAACCGGCTGTCCTTTACAGTCAACGATGAGCCCGAGGGCCGGGCCCACGACTACACGCTCGACGCCGCCGGCCTGCAAACCGCGCTCCGTGAACTGGTCGGTCCCGACGCGCTGGAACTGCTCCAGGGCCAGGCGCGCAGCATGACGCCGCCGGCCATCCGGGCGCTGCAATCCACGATGCTCATCCACGGCGAACGCATCGACACATACCTCGTGACCATCGAGCAAAGCGGCCAGACCCTGCTCGAATTCGATGTCAGCCAGCTCGGCCAGATCCTCCGCGCGAAATCGCTCATCGGCTACTCCCTCACGCCCGAGGACCTCGTGCCGTGAAGCGGCGATTGTCGGGCGGGTGCTTCCGACAAGCGCGTTAGAGCCGCCCTTCGCCCACCACCGCGCGGGTCGCGCGATTGCCTTGGAAATAAACCGTCGTCCGCCCCGGCGACACCTCGGTGACCGCGGAATTGCCCGCCGCCTCGGGGCCGTACCGGCTGGCCCCGCCGCCGCCCGCATCACGCCCGACGCCGCCGAGTTCCGTGCCGATCTGCTCATCGACCGGCCCGACCTGCGGCATCCGCTCCCGCACCCACACCCACGCGTCCTCGCCGTTGACCTTGGTGAACTGCGACGGGTCACGCCCCATGATGAGCCGGATTTGCTCGCGCGTCAGTCCCGCCACCGGGTCGCCATTCGCGATTTTTCCCGCCTGGAAAATCCGCCGCTGCTCCGCCGAAAGCTCCGGGTGCTGGCGCGCATAATTCTGCGCCGGATTCGCACAGCCCGCGAGAGCCGCGGCAAGCAGGCCGAGCCCCGGCAGCAGACCCGCGATGTGCATGAGTTTCATCCCGCGGAAAATCTAACCCTCGATGGTGTTCATCTCCACCGGCTCGACCTTCACTCCGAGGTCTTCGAGCCAGACGATGGCTTTCTTGAGCTCCTCGCGCTCGCCTTCGAGCGACAGCGAGACGATGCCGATTTCATCCGTCACGCTGGCCTGCCGGACATTGGTGACGACGGGGAAAGTTTTGCCCAGCTCCCACAGCACCGGGCGGGTGATGAGCTTCGCGGGAAACATGAGCCAGAGGCGCTGTTTTTCGTTCATGACTTTGAGTTTTGAAAACTAACCGCCAGCGATGGCGGGGACGATGCTGATTTCGTCGGCGTCCTGCACCGGCGTAGCTTTCTCCTGGAGAAAGCGGATGTCCTCGCCGTTGACGAAGATGTTCACGAAGCGGCGGACATTTCCGGCTTCGTCGCAGACGCGGTCTTTCAGTCCGGGAAAAGCGGCGTCGAGATTGTCGAGCAGTTCGCCGATGTTCGCACCGGCGGCGCTGACTTCTTCGAGTTCATTGGTGAGCTTGCGGAGCGGGGTCGGGATGAGGACGGAGGGCATGGGAATTTAGGATTTCTGATTTTGGATTTGTTTCGGATTTTCGCCATCAGGCGGCCGCAGTGTCTTTGCTGTACACGTGCTCTTCGAATTCGCGAAGGCTGGGTTTGATGAGGCGCGGCTCGCCGCATTTGCCGAGGATGGCTTCCTGCGTTTTCAGCCCGTGACCGGTGATGCAAAGCACCGCGCTGCCGTCGCGCGGGATTTTTCCCGTCTCGATGAGTTTGCGCGCGCAGGCCACGGTCACCCCGCCGGCGGTTTCGGCGAAAATGCCGGAGCATTCGGCGAGCATTTTGATTCCTTCCACGATTTCCTCGTCGGTCACATCCTCGGCACTGCCGCCGGTTTGTTTCATGGCGTGGATGGCGTAGTAGCCGTCGGCGGGCGTGCCGATGGCGAGCGACTTGGCGATGGTGTCGGGCTTCGGCACGGGCTTCACGATGTCGGTGCCGCGCTTCATCGCGTGGGCGATGGGGGCGCAGCCGGTGGCCTGCGCGCCATAGACGGAAAACGGCGCGCTTTCCACGAGCCCGAGGCGCGCGAACTCGCCGTAGGCCTTGTGGATTTTCGTGAGCAGCGAGCCGGAGGCCATTGGCACCACGGTGTGCTGCGGGATGCGCCAGCCGAGCTGCTCGCAAATCTCGTAGCCCATGGACTTCGAGCCCTCGGCATAATACGGGCGCAGGTTCACGTTCACGAAGCCCCAGCCGTACTTGCCCGCGATCTCGGAGCAGAGCCGGTTCACCTGATCGTAAGCGCCGTGAATGGCTACGACGTTCGTGCCATAGACGAGCGAGCCGAGCACTTTGCCCTGCTCGAGATCGGCGGGGATGAGCACGTAGCTTTTCAACCCGGCGGCGGCGGCATTCGCGGCCACGGAATTCGCGAGATTGCCCGTCGAGGCGCACGCCACGACTTTGAAACCCAGCTCCCGCGCGCGGCTCAGCGCCACGCTCACGACGCGATCTTTGAAAGAAAGCGTGGGGTAATTGACCGTGTCGTTCTTGACGTAGATCTCACGGATGCCGAGCGCCTTGGCCAGCCGGTCGGCTTTGACCAGCGGCGTGAAACCGACCTGTGTGCCGACGGTCGGCTCGCCGTCGATCGGCAGCAGTTCGCGGTAGCGCCACATCGTCTGCGGGCGACTCTCGATGACCGGCCGTGTGAGCACGGGGCGGATGGCGTCGTAGTCATAGGCGGCTTCGAGCGGGCCGAAGTCGAAGTCACAGACGTGGATCGCCTGCTTCGGATAAAGGCGTCCGCACTCGCGGCATTTGAGACTGGTGAAGAAGGGTGATGGTTTGTCCATAAGTCGTGTGGGCTCCCATCGAGGATCGCGTGGCGAGGAGGCAAAGATTCGAGGCTGCGACCGCGGAATCTCTTCTCATCTTTTCCGGCGGCGCTCACGCGCTTTCGGCTGGATTTGGCACCTGGTCCCCGGTGCTTGCGCACCGAGCGGTTGCCGTGACTTCATTGGGCCAGTCCCTCGGTCACTCTTGATGAAAGTGGGCGGAAAGTAGGGAGCCGTACGGGGGGCGTCAAATGTTTTTCCCCGGCGGCGCGTGACATAAGCTTTTGCCGGCATCATCGCCGCGCATTCTCGTGCTGGCCCGTGCTGGAAAATGTCACTGTAGATCCACCGCCTTGCTTGCCGAGCCGGGTTGCGTGGATAAAAGATTTGCACGCGCACCGTCCCCATTCTTTCCGAAACCGTATTTCCATGCCTGAAACCGTGCCTGCCCCCACCGCCGATGCGCCGCCTCCCGCCGTCGGCGGTGCGCAGTTTCCCATTGTGGGCATCGGCGCTTCGGCGGGCGGGCTGGAGGCGCTCCAGCAGTTGCTCGGCGCGGTGCCGGTGGATACGGGGATGGGCTTCGTCATCGTGCAGCATCTCGCGCCGGATCATGCGAGCAGCCTCGCGGAAATCCTCGCGCGGGCGACGAAGATGCCGGTCCGCGAAGTGAGTGAGGAGCCCGTGGTGGAACCGGATCACGTTTATGTGATCCCGCCGGGGCGCGACATGATCGTGTCCGGCGGCAAGCTCGTGCTGCTCGAGCAGCAGCGGCAGTCCGCGCATCGCGGGATCGACCGCTTTTTCCGCTCGCTCGCGGAGGACGCGTCGCATTTCGCCATCGGCGTGGTGCTCTCCGGCGGGCTGAGCGACGGCACCGTGGGGCTGGAGGAAATCAAGGGCGCGGGCGGCGTGACTTTCGCGCAGGACGACACGGCGCAGCACGACTCGATGCCGCGGAGCGCGGTCGCATCGGGGTGCGTGGACTACGTTTTGCCGCCGGAAAAAATCGCGCTCGAACTGGCGCGCATCGCCCGGCATTCCTACATCGGGAAACGCGCGGACGAGGAAGACGAGGCGGGCGACCACCTAGCCATCGCGGCAATTATCCGCGGGGCCACGGGCGTGGATTTCACGCACTACAGGGCGAGCACGCTGCGCCGCCGGATCACGCGCCGGATGATGCTGCACCGCCTCGACACGCAGGCGGAATACGAGGAGCACCTGCGCACTACGCCGAAGGAAGTGGAGGAGCTTTATCAGGACATCCTGATCAGCGTGACGAGCTTCTTCCGCGACCCCGACGCGTTCGAGGCGCTGGCGCGCGATGTCTTCCCGAAGCTCATGGCCGCGTGTCCGGCGGGCGAGGCGGTGCGGATGTGGATCGCGGGCTGTTCGAGCGGCGAGGAGACGTATTCGCTGGCGATGGCTTTCGCCGAATGCGCGGAGGCCGAGGGCAGCCTCACGCGCTGGCAGGTATTCGCCACGGATGTGAATCCGCGCTGCGTGGAAAAGGCGCGCGCGGGCTGGTATCCGCGGAGCATCGCGCAGGACGTGTCGCCGGCGCGGCTGCGGCGTTTTTTCACCGAGGAAGGCGGCGGTTTCCGCGTGCGCAAAAACATCCGCGAGCGGTGCGTTTTTTCGCGGCACAATCTGCTCGGCGATCCGCCGTTTTCGCGCGTGGATCTGATCTCGTGCCGGAATCTGCTCATCTATCTCGAACCGGTTTTGCAGCAGCGGCTCATGCCCATTTTCCACTACGCGCTGAAGCCCGGCGGCTGGCTGCTGCTCGGCAGTTCGGAGTCGGTGGGCGCGACGAGCACGCTCTTCGACGCCGCGGATTTGCGGCACAAAATTTTCACGCGCCGCGCGGGCGACCATCCGCCGGCCGCTCGCGCGCGGAGCACGCCGTCCGGCGCGTTCACGGCGGAGACGCCCGGCCCGCGGCAGCCGGGGCACGGCGTGCTGCACCGCGATGCGGAGCGGCTGCTGCTCGCGAAATACGCGCCGCCGGGCGTGGTCGTTTCCGCGGGGCTGGAGATCGTGCAGTTTCAGGGCGACACGAGTCTGTGGCTCGCGCCCGCGTCCGGCGCGGCCAGCCACCATCTTTTGAAAATGCTCCGCGAGGGTCTGGCCGGCGGCGTGCGCGAAGCACTCCAGCGCGCTGAAAAAGAAGGCGGCCCGGTGCGCGCCGAGGGCCTGCGCGTGGGGAGCGGCGGCAGCTTTCGCGCGCTGGCCGTGGAGGTCATCCCGATCAAAGCCGCGCCGGGCAGGAGCGGCGGTTTCGTGGTGCTTTTCGACGAAGGCACGAAACCCGCGCCGGAGCCGGAACGCGGCTCGTGGCTCGGACGTTGGTGGAAAAAATTGCGCGGCGCGGCGCATGCGCCCTCGCGGCGTGACGAGGAACTTTTGCACCTCCGGGAGGAACTCGCCGCCATGCGCGAATCGCTGCTCGCGAGCAGTGAGCAGCACGAGGCGGTGAACGAAGAACTGCGTTCGGCCAACGAAGAGGCGCAGTCCGCGAACGAGGAAATGCAGAGCGTCAATGAGGAGCTGGAAACCTCGAAGGAGGAGATGGAGGCGAGCAACGAGGAACTGGCCACACTCAACGATGAACTCGGCCAGCGAAACGCCGAGCTGCACCGCGTGAACGAGGCAGTGTGCACGGCGCGCGACTACGCCCAGAGCATCGTGGAAAACGTGCCACGTCCACTCCTCGTGCTGAATGGGAAGCTGCAGGTGCAGACGGCGAGCCACGCATTTTACGAGGCCTTCCAGACCTCACCCTCGGAGACTGCGGACTGCTTTCTCTACGACCTCGGGGACGGCCAGTGGGACGTCCCCGAGCTCCGCACGCTGCTCGGGGAGGTGCTGCCGAAAAAAGGCGAGGTGCGCGGCTTCGAGGTGCGGCACACTTTCAAAAAACTCGGCACCCGCGTGATGCAGCTCAATGCGCGCGCCCTGACCCACATCGCCGGCGACGAATCGCTGATGATCCTTTCCATCGAGGACATCACCGGGCGCGACGAGGCGCAGCGCGCGCTGCGCCAGAGCGAGGAGCGCTTTCGCGCGGCGGTGGGTGCGGTGAGCAGCCTCATCTGGACGAACAATGCGGTGGGCATGATGGAAGGCGAGCAGCCAGGCTGGAGCAATTTCACCGGGCAGCCGCGCGAAGAATACCAAGGCTACGGCTGGGCCACGGCGGTGCATCCCGACGACGCCGCCCCGACGCTGGCCGAATGGAACAAAGCCGTGGCGGAAAAACGGCGGTTCGAGTTTGAGCATCGCGTGCGGCGGCGCGACGGGGAGTGGCGTCTCTTCTCGATCTGCGCGGTGCCGGTGCTCAATGACGACGGCTCGATCCGCGAGTGGATCGGCGTGCATACGGACATCACCGAACGGCGTGCGGCAAACGAAGCGCTGCGGGCGAGCGAGGAACGCTATCGCACCATTATCGAAAACAGTCCCGACTGCATCAAGGTGCTCGACCTTGCCGGCAATCTGCTGGCGATGGAAGCGGGCCAGGAGATTCTCGGCATCCCCGACCTCGCGCCGTATGTGGGCAAAACGTGGATCGGATTCTGGACGGGCGAAAACGACCGTGCCGCGGCGCGTGCCGCAGTGGCCAAAGCGGCGGCGGGCGGCGAGGCGAAGTTCACCGGCTTTTTCCGCACGCTGCATGACGAGGACAAATGGTGGGACGTGGCCCTCGCGCCGGTGCGCGATGCGCAGGGCCAGCCGGCACGCCTGCTCGCCGTCTCCCGCGACATTACCGAGAGCCGCGCGGCGAACGAAGCGCTGCGGGCGAGCGAGGCGCGGATGGAGGCG
>JAYVNN010000449.1:0-3131 GCA_043758435.1 Chthoniobacter sp.
CTGTGTGTGCCGGAACTTGGCGGTTTCGAGAAACTGCTGTGCTTCTGTCCGGCTGAGTCTTGGATGATGCGCCTGCGGCTTCAACACCGTGCAGGCCGACGCCAGCAAAAGCTGCTGCGCGCCTGCCACCATCGAACCAGCGAAGACCAGCGGAAGATACCTCTCGTCCGGTCGCGGCGTGGTCACACGAAAGGCAATCGCATCATCGCCCACCTCCAGAAGGTTCTTCACCACGTCCTGTGGACTACGACCCTCCATGCTCGCCAGCTTGCCGACGACCAGCATCACGGCCTCGGAGTAGTCGGGGGCCGTTGTGTCCATGGGAAACACCAGTTGCCTGCGCTCGAAGCGCGGGTTCGTCATCACATACAGCCTGTCCTTCGCGGCTTCCTTGAACAGAACCCAGCCCTGATCCTTCGCGTAGTCACGAAGGTCGGTCGGTGGAATGAGTGTTTCCAGATTCATACGGCAGGATACGTTGGGAAGTCGCGGCGCGAAAGCCGTGTGGCGATGTCGGTGAGAGCCTGCGGGGTGAACATCTGCGCCTTCGGTAAATAGACCGTCGCACCACTGCCGTTGGTCGTGGCAGGCGCTCCACGGAGGCTTTGCCAGTAGGCGCATCTGCGAAGCGCAAGCTCATCCTCCGAATGATTCAGCCACTCTGTCGCGTCCGCCGGAAGGAACAAAACCACAAGGATACGCGCTACATCCACCGTTGCCGTTCTCAGGTCGTTGTAGCGATTCACTCCGCTGAGGAAATACGAGAGATTGTTTCCGTCGTCGGCAGGAGTGGCGATGGTGGCCTTCAATTGCACCTTGATGTCCACTTCCGTCAGATACCCGCCGTTATTGAACGGCCCCCAAGCGGTCAGTGTGGCGTCAACGCCGTTGTTGTCTTCATGCCGACTGCCCACACTGCAAGCCATGCCCGCCTTCGACGCCACAGCGTGCAGGTAGGCATAGCTCAACTCCGATTCGATATTGGGCGGTGAGAGTGCTTGCATGGTCGCGCTGATTATTAGTTGCCTTGGTTTAGAAGTGCAACGCTCAACTCCCCGCTCAGCAGCTTCGGCAGCAGCGTGTCGCGCAGGGTGGCGAGGGTGCGGGATTGGCGCGGGCGAGTCTTCATTGGTTTTGCAGGCCGCGACTATGGCGATCCCTGTCTTCCTGCCGATTACTTCGGCGGCGCGGGCGGCGTGGTGGTGCCGGTGGGGGTGCGGGTTTCTTTTCGCGCTTCGGGGCGTGCTCGATGTGGCTGGCGCTTTGCCAGGCGCGCAGGGTCTCGGGGGTGCGGGCGTATTTGTTGTGCATGATGGCGTCGAGATGGGTGACTTCGGCCATGCCGGCGCGGTTGCTCATGGTGGATGTGTGGTTGGGCGTTTTGATTTCAGGAACTGACGTGCGGAAGGTGGCGAGGGGCGGCGGATGTGCCAAGTGGGAAGTGGTGGAATGGTGGCGTCACCGACGACCAAAGACTTCGCCGTGAGTGAGTGCCTCCAATCGCTCGTGAGCAGCAAGGAATTGCGGACGAAGTGAGTAGCTATCAGCATCACCCCCGTGATGAACACCCCGCTCAACCGCCGTCATTTCCTCCGCTTCGCCGCGCTCGCACCGCTGGCAGCGGCCACTCCGTCGCACGCTCTCACCGCGATCCCGCGCACGGGCGGTGCGTCGTTCAGGCCGGGGCTGAATGCGTATTCCTTTCTCGAACAGCTCAACGCGAACATGGCGGATGCGGGCAAGGGCTTGGACCTCTTCGGCGTGTGCGACTCTTGCGCGAAGCACGACATCGAGGCGGTGGATCTCACGGGCTACTTTTTCTCCGGCTACCCGAAGGCTCCGGCGGACCGCTATGTGAACCGCATGAGATGCCGGAATCACCCTTGTTGCCCATGAACCCAGTGATAAACTCGAACCCATGAGCAGCACGAACACTCAACCCGTCCCGAAGGACCTTCGGCAGCAAATGATTCAGCGCATCCAGTCCGCGCCTGAGTCGGATGTGGTGTTGCTGCACGAAATCTGGCTCTCGGCGGCGAAGGATCGGCTGTGGCAGGAGATTCAACAGGATGCGACGGCCGAACAGGAAGCTGGCAAGCTCGATCCAGTGCCTGACCTCGTGCGCAGGTATCGCGCGCGCAACAGAGCGGCATGATCGTCTGCATCGACACCAATACGCTCATCCAAGGTCGCGTTCCCAAACATCGCTACTTTCCAATATTGGATGCCGTGGTGGCAGGCAGACTGCATTGGGCCATCTCGAATCGCATCCTCGCGGAATATGAGGAGATCGTCACGGCGTCGGCTGGCTCCGAGGCTTGGGCAAAGCTGGAGCTGTTGATGGATTTGATCGATGTGACCACGGGCAATCTGATCCGGATCAGCCCGCACTTTCAGTTTCGCGTGATCGGCGAAGACCCCGACGACAACGCCTTCACCGACTGTGCCATCGCTGCACAGGCAGACTACGTGATCACCGAGGACCACCACTTTGCCCCACTCGCCAACGCTGGCTACAAGCCGCAACCGATCACGCCATCTGCGTTCATTGATCGTTACCGGGGAATCCATGTGTGACCAAGGTCGCAGTCGTTGGAGCAGGCGACACTCTGGGTGAGAGGGACTTCGAAACCGGGGTCTGTGCAAAGTCGGACAAATCAAGCAGGACCGGTGTGAACCACGAAGTGCTCATCCCAAACGGCGAAGCGTTCCGTCGTTCAGCCGCAACCGCAGAATGATGCGGAAATAGACCAACCCATCGCATGTGCGAAATCGCTGCCCAAACATTGGCTTTCTATCGAATCGGTTTGGCCGGGATTGCTGATGTGCCTTCTTTCGCCAAATGAAAACCGAGCGATTTATCCCATTCCTTTTTCTCCTCTCGCTCGCCGCACACGCGCGAGCCGCCGTGGTGCTGGAACTCGATGCTTCGGCACAGCAAGTTGGGGAGGTTTCCGAGACGCAAAACGCAATCCCCGGCGGGCGCTGGCAGCCGAATGTGCCGCTGCGCGTGGAGAGCGTCGCGGGACGGCGGGCGTTTGTTTTCGACGGCACGCAGACGCTCATCTCGGAGCTGTTGCCCGCGGAGAAATGGGACGCCTTCACGGTCGAGGCGTGGGTGCTGAATCCGG
>JAYVNN010000450.1:0-3129 GCA_043758435.1 Chthoniobacter sp.
GCCGTCGGGCGATGGCCTGCTGACGATCGTCGAGGTGGCGGCGCGCCTCGGGAAGTCGCGGCGATCGGTGGAGCGGCTGGTGAAGCTCGGGAAGCTGAGAAAGGTGCCGAATCTGGGCAGTCGAACGACCCGTTTCCGGGCGGTGACCATCGAGCGATTTCTCTGCGCGGGCGAGGATGAACCGGGAAGGCGCAGGCTGTGAAATTCCCGCTGATGATTGAGCTGGCCAACGGCACGAAGTGGCTCGTGGTCGTGCGGGCGCTGCCGAGCGGGCGCTCGCTCCCGAATCGCGAGCCCGAACTGAGGGGGGTGATCGAGGGCAATCTGGCTGGCTGGCTGCGGCGCCGGAGGGAGAAGCGTCGATGATCTCCCACGACCTCTCCATCGTGGTGCGATTCAATCCGCAGAACTCGCTGCTGGCGTCGCAATTTCTGACGCGGCGCGAGGAGCTGCTCGTGGAGGAGGAGTGGCACTGGCAGGAAGATCGCGGCGCGGCCTACGTCTTTCAGTCGCACGCTCTGGCGGCGGCGTGGTGCGCGGAAAATCGCTACGTCGATAGCCAGGGCGAAACGCACACGGCATGGGCGGTCGTGCTCTCGGCGACCTGCGAGGCGCGCCAGCGGCGCGAGGCGACCGCGGTGATGCGGCTGGAGGCGAGCATCCAGGGCGCGCCCCGGGTCACTCCGCAGCAGTGTTTCGCGGCGAATGAAAAAAGGGGGCTGGCGTGATTTTATGAAAACACCTCGAATCCTTATCCAGTGGGACTGTGACGGCATCGCTTGTCGGAAGGTGATCGAAGCGGAACTCGAAATCTTTCCGCTGCAAGAGTGCGATCTCATCCGTATCGCGGAGGCCGGCGGCTGCCGTCTGTTGGGTCGCACGACCATCTTTTGCCCAGCCTGCGCCGACCCGCAACGGCGCGCCCCTGAGTCCCTGCGATGAACGCGAGCGCGCGCATCCAGAGCACGCTCTCGAAAGGGGCGGCATCGTGGCAGCGGTCGCATGGCGGCGAGATGCCGCGCGGAGCCTGTCTGCACGAGAAGGTGGACCATTACACGCCGTCCGATGCGCTGGCCGCGAAAGAGGAAGCCGCGGGGATTCGGGAGCCTTCGACGCTGCCGCTTTTCGCGGGGATGAATGGGGAGCATCCGACCATTTTCGATGAGCTGCACGAGCAGGAAGCGCGAGCGGTGGCGGAAAGCCCGGAGGCGATGTTGATCGCGCTGGAGACGCATTTCTGGCTGCTCGATTTCCTTTTTGCGGACGGACCGCACCCGGCGGTGGTGATGCGGCGGCTTTACGCCTGGGTGAAGAAATACCGGCCCGAGGCGGTGTGGGACATGGGCTACCGGCGGCTCGGCGATCTCTTCGGCGAGAGCGGCGCGTCGATCGAATGGCGGGTGAGCACGCTCATCGACGACTACTCGCGGGCGCACGGGAAAGAGGCCGTGAAGATGCCGTGGCAACGGACCGCCGAGGCCTGTGCCAGCTATTCCGCAGTGCAGAAAAACAACGCCAATCGCGTGGGTGGAAAACGCGCGGGCAAACACAAAGCCAAACCCAAGAAATGAAAGACTGGAACACCATCGATCTGCTCACTCCTGAAGATCAGGAGCGGGCGCGCAAACTTTTCACGCCGGCCGATCTGCCCAAGATCGGCGACTACGAATTCTCCTATTTCGGCCCGAAGCTACTCTATCGCATCCGGCCTGAGCTGAGAAAGGATCGGCTGGAACCGGAAGCGAAACCGGCGGCGAAGCCAACGCGGGGCAAGGTCGCCGCGAAGCCGCCCGCAGCGGAACCGCCCGCTCTGGCGGACGTCACGGCGAGCGAGGCGGGCGAGTCCAACATGATCGTGCATCTCGCGCTCGCGGTCTTGCGCGACAGCCCCACCCAGCCACGCCAGACGTATGCCGCGCCGCGGATGGACGAGCTGACCGACAGCGTGAAGCAGGTGGGGATCATCCAGCCGCTCCTCGTGCGCCGCCTCACTCCGCCGGTCGATGGCTTCGAGTTCGAGCTCGTATTCGGGCATCGGCGCAAGCGCGCGGCAGAGCGGGCGGGACTGGCGACGGCCCCGGCGATGATTCGGGTTCTCTCCGATGAAGAAGTCGTCGAGTTGCAGCTCATTGAAAATCTGCAGCGTCACGATCTCGATCCGATCGACGAGGCGCTCGGGCTGGCGCAGGCGCTGGCGCTAAGGGCCGATGGCGACGTGCCGCGATACACGCGGGAATCCCTCGCGGTGAAGCTCGGCAAGAGCGCGCAGCACGTCGGCGACCGTCTGCGGCTGCTGCGTCTGCCCAGGGAGGCGCAGACAGCGATGCAGCGCGGCGAGATGGGCGAGAGTATCGGCTATCTCGTGGCCAAGGTGCCGAGCGCGGAGTTGCGCAAGCAGCTCACGAAGGAAGTGCTGAAGGGGCACGGCGAGGGGGTGATGAGCGCGAGTGAGGTGCGGGCGCACATCCGGCGCAGCTACATGGTGGAGCTGCGCGGGTCGCCATTCGATCAGCGGGATGCGACGCTCGTGCCGGCGCGGGAGAAGGATGGGGAGCGGTGCTTTGGCGGGGCCTGCACGGATTGCCCGTTCAACTCGGCGAACATGCCCGAGAGCGCCGAGCAGAAATTCGCGCTTTGCACGCTGCCGACCTGTTACGGGGCCAAGCTGGCGGAGGCCGTGGCGGCAGTGAAGACCGCGGCGCTGGCGGCGGGGGCGATCGTGATCGAAGGCGAACGCGGCAAGCGGCTGATCTATCACGACGGCACACCGAACTACGATACCGGCATGGTGAATCTGGCGCTCGCGCCCGCGGCTTCCGAAGTGGTGGGGCAGAAGAAAGCGCCGACGTGGAAAAAGATGCTGGCGGGGAAGGTGACCGTCGAGGTGGTCGAGGGGCGGGAGAAGGATGGGACGGCGATCAAGGGAAAGGTGAGTCACGCGATGGAAGTGCGCCCGACGGTCGTGATCGACGCGAAGGGGAAGGCGCACTGGCTGGTCGAGCGGAAGGTGGCGATCGAAGCGGCGAAAAAGAATGGCTACGCGGACCTTTTTACGGCCAAGGCGAGCCGCTCGAAGGCTGCGCCGCACTCGGATCAGCAGGCGCGCGATGAACTCGACCGGGCGAAAAA
>JAYVNN010000451.1:0-9698 GCA_043758435.1 Chthoniobacter sp.
CGTAGTTCTCATAGTGAATCCCAAAAGTTGGCAGGGTTCCAATTTGGACATTCATGAAACCCGCAACGTAGTTATTTGCGTAATGCAGCATCACTTTGCGCGTAATCGCAATTACTCCATTGCTGTTCACCGCAAAGGGCTTGCTGGCAAGCCCCCCCCCTTGGTCTGTGACTGTGGTTAGCACCTGCATGATCTGACTCGCCTCCGTTACGGTATTTCCGCTAGCCGTCCATTTGGAAGCATCCAATGCGTTGTCGTTGAAATCGTCCGCGAACAAAGTGCTGCTATAGCCAAAAGGGTGGTATGTCACGGCAATCTGTTGCGTGCGCGCGTTATTGAAGCTGTCTTTGGCCACGACCGTGATCGTGTTCGACCCGACACTCAGGTTGACCGTCGTCGTCCAGTTCGCCGTATTCGATCCGCTCGCGCTACCGCCGCTTGCACTGATGCCGTTGACCGTCACCGAGGACACCCCGCTGTTACCCAGCCCGCTGTCACTCGCCGTCCCGCTCACCACTAAATTCGGGCTCATCACCGTCGAGTTGTTGGATGGCGAGGCAATGTTCAACGACGGAGCCGCCGTGTCCCCCGGTAGTGAATCATTGTCAATGATGTTGAGCGTTGCAGTATTTCCAGGAATCGCCAGAACAGCGCCGCCCGTGGAATAGGTGAGATTTAACCCAACAGTCTCATTCGGCTCTGGGACAGAATCATCGAGAATCGAAACCGTAAATGTCTTGCTCGTCTCGCCATCGGCAAAATACAGGGTGTCGTATGCACTGGTGAAGTCCTCGTCCGGGGTCGCTGCAATTCCGTTCGTATAATAATCGACTGAGATCGGCCCGGTGCTCGTGCCGGTTCGCAAGACTGTCACCACCGCCTGCCCTCCGCCTTCATTCACACTGTAGTTATTCGTGCTGAATTGCAGAGTCCCTGCATAGGGGACGAGATTCCAGTTCAACACGTAGCTGCCGGTGCCACCATCCCAAGTATCGATCACGACTCGATAAACCGTTCCGCCGTTCACCTGAAACGCGGCTCGGCTGTCAATCCCGCCCCCAGCCGCTCGCACATGGGTGAGACCGGCCAGTGCGTTGCCGGTGTAAATACGAATAATCGTATTAAAATTGCTGCCAACGGTGTCCATGATTGCCGTGCCGGAGAATGCCGCCGTCCATGTGAACCAAACGGATGCTGTCGCCGGCTTCCCAGGCCAGTGTGCCGGCTCTCCTGCCTCAGTCGTCGCGAGCGTATTGGACCCGGCAAGAGACCCGGTCTGGCCCGGCATGGCTGCCGAGTTGGCGAGGTTGTCATTCGAGGGCGGCGGCGGGGTGTAGGTCACCGTGATCACTTTTGTCGTGGGGTTGCTGAAACCGTCTTTCGCAACAACCGTGATGGTGTTGGCTCCCGCATTGAGGGTGGTCGTGGCATTCCAATTCGCCGTGCCCGCGCCGCTGGCCGTGCCGCCACTGGCGTTCGTCCCGTTGACGGTCACCGAGGAAATGCCGCTGTTGCCAAGCCCGCTGTCGGTGGCATTGCCGCTAACCGGGAAGCTGGCGCTGGTCACAGTCGCTCCGTCGCTAGGTGAGATAATGTTCAACGACGGGGCAGCGGTGTCCGGCGGCGAATAGGTGACCGTAAAGATTGCAGAGGCTACGGCGCTGTCGTTGTAGCCGATCTTAAAAGCTTTGACTTTGACCGTCGCCGAACTCGTCAGCGAGAACGGCCCGCTGTAGAAGGTGGACGAGGTCGTCGGGTCCGTCCCGTTGAGCGTGTAGTAGATGTTCGCTCCGCTGGTCAGCGTGCTCAGGCTCACCGGTACCGAATCCGCATAGCTGCCGCCGTTGGGCGTGATCGTCGGCGTGACCACCGTCGGCGTCGGCGTGACCGCAAAACTGGCGGCGGCAATCGCGCTGTCATTGGAGCCGGCCTTAAACGCCTTCGCTTTCACCGTGGCGGAACCCGTCAGCGAAAACGGCCCGCTGTAGAAGGTGGACGAGGTCGTAGGGGCCGTTCCGTTGAGCGTGTAGTAGATGCTCGCACCGCTGGTCTGCGTGCTTAGGCTCACCGGCACCAAATCCGCATAGCTCCCGCCATTGGGTGAAATCGTG
Organism: Chthoniobacter sp.; assembly: GCA_043758435.1. Taxonomy (GTDB): domain Bacteria; phylum Verrucomicrobiota; class Verrucomicrobiia; order Chthoniobacterales; family Chthoniobacteraceae; genus Chthoniobacter. The sequence goes on from JAYVNN010000451.1 coordinate 2,112, forward strand.
GGCGTCGCCACAGTCGGCGTGGTTGTGACAGTGAAACTCGCCGAAGCGACCGAACTGTCATTGTAGCCCGTTTTGAATGCCTTGGCCTTGATTATTGCGGAGCCGGGGAGGGTCAACGCGCCGCTGTAAACAGTTGATGTCGCTGTCGGAGTATTGTCGTCTGTGGTGTAGCGAATCGTGGAACCCGGAGTTGCACAAGCCAGCGACACCTGCGCTGAATTCGTAAAACTGCCTCCATTGGGGGCGATCGTTGGCGTTGCCACCGTAGCTGTGCCGGTAACGAACTCCGTTATCTCTTGGCCCGTGGTCCTACTGAAGTATGTCAGCGACTCCGGAACTTGCCCTCCCGCAAGCGTCGTGATGTACCCTTCATACCCCTGTAAAGTTGCCTCGCCAGCAAAGCTAATTGAGTATCGATCAGTATCCCATGGCCCAAGAGCCGGGGTTCCGTTAGCTTGGTCAAGCAGACGTGCCAACGTGAACCTCTGGCTTACTGCATTTGAGTGCCTGAGCAGATCTATGAAAACGTCGTGGACCCAAACGTGCGCGTTGATGAGAGTTCCTCCAGTATCAACACCAAATGCTTCGTGAGCGGTGGGGGGCGTAATTGCAGAACCACACCAAGAACTATGAAACGCCCACGAAAAACGAGAATTCCTTCGAAAGTCAATCTCGCGAATTCCGTTGTCTGCATCCGGATCATCAGGGTCAAAGGATCCTGGGCCGTTTGCGGCCGGATCAAGAGCCACAATCGAATTTACAAAATTGACGGCTCCGCCACGATTATAGGGAAGCTGCTCGGCCAGTTCAGCCGACAGGTTTCCACCCCAACTGTGTCCAATTAGATTCAGATCAGAACCGGCGAAGCCATAGTTCTTAAGCACTCCCGCCGCCCAGGTCGCGACCGGCTGTATCCAGTTCTCTTCCCATGCGAATGGCGGCAAATCCAAGGAGTCTGCAGCGCTGCTCCAATCAAGGAGCAGAATTTGATGGGCGGGGTATATTTTCGCGATCCATGCAGCAAGCCCGTCGTTGCCAGAAACCCAAGGGGCCGTTGATGCATCTGTTCGTCCGTGTATGATTACCCATGTAGGCAAGGTCGGATTAATTCCAGCGGCAGTGCCCGATGGATACCGCTGTAGAAACACCGGTGAGGAGAAGAGAAAGGGAAATGGAGGACTAACGGAGCCGTTAATAGTGGGGATTAGCTGTATTTGACAGGCTTGCGTAAAGTTCCACGCATCAGTGATTGTGTAGCTTCCATTAACCGCAGTTTCAGTCTTGAAAGCGTAATAATACTGCCCCGGCTGCCTACCTGTTAGGGTGACAGTGAAGCTAAATACATCTGTTCCCCCGCTTCCAACAATGGTCTTCGCCGTGGAGGCGAAATAATCATCGGAGTCGTAGTCATACGGAGCGCTTTGGTTGAGGTCCAAAGCAAAGCGCACTCTCGTGGTGAGGGATGTATTCGGCACATCGTTGCGCACCGTTACCTCGAAGCGAACGGTAGTTCCGGCCGCGACTCCCGGTCCCGCAATAATCGCCCCGGTAGCCGCATTCTTCATAACGACACCGGTGGCATACGGATACTTCCGACTGAGCGAACGTGCATTGGTTTGATTTTCGTTCACCTGCATCTGCTCACTATTCCAAAACTCTTCACCCCAAAATGTCCCGGTGTGGTAGCCTTCGACGAGGTACGTGCCGGCAGTCACGCCCTGAAAAAGCGCAGGGTTTGCGGACGGGAGTGCGGGGTTTGTGCTCGGAATCTCGCGAGGTGGGTTTGTGAACAGCTTAATTCTCGGCGTCGCGGGGCTCGTTGACACGGGGGCGTTCGTGCCATCGGTCTTCTTTAACGTCACCGCGAGATCGCCTTGAGCAGGAGGTGGTGCAAGGGAAGTCGTGATGGTGTAACTGCTGCCGGAGGACGTGTTCGCCACTGCGACGGGTTCAAGAGAGCCAATCTGTAAATTGGAAATGGTCTGAATTTTGACGCGGTATTTTTCACCAGAAGCTGTGGTTGGCCACGCGTTTACAGAATATCGTCCATCAGTTCCGGTCGATCCTAGCGCGCGATTGTACCACTGTTGATCTTGACCGTTGTAGCTATCGAGCAGCACACCGACGCCGGAAATCGGCGTGAACCCATCGCTGTAATAGACAGTGACGTTCAGTGGTCGCTTGGCATTTGCGGTTGCGGAGAAGGTTGTTAGAGATGACGCATGGGATATCGACGTGGTAGCGGCAGCAAACATGTCCCAGCAAAACACCTTGAGGTAATACGTGTCGTAGGCAATTCCCGTGAAATCCATGGGGTTGCTGGATGGCGGCTGCTTTCTGGCAAACTCTGCGCCAGTGGATCTAAAGAGTAGGACGGCGTTCATCTCGGATGTTGCAAGGGCACCTCCGGAGTTTGCGTTTACCGTCAGCCGAATCGTACCCGTTACGACTGGAGGAGCAACCGTTGTTGTGATATCGTAACTGCTTCCAGAACTGCCCGTTGAGAGGCTGACAGGATCAATGGAGCCCACCTGATTTCCTCCGGAAACGACCCGCAACCGATACTTTTCGCCCGCGTGGGCGGTTGGCCATGCGCTCACGGAGTATTTGCCATCCGCGCCCGTCGTTCCTGTTGCGCGGGTAGTCCAGCTTCCAAACTGTCCATTGTAGCTGTCAAGCGACACTGTAGCACCGCTAAATGGAGTGGTGCCGTTGCTGTAGTAAACTGTCGTCTGCAAGGGTCGCTTCGCGACCGCGGTAGTATTAACATTCGTGGTGGATGAACCGTGCGAGAATGTGCCACTCTCCGAAGCAAGCATGTCCCAACAAAATACAAAAAAGTAGTAGCTTCCGTAGGCGATGCTGGTGAAATCCATCGGGTTCGCAGAAACGGGTGCCTTTCGGGCGAGCTCGGCACCCGAGGGTTGAAAGAGAAGAACGGCGTTCATTTCGGAAGTTGGGAGCGTGCCACCCCCGTTCGCATTCACGGTCAGCCGCACCGTGCCTGTGGTCGCCGCGGGTGTGCCGGTCACCTCAATGTCATCGAGATACCACCCTTCTGCTGTCGTTAAGTTATCGCTGACAAACTCGAATTTTAATGTATGAATTCCGCCCACGTAAGCGGTTAAGTTTTGGGTCTTTTGCGTCCAGGAAGTCACTGCAACGGTGCGCTCGAAAATGAGGTCACCGTCGATATAGATACGGCACATGTCATAGCTGCCGGCCTCCATTGAGGGGATGCGATACCAGCAACTCAATGTGGCGCTGCTGTAGCCCGCCAAATTGAGCGTCTTGCTCATGTAAGAGGTCATGGAATTCTGGTAAAGCGGGCTGGCAGTCGTGCCCGCATATCCGGACCCGGCGCAGTAGCCTTTCCAGCTTCCGGAGTGAGTGCCTTCGCCACCGAAAGCGGAATCCACGTCATTCCAATAAGCAGTCGTGCCCGACGCGTTGGAATCACCAACGGACCAGCCGTTGTCCGCCGGAAAACTGCCCTCGAAGCCCTCCGAAAGTATCGTTGTCTGAGCTGCGGCGCTTAGTGTGAGGAAAAGCAAAACACAGCATGTTTTCAAGATCGCCACAAGGCACTTGCCACTTTGAGTGCGTTTGTTGGGGGGGAACAACAGGCGCTGGGTATTCATGGAGGGGTTTGGAAACTAAAGTAGTCTCGAATTTTGAAATAGAAGGTTCAGCGCCAGATGGTTCCACCTGCCGGGTTGGATTCGTTCCACTGGTAGTCGCTCACCCGTCCGCGGGCGTCGAAGGTGATGCTGCCGGAATGGCGCTTTTTGAACGCGGCATGGAACGCGCCGTAGTAAGGAATGAAGTCGCGTCCATCCATGTTGTTGAACACGTAGAACCAAACTTCTCCACGTCGGGCGCTGCTGCTGACATTCACCGGGCGGCCATATTGATTGAGCACCTGATCCTTGGTCATACCAATTCGGGGCGGACGATCCCCTTCCTCGTGGTCGCGCGCCGCCTTCTCGTGGTAGCTCGCGGCACGGCTTTGATGACGCTCGGGCTCGGGTTGGGCAGCGCAGCCAGCAATGAGGAGCGCGATGACAGGGATTAACGGCAGTTTTGGATTCATAGTGTGGTGGTTGGGATAATGGAGAGCTTGCGAAGCCGTTTAACTTTTCCAGCGGAAAACGTGCGGAGAAAAAATCGCGCAGGCGCACGGAGTTTTGCGGCTCGTGCAGAGAGCTTGCCGATAGTCTGGGAGAACCACTGAGTTTTCATACCGCGACTGAGGCTGGCCAGTCTTTAAGGCGCGTCAATCCTTAACGCGGAAATCTTTTTCACCCGCGAACAACGTGGAGGAATCAGTCTTCCGCGCGTCGGAGCAGCCACGCTGCGCCGCCGCAGGTGAGGACTGCACCGACGAGGAGGAAGACGAGATCGCCGGCGATGAAGGAAATCCCGGCGTCGCGGAGATTGATCATGCGGAAGGCGTGGCAGAAATGGGTGAGGGGGAAGGTCTGCGCGAGGAAGCGGATGGACGCCGGCAACTGCTCGAGTGGGGCGAATGCGCCGGAGAGTGGGAAGACGGGGAGGAGGAAAAAGACGGCGAACTGGATGGCTTGGGTCTGCGTGGCGCTGAAGGCGGAGATGAGCAGGCCGAGGCCGAGCGAGCAGAGGAGGAAAAGCAGGCAGATGACGGCGAGCACGAGCGGCTGGCGGAAGGTGACGTGGAAGTGGAAGTGCGCGACCGCGATGGTCATGCCGATGAGGAGCAGCGACACGCCGAGATAGGGTAGCACTTTGCCGAGCACGATTTCCCAGCGCCGCAGCGAGGTGACCATGAGTTGCGAAAGCGTGCCCGCCTCGCGCTCGCGGGTGATGGTGCAGGCCATGAGGGTGACGGTGAGCAGTTGCAGAATGAGGCCGATGATTCCCGGCGTGACGTACTCGATAAAGCGCAGCCCCGGATTGTAGCGGATTTCGCTCTGCACCGTCCACGGCTCCATCGCCGAGACGAACTGCTTGCGCACCTCGACCGGCAGCTTTTCGCCCAGTTCGAAAACCTCCGGCGGCAGGTTGTCGATCATGTCCTGCCGCGACGCGATTTGGAAATCACCGAGGTGCTTTTTCAGCAGTCCCTCGACCTGCTCCGCGGTCATCGTGTCCGTGCCGTCGAGCACCAGCCGCAGCGGCACGGGCTCGCCGCTTTTCAGCCCCGCGCCCCAGCCCGCTGGGACGATCAGCGCTGCATCCACCCGTGCGCGGAGCAAGTCCGGCTCCGCCTTTGCGGGCGATGCTTCCTTTTGAAAAGCGAAGGTCTCTTTCGTGGAAAGGAAGTCGATCAGCCGGCGGCTCGTCTCGCTTTGGTCGTCGTCGCGCAGCAGCGTCTTCACATGGGTTAGCTCGCCCACCTCGAAGGCATAGCCGAAGAGCAGCGTGAACAGCGGTGGTAGCAAAAGGATGAGCACGACGATGCGGCGGTCGCGCCAGATGTGCAGGAATTCCTTGGTCGCGACGCTGGCGATGGCGCGCAGGCTGCCGGTCATCGCGCGCCCTCCGCGAGGATGGCGTGGTAGCCCTGCGAGTAGGCTTTGAAAACATCCTCCATGTCCGGCTCCGACCACGAGTGGCCGTGCCACGTAAGCTCTGGAAAAGGCCAGCGCTCCTGCCAGTCGGCGACCAGCTTTTTCGGATCGACCGCGTAGACCCGCCCGTGCCCGCTGCGGAGCGAGACGCCGAGCACGCCGGGCGCGGCGCGGAGTTGCACGAGCGCGGGCATGACCGGCTCTATGTGCATGTCGAGCACGGGCACTTTGAAACTTTGTTTCAGCCGCCGCGGCGTCTCCCGCGCCAGCAGCCGCCCCGCGTGCAAAAAGCCGACCGACGTGCAGCGCTCCGCCTCGTCCATGTAGTGCGTGGTGACGAAGACCGTCGTGCCGTCGTGCGCGAGGTTGTAGAGCAAATCCCAGATTTGCTGGCGATGCACGGGATCGAGGCCGGACGTGGGTTCATCGAGAAAAAGCAGCAGCGGTTCGTGGATGAGCGCACAGGCGATGGCGAGAAGCTGTTTCATCCCGCCGGAAAGTGAACCCGCCATCGCCTCGCGCTTCGCAGTCAGGTCCATTTCGTCCAGCAGCTTTCCGATCCGCGGCTCCAGTTTTTCCCGCGGCACGCGGTACGCGCCGCCGAAGAACCGCAGGTTTTCCACGACCGTGAGATCGGGATACAGGCTGAACTTCTGCGCCACGTAGCCAAACTTTGTCCGCACCTCGTAGCGGTCGCGCCACACGTCTTTGCCCGCGATGGTCGCGCTGCCGGCCGTCGGCTTCACCAGCCCGCAGAGCATGCGGATGGTCGTCGTTTTGCCCGCGCCGTTCGCGCCGAGAAAGCCGAAGATTTCGCCCCGCGGAATCGCCATCGAAACACCATCCACCGCGAGCGTGTCGCGATACGCTTTCTTCAGTTCATTGAGGACGATGATGGGCTCCGGCATGGGATTGGGGCGGGATGTTTCCCGCAAAACGCCGCGCAGCGCAACAGCGCCCGCACGGCCGGCCCATCGCCTCAAAAAACCCTGCTCCTAAACACAGAGGGACAAAGGACACAGAGAGTCACGGAGGAAGAAAAAGATGAAGCACCCAACGCTCTGTGTCCCTCCGTGTTCTCCGTGTCTCGGTGTTGAAGGACGCGGATTTTTTGCGGCGATGGCCCGGCCCGCACGGCGTTGACAAGGCCGCGCGGCTTGCGTCTGCTTTCGCGCCCATGATCCGCCGCCTTTTCCTCGTCTCCGCGTTCCTCAGCGCCAGTGCTTTTGCCGACCCGCTCGCCGAGCTGGCGGCGTTCTCTTCGTTGAAAAACGTGGACCTCGCGAAGCTCGCGGGCGGCGAGGTGCAGATGGGGCGCGGGCCGGTCATGGGCTTTCAGCGCGGGCTCGCCATCGAGAGTGCGTACGTGGTGAAAGCGCCGGTCGCCAAGGTGCTGGAACTCCAGCGCCAGTGGTCGCCCGCGCGGCACCCGGAGCTGAAAGTGTGGCTGCACGGCGAGTTGCCCGCAAAGCCGGGGATCGACGATTTCCGGCAGTTCGCCAGCGCGCCGGCCAATGGCCCGGTGAAGGCGCTCATCGCCGCGACGGAAAAAATGGATCCCGAAAAACCCGGCTTCTATTTGAGCCGCGGCGAGGAAAAGGAATTCGGTAAAACGCAGGTCTCGCCGCTCGGCGGCACCATCTCCGGCGACGTGGGCATGTTTTGGAAAAACGTGCTGCTGCATCGCGTCATGGCGTTCAACGCGGGCGGCATCCCGCGCCTGCCGACCTACGCGTGGAAAGGCGGCACGGTTTCCGCCGCGGAGGAAATCGGCAGCCTGCTGAAAGAAGTGCCGAAAGTGCGCGCGCAGTTTTCCGACCTCGCCGCCGCGCTGACCGGCGGCGGTGCGCCCGCGAAGACGGCGCACTACTGGGAGCTTTTCGATGTGGAAGGACAGGCCGCTTTTTCCCTCGGCGCGACGCTCGAAAAAACAACGGCCACCGGCGCGCAGAGCGCCGACGTGCAGTACTACGCGAGCGGCGGCTACTTCGTGCTCGTCACGTTTTACCAGATGTGGCCGGTCGAAGGCGGCACGCTC
>JAYVNN010000452.1:0-3101 GCA_043758435.1 Chthoniobacter sp.
GCGCAAAGTTCCGCGACATCGAGCCGGAGATGCCGGGGACCGTACGGCGCGAGATTCGCCTCCGCCATCGTCAGGAGCCGCGCCGCCGGGCGGAGCCGCCGGCCATCTTTCGCGTGGTCGGGGCGGAGGTATTGCTTTTGCAAATGCACGAACGCTCCGGCGAACTGAATCAAGCCTTTGAAGAATCCGTAATTGGCGCCGCAGCCCTGCAGCCACAGGTGTTCGAGGACATCGTGGGCCTCGTAATATTGCGCCGCGTTGAAGCACCGAAACCACCCGAGGTAGCACGGGTCCAGCGCTCCGTCCGCCTCTGCGGCCAAGCCTTCGACAAATGCCGCGATGCGCCGGGATTTCGACATTTTCAAAAATACTCCGCGACCCTGGGATCAGTTGCGCGTCGCTAAACTTCGGAGCACCCGGCACGGATTTCCCGCGGCCACGACATCGGACGGCAGGTCGCGGGTGACGACGCTGCCGGCCCCGATCACCGTGCGGTCGCCGATTGTCACGCCGGGGCAAAGGATCGCGCCGCCGCCGACCCAGACATCAGAGCCAATGGTGATCGGGCGCGCGGACTCCAACCAGCGTCGGCGCTCGGCGGCATCGAGGGGATGCGTGGCCGTGTAGATTTGCACGTCGGGGCCGAAGAGGACGTTGCTGCCGATGCGGACTGGCGCGACGTCGAGGATGACACAGTTGAAGTTGAAAAAGACCTTCGCGCCGAGGGAGATATTCGTGCCGTAGTCGCAGTAAAATGGCGGCTGAACCCACGCGTCCGTCTCCGCGCCGAAGATCTCGCCGAGCAACCGCGCGCGCTCGGCCGGCTGATCTTCGCGGGAGGCATTGAGCATCGCGCAGAGTCCGCGAGCCCGCTGCCGCTCCGCGCAGAGTTGTGGGTCGAGCGGGTCGTAAAGTTCTCCCGCGAGCATTTTCGCTTTCTCGGTTGGCATAAAAAACCCGCCGGCGGGGCGGGGGAGTGGGCAGAGAAGGATTCGAACCTTCGAAGGCGTAAGCCAGTGGATTTACAGTCCACCCCGTTTGGCCACTTCGGTATCTACCCTTTGAAATTTGCGGGACGGTCTTTTACGTGTGCCCGACCGGAGGCGCAAGGGTTTGTCAAAAAATCTGCCACCAGCGCTTCACCTTGACTGGCGTGCCGGGTTTTGGCGGCGCGGGCGGCGGCGGGAGCTGCTCGCGCGGCATGATTTTGACGGACTGAATCTCGATGCGCTCGACGGGGTTGTCGTTGGTATCGACGGTCTGCTGGCTGAGGAGGTCGAGCACTTCGAGGCCGTAAATGACGTGGCCGAAGACGGTGTATTGCCCGTCGAAAGTGGGCATCGGCGCGAGGCAGACGTAGAATTGGCTGCCGTTGGAAACGCGCGATGGGTTGATCTTGTCCGGCAGGCGAGCGGCGGCGATGGCGCCCTTGCCGTGCTTGCGGTGAATCTCCGGCGGCAACGTGTAGCCGGGACCGCCGGTGCCGACGCGCGTGCGGTCGTTGTGTTTGCTGAGCGGGTCGCCGACCTGCATGAGGAGGTGCGGAAACGAGCGGTGAAACGCGAGGCCTTTGTAAAAACCCTTGCTGGCGAGCTTCTTGAAATTGGCGACGTGGGCGGGCGCGTCACCGTCGTAAAATTCAATCGCCACGCGCTGGAGCTCGTCCGATTTTCCGGCGCGCAGGGTGAGGAGGGCCACGTCCTCGGCACGGACGAGCGGGCCGGCGGCGAGGAGTGCGGCGAGGGTGAAGGCGATCTTTTTCATGGGACGAATGGGAGTTCTTGCACGGTGACGGGGACGGCGGAATCCGCCGAGCGGGCGGTGAGGCCGTGCATCGCGATGCCGCGTCTGAGGTAGCCGAGGGCGATGGGCTTCTCCAAGGCTAAACTCCACGCGGCGCTCGTGATGTTGCCCGCGGGCTTGTCCGGCGCGTCGTCGGCGAAAACGGACATCCCCGCCGCGAGCGGCGCGCTCTCCGAGACGAATCCGACGAGCTGGCGATTGACGTGGCCCACGCTTTTCAGCCGCGAAATGACCTCCTGCCCGATGTAGCAACCCTTGTGGTAATCGACGTGCGTGCGATCGAGCCCGGCCTCGGGTGGGAGAGTATTTTCGTCGAGATCCCGGCCCCACCGCGGGATGCCGCGCTCGATGCGGAGGGTCTCCAGCGCAGCTTCATCGAGCGGAGAAAAGTCCTCCATGATCTTGGGCCAAAGCTCTGCCATGCGGGCTTCGTCGAGCCGGAGATCCCAGCCGTCGATGCCAAATCTCCGCGCCGGAACCACCCCGAAATTCGCGAGCGCCGCGCCATCGCCGCCGATGAAATGCAGCAAGCGAATCCCCGCTGCCGACTCTGCCAGCGCCACGTCGTCGGCGACGATGTAACGCTCCAGCCGCGCGGCGAGTGTGTCGCGCAGCGACGCGTCGGCATCGATGAGCAGCGCGTCCGCCGTCGCCGTAATGAAAACTTCCGCGCAGAGCCGGCCCTTCGCGGTCGTCACACACGCGGGCTGCGTCTGCCCCGCGCGCAGTCGCGTCACGTTGCTGGTCACCTGCCCATTCAAATATCTGACCCGGTCGGCACCGGTGAGCTCGAGCAGCACGCGGTCACTGAGGTCCGCGACCGCGCCGCGGGTGGAGAAATCGCAGAAGGCGGGCACAGGTTTAACCAAAACTTCGAGCCGCCGCATCGACCTACTGCTGGTCCGCGGAAAAGAACCGTTTCACCCGATTGAACGGCTTCGCGGATGGCTCGTCGTCGTTGGGGACCGGGGGCGCTCCGCCTTCTGCGGGGGGTGGATTTTCGGTCGCTGCTTTCGCATCGCGGGGGACGGAGGAGACGACTTCCAGCGCGTCCGGCGATGGAACCGGCAGCTCTGCGGCGGCGTCGGATTTTGGCTCAATGCGGCGCGCCCGGTCGTCGAGGACGGTGTCGTAGATTTTGAAGATCGAGGCGAAATCGAGGTCGGCCCAGCCGTGGTTGATCGCGCCGTACATCACGCCCGCGGTTACGGTTGCCGCGGGACTTTCCACGCCGACTTCCGCGGCCATTTGGACGCCGAGCTGCACGTCCTTGAACATGTGCTTCAGCGAAAAGTGCG
>JAYVNN010000453.1:0-3097 GCA_043758435.1 Chthoniobacter sp.
GAAACAAACGAAATGAAGCGCCTCCTTTGCACCCTCGCCCTCGCCGCCCTCGCCTCCGCCCCGTTGCGGGCCGCCAGCGACGATGAAGTCAACGCGCGCAAGCTCGCGCTCGAAATCGCCGGCGCGTTTTCCAACGACGGCTTCAAGCTGCGCGACGGCAACTGGTGCGGCAAATTCGAGCCCGGCAAACCCGCGCTCATTCAGGTGAATCTCTACGCCGGCAACCAGTATTGGTTCACCCTCGGCGCGACGGACGCGGCGAAAAAAGTCGCCGTCACCGTCTTCGACGAAACCGGCAAGCCCGTGACCACCGACCCCTTCGCCGACGTCTCGGTCGCCGCCGCCGGCTTCGCCCCCACGGTCAGCGGCCCGTACTACATCAAAATCGAAGTCGCCCAGGGAGCGCCCGCCGCCTTCTGCCTCATCTACAGCTACCGCTAAAATCCGATGCCGTTTGAAGCCACGAGAACAACCGAGAAACTCGACGGCCAGCGCGTCACCCAATTCTCCATCTTCCTCCCGAACCGCGTCGGGACTCTGCTCGATGTCGTCCGCGTCCTCAACGAGCGCCACATCCACGTCCTCGCCATCAGCGTGCAGGACTCCGCAGACACCGCCATCGTCCGCATCGTCGTCAGCGATCCCGAGAGCGTGCAGCAGATGTTCATCGAGCACGCCATTCCGTTTTCGATTTGTGAACTCGTCGTCGTCGAATTGAAGGAAGGCGCCACCGAACTCGGCCGCCTCCTCGCCGCACTCCTCGCCGCCGAGTGCAATATCTTCGGCAGCTACGCCCTCCTCACCCGCCCCCGCGGACGCACCGCGCTCGCCCTCCACGTCGAGGACAATGAATGCGCCGTCGCCGTGCTCGAAGGCGAGCAGTTCAAGATTCTCAGCCAGTCCGACATCTCGCGGTAACGCACCGGGGAAAGTCCGAAATCCGAATGTGGAGTAAGTGGGAAAACGGATGACGCGGGCCGGTTCTATTTTCCTGCTTGCTGATTTTTGGAATTTGTTTCGGATTTCGATATTCGGATTTCGGATTTTCATCTCCCCCATGCGCCACCTCCTTTGCCTCCTAGCCGCCCTCTGCCTCGCCACTCCGCTGCGCGCTGCCGATGCGGACTTTCTGCCCGGCGTAAAGCGCATCCTTTTCCTCGGCGACAGCATCACCTACTCGGGGCAGTACGTGGATGCCTTCGAGACATTCCTCTTCCTGCGTTTTCCCGCGCGGCAGTTTGAAGTCATCAATGTCGGCCTGCCGAGCGAGACGGTTTCCGGGTTGTCGGAAGACGGGCATGCGGGCGGACAGTTTCCGCGCCCCGATTTGCACGAGCGCCTCGACCGCGTGCTCGCGAAAACCAAGCCCGACCTCATCTTCGCCTGCTACGGGATGAACGACGGCATCTACCTGCCGTTCGACGTGGGGCGCTTCGCAAAATTCCGCGACGGGATGGAGCGGCTGCGCGCCAAAGCGAAGGCGGCGGGCGCGGAGGTCATCCACCTCACACCGCCGACTTTCCACCCGCTCGCCGCACGCAACAAACCCGGCGCGGACGGCCAACCGCCCGCCAAAACGCTTGGCGGCTACAACGAGGTGCTCGACCGCTATGCCGCATGGTTGCTGGAGCAGCGGGCGAAAGGCTGGCGCGTGATCGACATCCACGGGCCGATGAATGCGTTCATCGAGGAGCAACGGAAAACGAAGCCCGATTTCGTTTTCGCCAACGACGGCGTGCATGCGAATGACGCTGGCCACGCGCTGATGGCCGAGCAGCTCATCGCCGGGCTCGCGCCCGCGGAACTCGACGCGTGGCGCAAAATCCAAAGCGCGGAATTTTTCCAGACGACGAAGGCGAAAGCATTCGCCGGGACGATCCGCGAGCGCGGACGCATCCTCGCCGACGCGTGGCTCACGGACACCGGCCACACGCGGCCCGGCATGGCGAAAGGGCTGCCGCTCTATGAAGCGCAGACGAAAGCCGCGGAATTGGAAAAGCGAATCCGCGACGAAGCGAAACAGATCGCCCCGCGTCTGTGAGCGAGCCGCTGCCCGAGAAGCCGAAGCGCCGCGCGCGCTACGCGGGGAAAAATCCGCGGAACTTCGCCGAGAAATACAAGGAGCATGCGCCCGAGCGCTACGCGGCGGACTTGGAAAAAGTGCTCGCGAGCGGGAAGACGCCGGCGGGCACGCACCGCCCGATCATGGTGCGCGAGATCATGTCCGTGCTCGCACCGCTGCCGGGCGAAACCGCCGTGGACGGCACGCTCGGCTACGGCGGGCACGCGCGGGAAATCCTCGCGGCGATCCAGCCCGGCGGGCGGCTCATCGGGCTCGATGCCGATCCCATCGAGCTGCCAAAAACGGAGGCGCGTCTGCGCGCGCTCGGCTTCCCCGCCGAGTCGCTGCTCGTGCGGCGGATGAACTTCGCCGGCCTCGCGCAACTGCTCGCCGCCGAAGCGCCCGGTGGCGCGGACGCGATCCTCGCCGATCTCGGCGTCTCCTCCATGCAGCTCGACAACCCCGCGCGCGGCTTCACCTACAAAACCGACGGCCCGCTCGACCTCCGCATGAATCCCGAGCGCGGCCAATCCGCCGCCGCCCTCCTCGCCGGCCTCTCCGCGGCGAAGCTCGAAAAACTCCTCGTCGAAAACGCCGACGAACCGCACGCCGCACCCCTCGCCAACGCGCTCGCGCAAACGCGCGACATCACCACCACGACCGCCCTCGCCACGCTCATCCGCACAACTCTCGCGCCGCGAAAAAGCGACGACTCCGAACTCTCCGTGCGCCGCGTTTTCCAAGCCCTGCGCATCGCCGTGAATGATGAATTCGCCGCGCTCGACACCTTCCTCCGCCACCTCCCGCAATGCCTGAAAGCCGGCGGTCGCGTGGCGATCCTCACCTTTCACTCCGGCGAGGACCGCCGCGTGAAACACGCCTTCAAAGCCGCCGGGCGCGACGGCCTTTTTTCCGAAATCTCCCACGACATCCTCCGCCCCACCGCCGACGAGCAGCGCGCCAACCCCCGCTCCGCCAGCGCCAAACTCCGCTGGGCGCGGCGCGCCGCGCAACTGTAGGGGAAGCTGCCAGCTT
>JAYVNN010000454.1:0-3095 GCA_043758435.1 Chthoniobacter sp.
GCTTTCCCCGCACGGGAGGCCGCGGACGAGTAGCTCAATTGGCAGAGCAAGCGACTCTTAATCGCTAGGTTCTGGGTTCGATTCCCAGCTCGTCCACCACTTTTCAACGCCGGGCAAGGATGGGCGGCGGTTTGCAGGTCAAAACGACTCCGCGAGTGCAGGCTCAGAGCGCGAAGAACCGGGCCGGCAACGTCGAGCGGAACGCGCAAATCAAAATCGTCTGGTTCAAGTAGGAGCACTTCGGGAGGCGGCACCACGCCGACGAGACACTGCGCTGCTCGACACCGCATTGCGTTTGCCCTTTCGTTTGGGAAACGCCGCCGCAAACGAAATGGCCCGCCCGCCGACCAAACACACGACCAAGACAGCGAAGACGAAACGCGCGCCCAAGCGCGAACGCAACGGCGAAGCCGAGTCGTGTATCCTCCGTGAGGACTCACCCGATTACGGTACCCCTGCGCCGCGCTTCATTGATTTGTTCTGCGGCATCGGCGGCTTCCGCATCGCGTTTGAGAAGGCGGGGGGCCAATGCGTCTTCTCCTCCGACTACGACAAATTCAGCCAGCAAACTTACGAGGCGAATTTCGGGGAGCGCCCGCATGGCGACATCCACAACGTCGCCGTCGCCGACATCCCCGCGCACGACATCCTCTGCGCCGGCTTCCCCTGTCAGCCCTTCAGCATCGCGGGCGTCTCAAAGAAGCTCAGCCTCGGCCGCAAGCACGGCTTCGACGACGTGAAGCAGGGCAACCTCTTCTTCTCCATCGCCGACATCCTCGACTTCCACCGCCCCGCCGCGTTCGTCCTGGAGAACGTCAAGAACCTCAAAGGCCACGACGGCGGCAAGACCTTCGAGATCATCCACCGCACACTCACCGAAGCGCTCGGCTACACGCTCTATTACAAAATCATTGATGCGCAGAGTGTCGTCCCGCAGCACCGCGAGCGCATCTTCCTCGTCGGCTTTCGTGAACTAGCTTTTTTGGAAAATGGTCGCGTGGTGTTTTGAAAGGAACGCCATTTCTGGCTGCGCAGCATCGTCGGGAAATCGCAGCATTTCCCCAGCATACGCACCGAAGTTTTCGGCGACGCTGCGCTGCGGCAACTCGGCTTTGAGCCGCGGCGAAAGCACGAGTCGCAGCTTTTCGTCGAAGGCGATGAGTCCTCGATCAAACGCCGCATCGTGCAGCCGCGAGAGGCAAAGACCGTTGCGGACATTCAGTCGTTCCGAGACGTGCGTGCCCCACGGCAAAATGTGCGATGCAACCAGCAGCTCGCGCACGGCCAACTCGGTCACGCCGCATCTTCCTCCAAAATTGTTCAGCACGGCATCGCGGAAATATTCCTGACCGCGCCGCAGTTTTACGTTCCCGGTTGTCTCCGTCGGTCCTTGCGGCGGACGCTTCCCCACTCGGACCCCGTACTTCGGTAGCACTTCCAATTCGCTGCTTTCGTCCACGCCGAACAACGCGCGCAACGCGCCTTCGCTCGCGGGAACCGCCTCGTTGAGGTCGGCGTGAAACTCAGACCACACCGCTCGGTCCAGCGCACTCGCGCCCGCGAGTCCCTTGATGCCACGCAGCTTCAACGTAGGATCGAGCGACGCGAAATTGCACAGCTTCATCGCCACGCTATTCGCCCCGCGCTCCAACCTTTCCGCGAGCGCGACAATCACCGGTTGCCGTGCGTGAAGCTGCCCGAACGTGAGCTTGTGGTAGAGGTTCAGCGCGACGAGCAACTCATCGCGCGTCCATTTTTTCCGCGAAATCATTCCAGGAAACTATCGTGCCCGTGCGTTGTGGAAAGGCATGAGTGATTCATCCGATCCCGCCGCTGTCTTCGCGTGCGCTCTCTCGCTCTGGCGCGAGTGCATGAGGCGTTCGCGTGGAGGGCGGCGTGTGAATCTCAGCGAGTGCTACAATGGCGGCGACGAGTTCATGCGCGTTCTCATGCGCGCGGGAACGCGGTTCGAGGATTGGGCGTGCGCGAACGTCGCGTTCGACGCGTGCGGCGAGGTGTGGCCGTATTTGCTGGAGGAGCGATTCGGCTCCACCTGCACCGAGGTTCTCGATGTGACGACACTCGATGAGTTCGATGACAACGACTGCTTGCACGTTGCGATGAAGATGTCTCTGCCCATCAAGCTGCGCGAAGGTCTGCGCGTGCCAGTGGATGTCTCCGCGCAAAATCCCGTTTCCTCATCAGCCTTCCGCATCCTCCGCATCATGACGGTTCGCATCGGTTACGAACGTGATGAAGTGGAATCGTTCACTTTTGACGACGACCCGTTCGATGAGGAATACGACGCGCCCATTTTTGCGCTCTACGGCGTCCTCGACGATGGAACGCGCGAGCACATCGCCGACTACAAGAGCTATGATGCCGCGGCAAAGCTGGCGCAGCGAATCGCACCGGGAATTTTGCTGCCGGATTTCCTTCCGTTTTCAAAACCACCGAGACGCCCACGGGTTTGACGATGCAGCTCGCGGGATTCGACACGGCGAAGGGGAAAATCACGGATGCGAATGGCGCGATCGCGCTGCTGAGTGACGCGGGCGAGGTGGCCGCGTCGTGGTCGTTCAAAAAGATTTTCGAGCACTGGTCGCACAAGCACTCGAAGGCCGTTTACGTCCCGTCGAAACGCCGCACGGAGCCGCAATGGCAATACGCCTACGGTCGCAAAGTGCGGCTGGCGCAGCGGACGGATTCGCTGCGGCTGCTGCGCGCGTTCGCGTCCGGCGCGATGTACTACGATCCGGGCATCAAGCTGGAGCAGGCCTCCACGGACAAACCAAAGAGCAAGAAGCGAAGCCAGTTTCGCGTGGCTTCGAAGCACATCACCGCGCTCTATGAAACCGTGGAGACGGTCGAGGTGTAGGCCGTGCCTGACGTTTTCACCAAGGCGAAACACAGCCCGGTGATGGCGGGAATGTGGTCTTTGGTGCTAAAGACGATGTGGCAGTGAAACGAAAGATGGGGGGACGGCATGGCGCGCGAATTTCCTGCGCCCCTGCCGGGGCGCGCTCCTTTTTACCCGCATTCCGGTGGCTGACGCCACCGGCTAATTTCCATCGAGCCTCCGGCTCGAACGCTGC
>JAYVNN010000455.1:0-9589 GCA_043758435.1 Chthoniobacter sp.
CCGCACAGCGCGGTGCTCGGCGAAGCGGGCAATCTTTTTGCGTTTGTCCAAGCCGACGAGGCCGGTCTCATCTACGAGCGGCGTGCAATCGTCACCGGCATCAAGGACGATCAATACATCGAGGTCATCGAGGGCATTTTTCCCAGCGACAAAGTCGTCACGCTCGGGAACTACCAGCTCCAATACGTCACCACGAGGGCGAAGCCGAAGCCCACCGCGCCGGGTGAAGCCGGCGGGCACAAGGACGCAGCGGAAGCCGCTCCCCACGAGCACGGCGCTGCCGAAGCACCGCACGGTATCACCGCCTTGAAGCAGCCGCTGATTTGGATGGGCGGCACGATCATCGCGCTGCTCGCGCTGAATCTTCTCGCCCTCCTTTTCCGCCACCGTCGTTCGGCAGTGGAAGACGAGCCCGCGCCCGCGAAGACCGCTCCCAAAACCACGCCGCACGAAGCCAGCAGCCACTAGCGCCATGCTGAATCGCCTCATCGAATTTTCGCTGCGCAATCGTCTCTTCATCGTGGCGGCGAGCATCCTCGTGCTCAGCTACGGCGCTTTCACCGCGTTGCAATTACCCGTGGACGTGCTGCCCGATCTCAACCGCCCGACGGTCAACATCATGACCGAAGCGCCGGGCCTCGCGCCGGAGGAAGTCGAGACGCTGGTCACGCTGCCGATGGAGACCTCGCTCAACGGCGCGCCCGGCGTGAAGCGAGTGCGCTCGAACTCCGGCATCGGCCTCTCGATTCTTTACGTCGAATTTGACTGGGGCATGGACATCTACCGCGCCCGCCAGCTTGTGCAGGAGCGTCTTCAGCTTGCCGCCGAAAAGCTGCCGAAAGGTGCCTCGCCGATCATGGGACCGATCTCCTCGATCATGGGCGAAATCATGCTCATCGGGCTTTCGAGCGAGGACGGCAAGACCGCGCCGATGGACATTCGCAGCCTCGCAGATTGGACTGTGCGCACGCGGCTGCTGACCATTCCCGGCATCTCGCAAGTCATCGCGATCGGCGGCGGTGTGAAGCAATATCAGGTGCTCGCTTCGCCGGAAAAAATGGCGGCTTACGGCGTGACGCTGAAGCAGGTCATGGACGCCGCGGAGAAGTCGCAGGTGAACACTGCGGGCGGCTTCCTCGAAGGCGCGAACCAGGAGGCGCTTGTCCGCAACATCGGCCGCACCACTTCCGTCGAAGACATCGCGAATGCCGTGGTCGAGATGCGCAGCGGCGTGCCGATTCTTTTGAAGGACGTGGCCGAGGTGCAATTCGGGCGTCAGGTGATGCGCGGCGATGCGGGCGTCAACGGCGGACCGGCCGTCATCGTCTCCGTGCAAAAGCAGCCAGGCGCCGACACGATCAAGCTCACGGCGGAAGTGGAAAAGGCGCTCGCCGAGATTCAAAAAGGGCTGCCCGCGGATGTGAAGATCACGCCGCTTTTTAAGCAGGGAAATTTCATCAAGGCGGCAATCGGGAACGTCGAGCAGGCGATTCGCGACGGCGCGATCATGGTCGTCATCGTCCTCTTCCTGTTCCTGCTCAATTTCCGCACGACGCTCATCACGCTCACCGCGATCCCCCTCTCGTTCGTCGTCACGATTCTTTATTTCAAATGGGCGGGCATCACGATCAACACGATGACCCTCGGCGGTCTCGCGGTCGCCATCGGCATGGTCGTTGATGACGCGATCGTCGATGTCGAAAACGTCTTCCGCCGACTCCGCGAAAACCGGCATTCCGCCAAGCCCGCGCCAGTGCTTCGCGTCATCGCGCGCGCGTCTGCCGAAGTCCGAAACTCGATCCTCTTCGCGACGCTGCTGATCATCCTCGTCTTCATCCCGCTGTTCGGCCTCGGCGGCATCGAAGGCCGGCTCTTCGCGCCCATTGGCGTGGCCACGATCGTTGCGATGATCGCGTCCTTCGTCGTCTCGCTCACGGTCATCCCGGCCATCGCATCGTATCTGCTGCCGCGGATGAAGCGCATGTCGCACGAGGCCGATGGCTGGCTCGTGCGTCAGCTCAAGCGCTTCGACGAGCGCTTCATTTTGAAATACACGCTGCGCCACCCGTATGCGGTGATGGGCATCGCGCTCGTGCTCGTCGTCGGCTCGTTCGCGCTCTATCCGATGATGGGAAAGGAGTTCCTGCCGGAGTTCAACGAGGGCACCGCAACGATCAACGTCCTGTCCTCGCCCGGCACGTCGCTCAAACAATCCAACCGCATCGGCGAGATCGCCGAGAAGCTTCTGCTGAGCGTGCCGGAAGTCATCTCCACCGGACGCCGCACCGGCCGTGCGGAACTCGATGAGCACGCCGAGGGCGTTCACTACAGCGAGATCGACGTGGACTTCAAAAAAACTGGCCGCACGCGCGAGCAAATCCTCGACGACGTGCGCGACAAGCTCAGCCAAATCCCCGGCGTCGTCACGAGCGTTGGCCAGCCGATTTCGCACCGACTCGATCACTTGCTCTCCGGCGTCCGCGCGCAAATCGCCGTGAAGATTTTCGGCGACAATCTCGACACGCTGCGCGACGCCGCCGCGCAAGCCGAGCGCGTGATGAAGACGATTCCCGGCGTCGTTGATTTGCAGATCGAAAAGCAGGTGCTGATGCCGCAGGTGAAAATCCAAGTGAACCGGGACAAGGCGAAGCTTTACGGCGTCCAGGTCGGAGAGCTGAATGAATCGCTCGAAACCGCGCTCAATGGCCGCGCCATCGCGCAGGTGCTCGAAGGGCAGAAGACCTACAATGTGGTCGTGCGCCATGATGAGAAATCGCGCAACGATGCCGAGGCGATGCGCCGCATGTTGATCGACGCCGGCACGCAATCGAGCGCTTCAAAAGTCGAAGGCGAGAACGGCGGCAAAGCTGAAAGAGAAGTCCCGCAAAAAGTGCCGTTGGCGCTCGTAGCCGACGTGCTCGAAGGCAAAGGCCCGAACATCATCAATCGCGAAAACGTCCAGCGCCGCATCGTGGTGCAGGCGAACGTCAGCGGGCGCGACCTCGGCTCGGTCGTCAAAGAAATCCAGGACAAGATCAACGCGCAGGTCCATCTGCCGACCGGCTTTTTCATCAGCTACGAAGGCCAGTTCCAGAGCCAGCAGGAGGCGACGCGCCTCATCGGCCTGCTCTCGATTGCGACGCTCGCGACGATGTTTCTCGTCCTCTACTCGCACTTCCGCTCGACGATGATCGTCGCGCAAATCCTCCTGAACATCCCGCTCGCGTTCATCGGCGGGCTGATTCTCACGTGGCTCCTCGTCGGCAAAATCTCCATCGCCACACTCGTCGGCCTCATCACGCTCGCCGGCATCGCCTCGCGCAACACGATCATGATGATCTCGCACTACATCCACCTGATGGAGTTCGAGGGCGAGAAGTTCGACAAGAAGATGATCATCCGTGGCTCGCTGGAGCGGCTCGTCCCGGTGACCATGACCGCCGCCGTCGCTGGGCTGGCGTTGATCCCGCTCGTTATGGCCGCGGGCGAACCGGGCAAGGAAATCCTGTTCCCCGTCGCCGTCGTCATCCTCGGTGGCCTCATCAGTTCCACCCTGCTCGACATGGCCGTGACGCCCGCCGTCTTCTACAAATTCGGCCGCAAAGCCGCCGAGGAATACGTGGCCCGCGAGGAAGTCGATCCGCTCGACGCGATCGAGGCGACACCCATTCCCGCCGCACGCAAAGGCGAAGCAAATGCTGTCGCTGGAAATGGAGCAAATGAGTTTGCGGGATCGTCGGCAGAACGTCGTTGAAGGAACCAGCGCCATGAAAACTCACACACTCCAAATCGTTCTTCTCGCAGCCGTCTTCGCATTCATGCGTGGACCCGCACACGCCTCCTTTCACGGCAGCCCCGTGCGGCTGGATGTCCGAGTCAACGGCGGCGACAGTCACTCTCGCATCCAGGGTTCCAGCGCCGTGAAGCACGATCAAAAAGAGGAACTCGAAATCACCGTTTCGAGTGTTTCCAAGAATCTGCCCGCCGGCTTGCAACTCAAATGGTTCATGTTTGGCCGCGACCTCAAGAGCAACCAGGTGAATGTGCTTCGCTCTGCTGAGGCGAAAGTTGAGCTCGGCCAGCGCGGCTCGCAAGTTATCCAATCCGCGAAAATCGAAGCGAAATCCACGCCCGAGCATTCCGTCGTCTCACGCGGGCGCGGACGCGGCGGCAGAGGCGGCGGCTCGCGCGGAAGCGTCAAGAAGGTCGCGGCCAGCGGTGACAAATACATCGGTTACGGCGTGCAGGTGTTCAATGGCGGCAAAGTCGTCTCCGAGACCTTCTATCCACCTAGCCTCAAACAAAGTGTCGGTGCCAGTGCCAGTTCCATATCCGCCAAATAGCCTCTCGAAAGCGCAGTCCGCATCCCGACTGATGCGCCCGACGACGATGCTATCCGGCAATTCGCACAAGTTCTCACATAGCACTCTTCAGCAACGCAAAACGCGACGCTGTCGCAACCAAACCAACAAACAGAAACCAAGACTACATGAAGACAATCAGACTCCTGGCAATTGGCGCGTGCGCCGTATTCGCCATCACCAGCATCAGCACCTCAACGAGCTTCGCGGCGGAGAAGGAACATGCCGAACACAAAGGAAAAACGGCCGTGCCCGACACTGCGGAGGGCATTATGACCGCCATTCATAAGGCGCATGGCGAACTCGCAGAAATCGTGAAGTCCAAGAAGCTCGCCGACGTGCATCATGCCGCATTTGCGATTCGCGATCTCGCCAACGGTCTCCCTGCCAAAGTCGCCGCCGACAAAAAGGCGCGCGTCGAAGGCAGCGTGAAGAACATCGCGAAACTTGCCGAAGACCTCGACAAATCCGGCGACGACAACAATCAGGCCGCCACCGAAGCGAACCTCAAGAAGCTTGATGGCGTCCTCAAGGCACTCGAATCGCAGGTGAAGTAGCTCCCGGAACCTTCCTGTCTCGATTGGGAACAGGCGAGTGGGAGGCCAGATGTTTATACACAGCCTCTCACTCGCCACCACCTTTCGATTCCACAGCCGTTACCACTACTCTTATGTCCGACTCTCATTCTCAACCATCGCCCGACGAAATTGGAATCTGCGCCTATTGCATTTGGGTGCAGGAAGGCAAACCCGAAGGACGGTCGCTCGACCATTGGCTTCAAGCCGAGATGCAGCTCGTCGAATCCAAGCGCCATGAAGAAGAGGCGAGGCTAGCTTTGATTTCAAGCACATCGGAAATGCAACTCGTCGCATCCAAGCGACGTAAAGAGGCAGCTACGGGAATAGCAAAGAAAAAGGAGATCAAGGACACGCATGGATCGGCGCACCCATGAGCGGGCACTGGCTGCCACGAGCGGTATCGTTTGCTGAGGCACTCCTCCCACAGCTTACGGAGCCACTTAACCTCTTTCAGCTAATCGACACGCTGACCGATTCGGGCGCTTCAACACTCCAAGTCAGAAAATACATTTCAACTGCCTTTCTCTTCCATTCGCTCACGCCACCAAGACCTAAATCCAATCATCATTCACCATGACTAAAACACCACTATTTCGCTGTTCCAGCTTCATCGCCTTGGCCATCGCCAGCTTCACGCCCCGCATCTCATTGGCCCACGAGGACGACAAGGCCAAAGCCGCCATGCACCACGGCTCCTCCGGCCCCGCCACCATTAAAGTCGAATTCGCTCCGACTGCGGCACCCTATCAGGCCGGGGCGGAAATCACGGCGCTGATCCGACTCAGCGACGCACAGGGCAAGCCAGTTACCTTTGAGCAACTGGAACTGGCCCACACCAAGAAAATCCATCTGCTCATCATTGACGAAGGACTCACGGACTACCACCACGAGCATCCCGTCCCGACGAAGAATGCGGGCGAGTATGCGTTCACTTTAAAGCCAGCCAAAGGCGGACGCTACACGGTGTTTGCCGATCTGCTGCCCACTGCGACGCGCAAGCAGGAATACGCAAAGACCGAGATTGCGATTGCTGGCACTGCTGCCGCGCTCGATCAATCGGCGGGTCGCGTGGCCATTGTGGACGGCTACAAATTCGAGCTAAGCATTGACGGCGACGCAACCCTGCGGGTCGGCGAGGCCACTATGGCGAAGGTCAAGGTGACAAAACCGGACGGCTCATCCGCCAACAATCTGGAGCCGGTGATGGGCGCATTTGCCCACGGGGTCGGCTTCCCGGCGGATCGCAGCGGCGTGGTGCATGTGCATCCTATGGGCAAGGAACCCGAGCAGGCGACCGAACGCGGCGGCCCAGACTTGAGCTTTCATGTCGTGCCGGAACATGCCGGCTACATGAAATTCTACGTGCAAGTGCAGATTGACGGCCGCGACCGTTTTGCCGGATTTGGCTTCAAGGTCGAGAAAGCGGCCGAACTCGCCGCCAGCGCGGCCCCCACGACGGAGAGCACGCTCACGCCTCAGCAAAAGCAGTTTCTCGTGCAGTATGAAGCCGTACGCAGCGCGCTATCCGCAGACGACTTCGCGGCAGCCAAGAAAGCCGCAGCAACGCTTGTCGCCTCGAAAGAAATCGCCACAGCGGGAGCTGCCGAAATTGCCAAAAGCAGCTCAATCAAGGATGCCCGCGAAGCTTTCAAAAAGCTGAGCGCGCATGCCGCGATGGTCGCCGCTCAGCAGGCGGGCTACTTCGTCATGGCTTGCCCGATGGTGAAGGAAGGCACCTGGGTGCAGCTCACGAAGAAGGTCGAGAATCCCTACATGGGCGCGGCCATGCTCGGTTGCGGAGCGATCAAGAAATGATCTGCCAAGAATCCTCAAGCGTTGCTCGTAAAATATCGGCCCGCCCTCGGCAGCCACTCGTCAAATATGATGTATCAAGACTCTGAGCAGAGAATGCCGCAACCCCCGATCGCGTCCGAAAAGATCATCAACGACCGGAAGATATTCTTCCTCGACCTCAAAGAGAATCAACGCGGCAGATTCCTCAAAATCACGGAGGACGTGGGCGGACGCCGTGACACGATCATGCTTCCGGCTTCGGCCTTCAAAGACTTCGTGGAAGCGCTGACCCGGCTGATTGAGTTTGAAGCGAAACTGTAATGCCGTCCTGCAAACTAACGCGAAGAAACGACCAGCCGAAATCCGTCTCGCCGCGTGTTTAAGTATCTGCGATTTCTTTTCTGGGTCGTCGCGACTGAAATCATTCCTTCTTTAAGGAGAAAGATCACACGCCGGAGCGAAGCCACGCCCGCTGGGCCGTCCATTTCTGACAACGGAACACCGATACGGCTCAGCGTGGACAAGCGAGCCAAAGCTAATTTGGAAAAGAAAGCCGCCGAGACGGCGAAAGCCTGGCGGCAAGTTCGATGGATATTATTGGCAGTTGTCAGTGTCCTGATTCTCGGTGGACTCTTCCTGACCGGTATTCTCCCGCCCCGCGCGAAATTGACGCCAGCCGACCATGCGATCCTTGCCCAGTATGAATCGCTCCGGCACGCGCTCGCCAACGAACGGCTGGAGGAGGCCCGCAGCGCGGCACATGCAATCACCAAGATCGCCGATGCCAAGCCGTCCATTTCCCTCCATGCGCATGCCGTGGCGCAGAGCGGATCGCTGGAAATGGCGCGGCAAGATTTCGTGCCGCTCAGCGAAGCCATCGTCGCACTCGCCCGCGGACGCCCTGGTTATTTCGTCATGCACTGCCCGACCCAGGGCTGCCCGGAACCGTGCGAGAACTGTCCGATGGACCGCTACAGCCCGTGGATTCAGACCTCGCGCGAAGTCGAGAATCCCTACATGGGCTTGAAGCACATCAAGTGTGGCATTGTCTCGCGGGATCAGTCGTCTCGGTAAGCCGGTCTAAACGGTGCCGGGGCGCGGCGGCGTCGCGGTTTGGGAATCCAGCACCACGCCGCCGACTACGTTGATGGCGGAAATCATCCCCTAAACTGTCAGGGACGCGGGTGGAAGACATACCATAGATTGATCGCTCCGCCACAAGCGCAGACGGAATTTAGGATGACGAATGGCAAGTCGTTCCTCGCGATGGAATGCAAAATCAAGGCGAGGCAGCCGGAGAGATTGAGGAGCAGAAATCGCGCGTTCATCCGGCAGGACCGCGTGCGGATTGTTTCGACGGTTTGCGGAAACCAGCAGGCAAAACAGAGGCCAAATCCCAACCAGCCAAGTGATTCATGCACGAGCGAATTCATAGCAGGCGCTCCTTAGCACCGCGTGTGCCAGCACCGCACAGCCTCGTGTTTCAGAGAGGACACGAGGATCGGGAGGCGCGGTGAGCAGGCACTCTCTGCCTGTCGGCAAAATCAGGCTCGGCAAAATCTTCCGGACATCTCGCTTTCCGCGGACTCGCGGGAGAGTTCGCGGTGGAAATTTGCTGATTTATTTCGAGGGGGGACGCATGGGGACTCGTTAAAAGTGATGAAAGGCGTTGCCGGACAGCATTGAAGCCGATCTTGGCGACGACAATCGACTATGAAAACAAAGTCCATCAACAGGGCTTCTGGAAGAGTGGCGAGAACAGCGCGTGGGGTAGTGTTTTGCGCGGTGGTTTTTCTCGGTTCGATGCTCGGGACCGGCTCTTTGAGCGCATCCGGGGGAGGCCACGGAGGCGGTGGGCATGGGGGAGGCGGTCATGGCGGCGGGGGGCACTTCGGTGGTGGCGGTCACATTAGTGGGGGTGGACACTCCGGTGGTGGCGGTCATGTGAGCGGCGGGGCAGTTCATTTTGGCGGGGATCATTTTTCCGGTGGCCATTCGGTCGGTGTGCATAGCGTAAGTCCCTCGCATTTGAGCGGCGGTGGGCACGGTGCAGTTTTCCACTCGGTGTCGCCGGTGTCGCGGGGATCGTCGCATTCCACGGCTTCCGGCTTCGCCGCCCACGGCGCGCTCGTTCATCACGAATTCGGGCACCGGGTCTTCGATCATCACAGCGGCATCGGCCATCATTACGGTTTCGGATTTTTGCCGGCCTATCGATCCTACAACCCCGTGAGATATTACCGCGCAGTTCCCGATTACTGCGACCCACGCTCTCCCGACTACGATCCCGATTACTGCTACTATTTACGCTACGGAGTTTTCCCCAGCGCGGCATCTTCTGGCCGCTCGTCGTCTGCTCCGGGGCGAAATGGGCGGGCGGTGGTGCTCGCGGTCGATGAGCGACCGGCTGTTGTCGGCCCCGCGGCGGCAGCGCCCGGTCGTCGGGGCTCGACGGAGGAAGCTGATCGCGATGGTGTGCGCGAGGGAATGGGCGTCGAGTTGCCGCTCATCTCCGCAACGGAAGCGCCGGAAGCGCTTCCCATGGAAAGGCGTGGCCACCCATGAACTCCATTCGTTGTCTTCGGTGCGGCTTGATTGCGCTCGTCCTCGCTCTCGGAAGTGGAGCGGCGTGGGCGCATGAGGAAGCTGCGTCAGATTCCGCCCCGGCTGCGTCCGGACCGGTGGTTCTCCGCGCCGAGTTGAGCCACGCGGCTTACGCAAAAGGAAGTCCCTCCGCGCTTTTCCTGAAGGTGGATTACGCTGTCGCCGCCGATCCGTCGGTGCAGCGGCCTCCTCTGAACATCGCGCTGGTGCTGGACCGTTCAGGCTCGATGGCTGAAGGTCGCAAGTTCTCCT
>JAYVNN010000456.1:0-26566 GCA_043758435.1 Chthoniobacter sp.
GGCATTGATGACGATGACGAAATCGCCGGTGTCGCAGTGCGGCGTGTAGATCGCCTTTTCCTTGCCGCGGAGCAGCGTGGCGGCTTTCACGGCGACGCGCCCGAGCACCTGGTTGGCGGCATCAATGACCCACCACTGGCGGGCGACTTCGTTGGCTTTGGCAGAAAATGTTTTCATGGAAATTGCGGCTCCTCGTTTTGGAAAAGGGGCCGGAAAGTAGGCAGCCACTCTAGGGGTGTCAACGGATTTAATTCACCCTTTTCGCATCCGCCGCACCGCCCGCCGCGCCAGCATCCATGCGGCTCGACAGCCGCCTGGCTTTCCGCTGTGCTGCGCGCCCGACGGGAATAATCCATGAGCGAACCACTCTCAACCGCAGTGCGTCCCATCGACTTCAATGAACTCGTGGACCGGCATTACACCGCCCTGTTCCGCTTTGCGCTTTCGCTGGCGAAAAACGGGAGCGATGCCGCCGATCTCACGCAGCAGACCTTTTATCTTTGGGCCGCGAAAGGCCACCAGCTCCGCGATCTTGCGCGGGTCAAGTCGTGGCTTTTCACCACCCTTTACCGCGAATACTTGAGCACCTACCGCCACAGCACGAAGTTCCCCAAAGTCGAACTCGACGAAGTCTCCCACGAGATGCCGAGCGTCGCGCCGTCGATCTTCAATGACATCGACGGCGGCACGGTGGTCGCGGCGCTGGCGCAGGTGGACGAGGTTTTCCGCGCGCCGCTTTCGCTCTTTTATTTGGAGGAGCATTCCTACCGGGAAATCGCCGAAATCCTCGGGATTCCCATCGGCACGGTGATGTCGCGGCTTTCACGCGGAAAGGCGCAACTCCGGCAACTGCTGCTCGATGCCGAAGCGGACGGCGCGGGGAAAATCATCCCCATGAAAGGAGCGGCATGAGCGACGAGGCGCGGCTGCTTTTCAGCGCCTACCGCCCGAACGGGCAGGACGCGGACGACCCGACTTTTGCGGCGGCGATCGAGGCGGCGAAAAATGATCCTGCGCTCGCGGCATGGCTCGCGGAGCAGGAGGCGTTTGACCGCGCGGTGGCCGCGCATCTGCGCGCGGTCGAGGTGCCGGGGGATTTGCGGGCGCGGATTCTCGCGGGCGCGAAAGTGAGCCGGCGGCGGACGTGGTGGGCGCGGCCGCGGACGTGGGCGCTGGCCGCGGCGCTGGCGGTGTTCGCGGGGATCGCGGCGCTGTGGCCGGGGAAGGCGGACGGTCTGGCCGACTGGCAAAAGCATGGGCTGGCGGTGCTCGGCGAAGTCATCGCCGCCCGCGAACCCTTTGACCTGCCGCATCCCGACGCCGCTGCGCTGACCGCCTGGCTGAGCGACCATGCCGTGGCCCGGCCCGCCGCGCTCGACGGCAAGCCGCCCATCGGCTGCAAAACCATCGCTTGGGACGGGCATAAAATGTCGCTCGTCTGCTTCGATCTCGGCGGCGGTGTGGCCGTCCATTTTTTCACCACCGACCGCACCGGCCTCGCGCATCTGCCGCCCGACGGCCCGGCGCATTTTGCGAAGGACGGCGCGTGGACTGTGGCGATGTGGAATGAAGGCGGCAAAACGCTGATGCTCGCGACCGACAAAGGCGAAGAGCCGCTCCGCCGCGTGCTGCACCTCGCCGCGCGCACGGCGGCTCCGCACGGACTGGCGCTGGCGGCTGTGCGGTAGCGGGCGGCGCGGAGGAAAAAAACGATTCGAGAATGACGAACGGCGGGCGCTCGGCTAGTTCGTCAGGCCGCCATGCACACGCCCCCCGGACATCTCCGCCCTTCGCCCGCCCGACGACTCGGGATGGTTTTGTTTTTTAACGCGGAGACGTGGAGGCGCGGAGAGCGTGGAGAAAATGCGGAGCCATCGCAGTTTCTTGATCCCGGATTTGAAGAGGCGAAATCGCTGCGCTCTCCGGCATCCGCCGCGGCGCTGCGCTCGCCGTGGGGAAGCTGGCAGCTTCCCCTACAGCTCGCGCTCGCCGTGCTGCTGCTCGTGGCGCGGGGTGCGGCGGAGGAGCCGTTCGCCTTTGCCAAGACGCCGGGGAAACTGCCGAAGACGGTGGTGCCGACAGTGTACGACATTCGCATAAACGATTTCGATCTGGCCCGTGGATCGTTTGAAGGAGTGGTCAGTATTCAGGTGAACGTTTTGGAACCGACCGACCGAATCGTAATGAACTCCCTTGGGTTAAAGATCACCAAAGCGGCGGTCTATCACGACCTCCGAATGGGAGAGAGCCTAGATGCCCCAGTGATGCTGGACGAAGCCGCGCAAACACTCACCTTGGCCGTAGTCCCGCCACTGCAACCGGGCAAAAACCAAATCTCGATATATTACACCGGCACTTTGGGCGAGCAGCCGCAGGGTTTGTATATCTCCCGTTTCCAAAAGGATGGGAAGGAGCAGAAAGCACTAGCCACGCAGTTTGAGCCAGGGGATGCCCGCCGGATGTTTCCTTGCTGGGACGAGCCGGCTTTTCGCGCCAGGATGTATCTCGAAGTGCGCGCACCGGAGAATCTGACGGTGTTCTCGAACATGCCCGAGTCGGAGCACGGAGGTCCGCAGGGCGACTATAAGATCGTCGTTTTCCTCCCCACCCCGCCCATGCCCACCTACCTCCTCGCCCTCTTCGCCGGGGAGTTTGAGAAAGTGGAGGACGAGGTCGATGGCGTGAAGCTCTCCATCTTCACCACGCCGGGGAAAAAGGAGCAGGCGCGCTATGCCTTGGAGGTCACGAAGGAGATCGTGCGGGACTACACGGAATACTTCGGCGTGAAATACCCGCTGCCGAAACTCGATCAGATCGCGCTGCCGAATACCGGCGCGGGCGGGATGGAAAACTGGGGCGCGATTGTCTATCGCGAAGACCTGCTGCTTTTCGATCCCGCCACGTCCTCGCAGGCGCAGCGCGAGCGCGTCTATGGCATCATCGCGCACGAGATCGCGCACCAGTGGTTTGGCGATCTGGTGACGATGGCGTGGTGGGACAACCTGTGGCTCAACGAGGGCTTTGCGAGCTGGATGGCGACCAAGCAGACGGCCCGCCGCCACCCGGAGTGGAAGCCCTGGCTGCGCGCCGCCTCGGGCAAGGAACACGCCATGCGCCTCGACGCACGCGCGACCACGCACCCGATCCAGATGCCGGTGAAAACCGAGAGCGAGGCGGGCGATGCCTTCGACGAAATCACGTATCAAAAAGGGCAGGCCGTGATCCGCATGATCGAGGAGTGGCTGGGCGAGGAGCCGTTCCGCGAGGGCATCCGCGGCTACATGAAAAAGCACGCGCTTTCCAACACCACGACCGCCGACCTGTGGGCCGCGCTGGGCAAGGCGAGCGGCAAGGATGTGCGCGCTTTTGCCAAGGGCTGGACGGAGCAGCCGGGCTTTCCCGTGGTCATGGTGTCGTCTTTTCCGCTGGAGGAAGCCGCGCGGGTGACGGTCTGGCAAAAGCGTTTCACCGTGCATCAGGGCGAGGCCGCGGAGCTGACGTGGACCGTGCCGGTCTCGCACGCGCCCGCCGGAAATCCGCAGGCCGCCGGGCTGCTGATGCTCGAGCGCAAGATGCCGCAGTCCTTTGCCGTGCCGCCGGACGGCGCGGTGAAGGCGAACATCGGCGGCTCAGGCTACTACCGCGTGCAGTATCAGGACTGGCTTTTCAAACGGCTGCTCCGCGCGCTGCCGCATCTCGCGGAGGCGGATCGCGTGAACCTGCTCGGCGACACTTGGGCGCTGGCGCAGGCGGAGCGGGTGCCGGTCACGGATTACCTGCGGCTCGCGGATGCGCTCGTGGATACCGCGTCGCCCACGGAGGTGGAGCAAATCCTCGGCGTGCTCTGGCAGATCGACACGATGGAGCAGGGCCGCGGGCCGCGCGGCGCTTTCCGCCGGTGGGCGCTCGCCTTTCTCCGACCGCAGCTCGCCAGGCTCGGCTGGGAAAGCGCGCCCGCGGAAGCGCCGCTGGTCACGCGCCTGCGCCCGCAGCTCCTCGCGCTGGCCGGCGCTTTCGGCGATGCGGAAACGCTGCGCACCGCGCGGTCACGGTTCGCACGGTGGTTCAATGATCCCGCGTCGCTCGACGCAAATCTCCGCGGCACCGTGCTCACGATGATGGGCCGCGAAGCCGACGCCGACCTCTGGCGCGTCCTGCACGCCCGCGCGGTGAAGACCGCGAGCGCCGAGCAAAAGCGCGAGCTGTACACCGCGCTCGCCACCGCCCGGGACCCCGCGCTCGCCGCGCAGACGCTCGCGCTCGCGCTCACGCCGGAACTCCCGCCGCGCGATGCCGCCTCGCTCGTCGGCCGCGTGGCCCGCAGCGGCGAGCAGCCCGAGCCCGCGCTCGCTTTTGCGCTCGCGCATCTCGACGACCTCCACGCGAAACTCACCGCGCACCAGGCGAACGAATACGTGCCCGACCTTTTCACCGCCCTCCCGCCGAGCGAGGAACGCGCCGCGGAGCTGGAGCAGTGGGCGGCGAAAAACCTCCCGCCCGGCGCCCGGCCGAGCGTGGCGAAATCCGCGGACGAAATCCGCTTTCAGGCGCAGTTTCGCAAATCCGCGCTGCCCGAAATCGAAGCGTGGTTTTCCGCCAAATCCACGGCCAAGTAGCCCGGTCACCCGCGCACTTTATTCCTTGGCCCGGCTCCGGCCCTGCGCGATAACGCCGCGCCCGTCGCCGCCGAATGAAAGTCCACATCGCTTACCAGACGCAGTTCGCCTACGCCGAGCCGGTCAGTTTTTCGCTCCACTTCTACCGGCTCTTTCCCAAGACGGGCCGGCATCTCGAAATCCACCGCCTCGCCTTTCAGACGAACGCCGGAGCCGACGTGCATTACCGCCACGACCTTTTCGACAACGAGGTCGCGTCCGTTTTTTATCCCGGAAAATCCGCGCTCCTCGCCGTCGGTTTGCAGATCGAACTCGACGTGCAGGAGCGCAATCCCTTCGGCTTCATCCTCGCGCAACACGCGCTCGATTTTCCTTTCCAATACACGCCGCGCGAAGCGGAGGTGCTCGCGCCCTACCTGCGCAGCGCGGGGCCGCTCGCGCTGCCTTTTTGGACGCCGCCGGCCGCGCCGGAATCCACCGTCACGACGCTCACGGGCCTGAACTCCGCGCTGCATGAAAACGTGGCCTATGCGCGGCGCGAGGAAGGCGCGGCCATGGCCGCCGCGGAGACACTGCGGCTCGGCGGTGGCTCGTGCCGGGACTTCGCGGTGCTGCTCGCGGAAGTGGCGCGCGGGCTCGGCGTCGCGGCGCGGCTGGCGAGCGGATTTCTGTGCGAGTTTGAGGGCGGAAAAAAAGTGGCCGAAGGCGCGATGCACGCGTGGACGGAACTCTACCTGCCCGGCGCGGGCTGGATCGGCTTTGACCCGACGAACGGCTACCTCTGCAACCACTATCATCTCACCGCCGCCGTGGGTCTCACGCCCGATGACATCACGCCGATCTTCGGCACTTTCGCGCCGACCGGCGTGGCGTCCACGATGTCGGCGTCGCTGCACATCAATCCCGCATGAAGCTCCCGAAATCCCTCGCCCGCGTGGCCGACAAAGTGGACGCCGCCTTCGCCGCGCGCGGCGTGCAGCTCACGCTCGGCGGCGAGCCGACCTACGTGCCCGACGACCCGCAGGGCCCCGAGTGGAGCATCACCGCGCTCGGCCCCACGAAGCTCCGCTACGGCTACGCACTCGCCGACGCGCTCATCGCGCAGCAGCTCGCGAATGCTGTGCCCGTCTTCTCTCCCGGCAAGCAGTACCCCGGCGAAGTCAACCCGCGCTGGGCGATCAATCTCGTCTGGAACCGCGACGATTCCCCGCTCGTCCCCGCGCTCGCGCATCCGCTTTCCAAACCACTCGCCAAACTCGACGCGACTTCGTTTGCGCTCTTTGCGGAAAACCTCCTGCATCGGGTCGGCCTCGCGTCCGGCTGGATTCGCGGCGTTGATCCGCGCGATGAAACGCGGCCCGTCCTCGTGCTCCCGCTCGATCACGACGCCGCCGGTTTTCTCACCGAGGAATGGCCGCTCGGCGAGAGCCTCGATCTGCTGCCCGCGGAAGGTCACGCCGGCCTGCGCCTCCCGCTGGCGGAGCTGCCCGAGGGCGTGAACCGCCGCGCGCTGACCATCGAAATCAAGGACGAGGAGCTGCATGTTTTTCTCCCGCCGTTGTTGCAGGAGCCTTGGCTGGCGCTCGTCGAGCACATCGCCGCCGCGTTGCACGACGCGCAGCTCAAGCCCGCGCTTTTTGCCGGCTACGTGCCCGGCGAT
Source organism: Chthoniobacter sp. (assembly GCA_043758435.1). Classification (GTDB taxonomy): domain Bacteria; phylum Verrucomicrobiota; class Verrucomicrobiia; order Chthoniobacterales; family Chthoniobacteraceae; genus Chthoniobacter. Next base: position 6,277 of record JAYVNN010000456.1, read on the forward strand.
GACGCGGAAAAATGGATCAAGCTCGGCATCGCGTCCGATCCCGGCGTGCTCGAAATCAACCTCCCGCCGTGCGCGAACTGGCGCGAATACGCGGCGTGGCTCGACTCGCTGGAGCGCGCCTGCGCCACCACCGGCCTGCGCTCGTTCAAGCAAATCGCGCCGGGCGAACAGACCGGCACCGGCGGCGGCAACCACTTGCTTTTCGGCGGGCCGACGCTCGACGAGAATCCGCTCTTCACCCGCCCCGCGTGGGTCACATCGCTGCTGCGCTACTGGCAGCATCATCCCTCGCTCGCCTACCTTTTCACCGGCCAGTACGTCGGCCCGTCGTCGCAGGCGCCGCGGCCCGACGAGGGCGCGAGTTCGCTCTACGATCTCGAAATGGCCTACCAGTTTCTCGGCCAGCTCCCGCCCGGCGACCACCGCTACCTCATCAGCGAAACGCTCCGCCATTTGCACACCGACACCTCCGGCAACACGCACCGCAGCGAAGTGAGCTTCGACAAATTCTGGAGCGTGAACGCCGACGGCGGCTGCCGCGGGCTCGTCGAATTCCGCGCCGTCGAATCGCTGCCGCACGCCGCGTGGATGTCGGCCATCGCGCTGCTCTGGCACGCGCTCGCCGCGCATCTCCTCGCGCAGCCCTGCACCACGCCGCTCACGGATCACGGCGACAAACTGCACGACACTTTTTTCCTTCCCACGCACCTCTGGGCGGACTTCGCGAAAGTGCTGCGCGATCTGCGCCGCGGCGGCTTCGCGCTGCCGGCGAAAATCTTCCGCGAGATTTTCGAGTGGCGTTTTCCCGTCCTGCTCGCGCACGCCGACGGCGACGCCACGCTGACCATCCGCCGCGCGCACGAAGGCTGGCCGCTGCTCTGCGAGACACCGCTGCAAGGCGGCAGCACCAGCCGCTTCGTGGACACCTCCATCGAGCGCCTGGAATTCACCGCGAGCAAAACTTTCGCCGCCACCTGCCAGCTCCGCGTGCAAGGCCGCGCGCTCCCGCTGCGCCGCTTCCCCGGCGGCCTCGCCGGCGCGGGCCTGCGCTACCGCCGCACGGCGCTTTATCCCTCGCTCCATCCCGGCATCCCGCCGCAGATGCCGCTCTACCTCACCATCACGCGCGGGAAAAAAACCACGCTCTACAAGCTCGCCGACAATGCGCGCCACTTCGCCCGCGCGCCGCATGAACCCGCGCCGCCCATCGCCATGCGCCCGTGCCAAAGCCTGCACCCCGCGCTCGTCACCTGCGACCTGCGGCTGGCGTAGCGTCCGCTATTTCGGCATCTCGCACCGCCCGAGGCGCACCATTTCGTCCAGCCCCTCGCACTGCCCGCGGATGTCCAGGCTCTGCCCTTTCTGGATACGCACCGTGGCGTTGTCGCCGTCCTTCGGCACGATGACCAGCGTCGCCACGCCGAACGAATTTTTCTCCTCGCGAAAGCGGTATTCGTTCACCGAAAAAACGCACTGCACGAAGCCGCTGCCCGTCGCCCCGGCGAGGTACACGTCGTAAAACTTCGCGTCCGCCGGATCCTGCCGGTAGCCGCCCACGATGCCGCGCACGGTGATCTTCTGCCCCTTGTAAGTCTTGTCCGCGCGGCCCCGGTCGCCCGCGTACGCGAGCAGCAGCGCCTCCGCCGGCACCGTGCTCCCGGCGTCCGCGCGGGCCACGGGCACATGGCTGTTTTGCAGCTTCTCGATCGCCGTGCGCACGGCCACGGCGTCGTCGAGCTTGCCCGCCACGGTGAGGGATTTTTTCAGCTCGATGAGCTTCGGCAGCGTGTCCGCAACGACCTGCGCCACGAGCTCCTGGAGCTTCGCCACCTGCTGCGCCTGGAGCGTGCGCAGCGCCTTGGGCTCGGCCACGAAATTGCGCTCGGAAAGCGTGTGCTCCTGCGCCACCCGCGCCCGCTCCGCGCGCACCGCCAGTGCGCCTTCGAGGTCGGCGGACTTTTGCAGATTGTTCAGCAACTCGCCCAGCCCGTCCTCGTATTTGCCGAGCACATCGCGCGACACGCTGGCGATTTTCTCCTCGCACTTCAGCGCCTCGGTTTCGCCAAGGTTGGCGCTCGCGACAGGATTCGGCGCGGCCATCAGCGGTGCAAGGGAAAGCGCCAGCGCGAAGGCAGCGGGGAGAAGGCGGGAGGACATCATGGAAAGCGGGCGGGACTCATCGCATAGCCGATTACTTTTGTCCGGTCACGACTTTGCGAAAGCCATCCACGTAGCCCTCCACGAACCCGCGCTGCCAGCGTTCCGTCCGCTCCGGCGCCTCGCCCGCCTGCTCGCGGGCGAGCGGCTCCATGTCCGCGGGGTTGGGGATTTTCGCCTCGCGCACGGCCTGCGTCAGCGCCAGCGCGTAGCCCGCGTCGTAGCCTTCCTCGAAAGGATGCGTCTCCACCGGAGCCTGCCGCACCACCGGCGGCGGCGCGACTTTCGTCACCGCTTGCGGCTTGTCGCAGCCCGCGAAAACGAGCGCGGCCACGACCCCTGACGCGAACCCTTTCACCACGCCACCTCCTGCGCCGGGCCGCCTGTCCAGTCGCGCAATTTCGCGTCGAATTTCATCGGCACCCGCCAGGCCCGCGCGCGGCTCTGGCCGCCCGACTCCAGCACTTCGCCGCGCAGCAGCACGAGCGCGCCGCCGGGCGGCGTGAGCGCCACCCGCGCGGTCGCGAGGTCGCCAAACGTGACCACGCTCCCCTTCGGCAGCGCGCCGTGGCGCACCACGTCGCGCGCCCGCCAGTAGGCCGCGGGCGCGGTGTAGGCGTGCTGGTTCGTCTCGCGCCAGCCCTCGAGCGTGATCGGCCCGAACATCCGCACCAGCACCGCCGCCACGAGCAGCACGGCGAGCGCGATGCCCGGCTTGATCCACGGATTCGGGACGTGCCGCACGATCACCAGTTCCGTCACGGGCTGCCACTGCTCCATGCCCTCGCGCCAGTAGAGCGTCTCGCGGGCGATCAGCCCCGAGTTCAGCATGTGGTCGATCTGCGGGATGGTGTACGGCCCGCGCTGCTCCCCCTGGACATGCACGTAAAAAACCTCGGGAGAAATCATTGGGGCGGTGGCAAAGCGAGCGGCCAACTTTCACGGACAGCCGCTGCTTGACAAGCAAGTCCCGCTCACCGGCGGTAGTGTTTCCATTTGGAAACGGCGTGTCATCCCGAGCGGAGTTCCGTGCGGGCGCAGGCGGGACGGAACGCAGTCGAGGGACCCCGGCGGTCCGATAAAGCATGACGCAGAAACGAACCGCCGAGGTCCCTCGACTCCGCTGCGCCCACCTTTCCGCCTGCGCTCCGCTCGGGATGACACGTTGTTTGCAACTCGATCCACTACCAAAAAATAACGCCGAAGGCTTCACGCGCCCGGCGCGAGGCGGTCTTTGAGCGAGAGGATCGGCTTTTCAAAAACGTGCCAGCTTACCGCGGCGATGACGATGACCGTCGCGGATTTCAGGCCCGCCTCGGACACCTGCCCGAGCGTGGCGTGGAGACCGAGGCGCTTCCAAATCGAGACGTAGTACGGATCGAGCAGCCAGTGGTACACGTACACGCCGTAGCTGATGCGCCCGAGATAACGCAGCGGCGGCAGGCTGAGAAAGCGCGCGAGCGCCGAGCCGGGCGCAAGGGAGCGGATGAAAAACCAGCCGAAGAAAAGCGTCACCGCGAGGACGTAGGTGAGCTTGTATTCGGGCCGGTTGTAGGCGTCTTCGCCGCCGCCGTAGCGCCACCAAAAATACTGCGAAAGCACAAACACCGGCGCCCCAATCCACAGCGCGGCACGCGCATTTTTCAGCGCGATCCCGTTTCCATAAAACCGCGCATAAGCCAGCAGCGCGCCGATGCTCAGCGCGAAGGACGAGCCGCCCACCGGCAGCATCGTCAGCACACCCCACGGCACGCCGCCCGCGACCCCGGCGAGCACCAGCGCGGCGGAGCCGGCGAAGACCGCGCGGAGCATCGTGCCGAGCCGCGCGCGCGGCGTGGCGAGGACGATGAGCGGCCACACGACATAGAACTGCTCCTCGACCGCGAGCGTCCAGAAATGCACGGCGTTTTTGAAATCCATCCCGAGGAAAACCTGGCCGAAATTCGTGGTGTAAGTCACATGCCACCACACGCCGTCGCGCACCGGCTGCGAGCCGATGGCGCACATCGCGAGGATGCTCCCGTAGTAGATCGGCGCGATGCGCAGGACGCGCCGGATGTAGAAGCGGCGGAGCGCGTCGCGCTTGCGGAGCCGGTGGGTTTCCACGCGTTCTTTGGCGGCAAAAAGGATCGTGCTGATGAGGTAGCCGCTGATGATGAAAAAGATGATGACCCCGTTTTCGCCGAGCTGCGTCCACGTATTCGGCGGCGCGTGGTGGGGGAAAAAATGCGCGACCAGCACCATCGCCGCCGCCACCGCGCGCCAGCCGTCGATGCACGGCTCGTAGCGCGGCGCGCGGCCCGCGGGCACGGCGCAAAGCGGGGCGCTCACGAGGGCTCCCGCGCCTTCCAGCGCTGGCGCAGGATGAAGCCGAGGCAGACCGCGAAGGCGGCGAGGAGCACGCGCACGAGCGTGAATTGCGAGCGCAGGTTCACGCCCTCCGGGGTCGTGAAAAACAGCGTGAAAAGCGGCTGGCCCGCCTCGCCCGCGGCACTGAGCGGCACCACGCGCACGCCGCCCGCGGAGCCGGGCACGAGGCCGTTGAGCACGGCCACCTGTTTCGCGCCTTCGCGATGCACGCTGACCTTGGGGATCTCCTCCCACACCGCCTGGAGTTCGCCCGCCGCATCCGGCACGACGCGCCGGCTTTCAAAGCGGAATTTTTCCGTCGCCGCCAGCGCCACCGGCCATTCGAGCGTGGCGCTCGTCGCGGTCAGGCGCGTGAGGCCCGCGCCTTCCGGGCGGAACAAATCCACCCGCATCGCGGCGACGTTGGCCGGCAGTTCCGCCGCCGCCGGCGGCTCGGCGGAGGCGTCCTCCGCGGCTGCCACGGTGTCCGACGGACTCGCCGCCGAGACCGTGCGCACCGGCGTGCCCGCGCGGGGCGCGGCGGTGGGCGCGGCTTTGGCAAACAGCTCCGCCTCCACGGGAATCTCGACTTTCTGCGGCCCCACGACCGCCGTGAGCCACGCGCGATATTTCCCCGCCGCCGCGGCGGGCTGCGTCCGCAGCACCAGCGTTTTTTTCTCCCCCGGCGCGAGCGTCACCGCGGCCTGCTCCATGACAAAAGGCGCACCGATTTCCCAGCGCACCGACGCCTCTTCGCCGCCGAAATTTTCCAGCTCGAAACTCGCGCTCGCCGCCCGCGCCGCATCCACGCGCCCAAACACCACCGGCCCCCGCGCCGCGCGCACCAGCGGCCCCACCCGCGCCGCCCGCACCGCCACCCGCAGCGTGAGGCCCGCCGCCTCCGCGCGCACTTCGCCTTCGAGCGCCGCCACATCTTCCGCCGCCGTCCGCACGGGCGCGCTCACCCGGCCATGCGCGGGCACGGTCAGCTCCGCGGGCACCTGCAGGCGCGGGCCGCCGCTCAGCGTCACGCGCTGCGCCGCATCGGTCTGATTGGAAATCTCGAACTCACCCGTCCGCACCGGATCGCCCGCCGCGCTTTGCAAAACGAGGCGCGCGGGCGTGACGGCGATCGCCTCCAGCGCCTCGCCGCGCACGCGCACGCTCGTCTCCGGCTGTGAGGTGAAACGCACCGCGCTTTCAAACGCGCCGCCCTTCTCCGGGGCGAAGGTGATTTTGAAAACCGCGCGCGCTCCCGCGCCGAGCCGGTACTTCGCCGGGCCGTCGATTTTCCACGGCGTCTCCACCTCCGCCTTCCCCTCGGCGAGCCCGCCGCCGCGGTTCGTGATCTCCAAAGTTTTCACCGCCGTCGCACCCGCGAGCATCGGCGCAAAATCCATCGCGCCGGGCAGCGCGAGCTGCGGCGGCTGGTCGGTGATCGTGATGGCCACATCCACCGACGCCGAGACGCCCGCGCCATTCTGCACTGCGTAGGAAAAGCGGTCGCGCGTGATCGCGAGATCCGCCGGCGGCGTGTAGGTCACGGTGCTGACCTCGAGGTCCACGGCCTTCGGCTCGGTCAGCTTGCCGGACTTCGGCGGCGTGCGGATGAGGTATTTCAGCGCCTCGTTTTTCCGTCCGTAAATGCGCAGCGCGATGTCCACCGCCTCCCCGCGCGGCACCTTCACCGCGAGCGGCTGCGCGGGCGGCGGCACCTCGGGCAGCGGCTCCTTTTTTTTGTCCGCACCCGCCAGCGGCGGCGCGCCGAGCAGCGCCCCGGCAGCGCAGAGCGCGGCGAGCGGGGCGAGACGGAGGGCGGATTTCTGCACGGGGCGGAAAGGTGGCGCAACCCACCGCGCTCCGTCCAATCTTTCTGCGCGGGCCGCCCCCCGCGCCGATTATGTGATTGCCGCCGCGCGCCCGCGCCCGCTATGAACCGGCATCTTTTTCCCAAGCATGAAAAGCGTCCGCCTCCTCTCCACTTTCACGGCCACCCTGCTGCTCCTCCTCGGCAGCCTCGCGCCGGAGGCCGCGGCGCAATTCTGGGGCGCGCGCAATCCCAACGCCCCGATGCGCAAAGCCTCCGACATGATCGGCCGGCAGCAGGGGCCGAAGATCAACAAGGACCTCGAAGCCGTCATCAATCCGGACAACTCCCGCGTCGTCGTTTCGCTCGGCAAACAGCGCATCTATCTCATGGCCGGCGACCAGATTTACATCGACGCGCCCATCTCCTCCGGCAAAGCGGGCCACGAATCGCCGCGCGGAAATTTCAGCATTTTGGAAAAAGACGCGAACCACAAATCCAGCGTCTATGGAAATTTCGTCGATCGCAGCGGCCGCACCGTGCGCGCGGGAGTGAGCACCAAGATCGACTCCGCCCCGAGCGGCACGCACTACGAAGGCGCGCCGATGAAATGGTTCTGCCGCCTCACGCAGACCGGCGTGGGCTTCCACATCGGCATCCTCCCCGGCTACCCCGCCTCGCACGGCTGCATCCGCCTGCCCGCGGACATCGCGCCGATGATTTATTCCAAAGTGCGCGTCGGGACGAAAGTGGTCGTCGAGGCGTAAGTCGCCGCTAAACCAGCCGGCGGCGCAGCAGGTCGAGCGCGGTCTGGGCGGTCAGGTTTTTGAAAGTCTCGCGCTCGTGCTGGTAGCGGTGCCGCTCCACGACCGTCGGCCCCAGATTCGTCGCGAGCGCGATGAAGACCGTCCCCACCGGCTTCCCCTCGCTCCCCCCGCCCGGCCCCGCGATGCCCGTGGTCGCCAGCGCGTGATCCACGCCCGCCGCCGCGCGCGCGCCCTCCGCCATCGCCGCCGCCACCTCCGCGCTGACCGCGCCATGCGCTGCGATCAAAGCCTCATCCACGCCGAGCGCGCGCGTCTTCGCGGCATTCGCGTAGGTCACAAATCCCTGCATGAAAACCGCCGACGCGCCCGGCACGTTCGTCACCCGATGCGCGATGAATCCGCCCGTGCAGGACTCCGCAATCGCCAGCGTCTCGCCGCGCGCCGCGAGCAGATCGACCACCACTTTCTCCAGCTCCTCCGCGCCTCGCGAGATGATGTGCCCACCGAGTTTCCCAACCACGATTTCCTCCGCCCGCGCCAGCACCTCCGGCCCGCCGATCAAGCGCAGATCAACCTCGCCGGGCCGCGCGCAATACCCGACCTCCAGCCCCAGCGCGAGCAGCGCCTCGCCCACCAGCTCTTCCACGCCCGACTCGCCCATCCCCGCGATGCGGTACGTGCTCAGCGCAAACGCCGGCCGCGCCGGCAGCAGTTTTTGCAGAACCGGCAGCACGCTCTCATTGAACATCGGCTTCAATTCCCGCGGCGGCCCCGGCAGCAGAAAAATGTGCGGCCACCTCGCACCGCCGCCTTTCGCCTGCGGCGGAAAGTACAGCCCCGGCGCCGTGCCGTGATGATTCCACAGCACCACCGCCTCCCGCGGACGCTGCGCCTGCCGATAATTCCGCGGACTCATTTTCAGCGAGCGCCGCGCAAAACGCTCCTCGATCGCGCGCCAGATTTGGTCGTCCGGCACGAGCTCCAGCCCGAGCAGCTCCGCCACGATTTCACGCGTGATGTCATCCGTCGTCGGCCCCAGCCCGCCGGTGATGAGCACGACCTCCGCCCGCTCCGACGCCTCCACCAGCGCCTCGCGAATCACGTCTCCGTCGGGCACCGTGACCTGCCGCCCGATCCGCAGCCCCAGCGGAAACAGCGCCTCGGCGAAAAACTTCAGGTGCGTGTTGAGCACATTCCCGAGCAGCAGCTCGGTGCCGGTGTTGATGACTTCGACGTTCATATTTTCAACCCCGCTCCGCCTCCACGCTTTCCAAATCCCCCGGCTCGCACGCGATGGTCAGGGCAATCGGACGGCAGCACACGGCGCAGTCCTCGATGGTCGTGTAGCCGCCCTGCGAAGTGTCCACCGTCGTCGGAAAATACTCGCCGCACCACGGGCATGGAATGTCGGTCTCGACGACGTAATTCACAGCGCCAGCTTGAGCCGCGGCGCATCGCTCCACAGATCCTCAAGGCTGTACACCGGCCGCTTTTCCGCATGGAAAATATGGACGATCACATCCGAGTAATCCGCGACCACCCACTGGCTCGTCGGGTAGCCGTCAATGGCCATCGGCGTAATGCCGTGGTCGTCCCGCAGCCGGTCGCGCAGCTCCCCGGCGATGGCTTTCAAATGCGGCTCGGACGTGCCCGTGCAGATGACGAAAAAATCCGTGAAGGTGGAGATGCCGCGGAGATCGAGGGCGATGATGTCTTCGGCTTTTTTGTCGGCGGCGTATTGCGCGCAGAGGCGGGCGAGTTGTTCAGATTTGATGGGGCGGTTCCTGGTAAAGGTGATGTTCGGCGATGATCGAGCGCACGGGCTCGGGAGTGAGATAGCGAATGGAAGCCCCGCGCGCAACCCGCGCGCGAATGTCCGTGGCCGAGATGTCGATCCGCCGCGCGAGCGTGGGAAAACCGTGCGCCGCATTGGGATCATCCGCACCGCGTCCGAAAACGACGAACTGCACGAGCCGGCGCAGGTCGTCGATGCGCCGCCAGGTGTGCAACTCGCGCAGGTTGTCCGCGCCGATCAGGTAGTGGAGCCGCGCGCCGGGGAACTCGGCGGCGATGCGCTCCACGGAATCAATGCTGAAGCTCGGGCCCGGCCGCTGAAGTTCCGCGTCATCAAGCACGAAGCGCGGCTCCTCCGCGAGGGCCGCGGCGAGCATGGCGAGCCGCAGCGCGGCGGGCGCGGGAATGCGCGCCATTTTGTGCGGCGAAAGCGCCGCGGGAAGGAAGATCACCCGCTCCAGCGCAAGCCGCTCGACCGCCTCGCGCGCGAGAATGAGATGCCCGTGGTGGATGGGGTCGAAAGTGCCGCCGTAGAGAGCGAGGTTCATGAAGACTGCCGGCATGGTGAGCAGCGCCCCGCACCTGGCGGCAAGCACGCACTTCCAGTAGTCTAAGAAATCCCACCGTCTACGGTCTTCTCGTAAATCGCCAAAGCCACCCAAACGCCCACCACATGCTCACCATCCACGGCTCCTCGCGCGGGAAATTTTGCGACGGATTTTCCCGGCGCGATTTCCTCCGCATCGGCGGGCTCGCGCTCGGCGGGCTGAGTCTGCCGCAGGTGCTGCGCGCGCAAGCGCAGTCGGGGGAAAAGCGGGCGCACAAGGCGGTGATCATGATTTTCCTGCCGGGCGGGCCGTCGCATCAGGACATTTTTGATCTCAAAATGGACGCGCCGAGCGAGGTGCGTGGGGAGTTTCGCCCGATCAATACCAACGTCGCGGGCATCCAGATCACCGAGCACATGCCGCGGCTCGCGCAGATGATGGATCGCTGCACGCTCATCCGCTCGATGGTGAATTGCGACGAGCGGCACGATGCTTTCCAATGCCAGACGGGGCGCTCTTTCAAAGGCCAGCCACCGGGCGGATGGCCGTCGATGGGTTCGGCGCTGTCGAAGGTGCAAGGCGCGATTGATCCGGCGGTGCCGTCCTTCATCGGGCTCGCGCCGAAGATGGGGCACATGGAATGGGCCAGCTCGGGCGAACCCGGTTTCCTCGGCGTGGCGCACGCGCCTTTCCAGCCAAACAAAGGCGGCGCGGTCGAGGACATGACGCTCAACGGCGTGACCCTCGACCGGCTCGCCGACCGCCGTTCGCTGCTCGCGGGGTTCGATCATTTCCGCCGAGACATCGACGCGAGCGGGGTGATGGACGGGCTCGATACTTTCAACCAACAGGCCTTCGGCGTGCTCACCTCCAGCAAGCTACTCACCGCGCTCGACATCTCGAAAGAAGACCCGCGTGTGCTCGCCAGCTACGGCAAAGGCGACCCAAAAAACCGCGACGACGGCGGGCCGAAAATGATGGAGCACTTCCTCGCCGCGCGGCGGCTGGTGGAGGCGGGCGCGCGCTGCGTGACTGTGGCGTTCAGCCGGTGGGATCATCATGGTGACAACTTCGGCGCGCTCAGGCAGGATCTTCCGCTGCTCGACCAAGGGCTGACTGCGCTGCTCACCGACCTGCGCGAGCGCGGGCTGGAAAAGGATGTGTCGGTGGTGGTGTGGGGCGAGTTTGGCCGCACGCCGACGATCAACAAGGACGCCGGCCGCGACCACTGGCCCCGCGTCTCCTGCGCGCTGCTCGCCGGCGGCGGCATGCGCCACGGCCAGGTCATCGGCGCGACCGACCGCCTCGGCGGCGAGGCCACGGAACGGCCCGTGCGCTTTGGCGAAGTCTTCGCGTCGCTTTACCAAACGCTCGGCATCGACGTGGCGAAGACGACCATCGACGACCTCACCGGTCGCCCACAATATCTCGTCGAGCCCGGCTGCGGGCCGATGAAGGAACTCGCGTGAGATGCTGACGATCAAAGGCCAGCCGCGCGGAAAATTTTGCGACGGCCTTTCGCGGCGCGATTTCATCCGCATCGGCGGCCTCGCGATGGGAGGGCTCGGCCTGCCGCAACTCCTCCGCGCCGAATCCCTCTCCGGCGTCCGCAAATCGCCGAAGGCCATCATCATGATCTACATGGCCGGTGCGCCGCCGCATCAGGACATCTTCGATTTGAAAATGGACGCGCCGCTGGAATACCGCGGCCCGTTTTCGCCCATCGCGACGAACGTCCCCGGCATCCAAATCTCCGAGCACATGCCGCACTGCGCGCGGATCATGGACAAGCTCGTGCCCATCCGCTCGATGTACGGCTCGCTCACCGGCGATCACGATTCCCACGTCTGCTACACCGGACGCACCGCGCAGGGCGCACCGAAACCGCCCGGTGGCTGGCCGTCCATCGGCTCGGTGATGACCAAGCTCTGCGCCGAACGCGCGAAGGAAGTCCCGCCTTTCATCGGCCTCGCGCCGAACGCCGGCCATCCGCCTTACGGCTCGCCCGGCCATCCCGGCTTCCTCGGTCCGGCGTGCTCCGCCTTCCGCCCAAACGGCGCGGGCATGGCCGATCTCACGCTCAACGGTGTGACCAGCGACCGCCTCGCCGACCGCCGCGCGCTGCTCGCGGGCTTCGACAAATTCCGCCGAGACGTGGATCACAGCGGCATCATGGACGGGCTTGATGCTTTCAATCAGCAAGCCTTCGGCGTGCTCACGTCGAGCCGCTTGGTCGAGGCGCTCGACATCAGCAAAGAGGACGCGAAAACCCGCGAGCGTTACGGCCACGGCGATCCGAAAAACTACGGCGACGGCGCACCGCGCAACAACGAACACTTCCTCGTCGCCCGCCGGCTCGTCGAGGCTGGCGTACGCTGCGTCACGATCAATTTCGGGCGCTGGGATTTTCACTCGAACAACCACTCCGAACTGCTCACCCATCTCCCGCTTTTCGACCAAGGGCTCAGCGCGCTCGTCGAGGATTTGCATCAGCGCGGGCTCGACAAAGACGTGGCCGTGGTCGCGTGGGGCGAGTTTGGCCGCACGCCGCAGATCAACCAAGACGCTGGCCGCGACCACTGGCCGCAAGTGGGCTGCGCCGTGCTCGCTGGCGGCGGTTTCAAAACCGGCCAGGTCATCGGCGCGACCGACCGCCTCGGCGGCGAGATCGCCGAGCGCCCCGTGCATTTCGGCGAAGTCTTCGCCACGCTCTACCACTGGCTCGGCATCGACCTCGCCAGCGTCACGATTCCCGACCTCTCGGGCCGCCCGCAGTATCTCGTCGATGGCTGGTCGCCGATGAAGGAACTCGTCTGACCCGATGCGCATGAGGACTCACACATGGACGCAAAGACGCGAAAAATCCCAGACGCGCGGCGCTGTAGGGGAAGCTGTCAGCTTCCCCTACAGCGGCGCGGCGAGAACCTTTGCGCCTTTGTGCCTTTGCGTGAGCCTTTTTCTTTTCGCCGCTCACGCGCGTGCCGCCGAGCGCCCGGTCAATTTCACCAACGACATCGTCCCCATCTTCACCAAAGCCGGCTGCAACTCCGGCGGCTGCCACGGAAAATCCGGCGGGCAAAACGGCTTCAAACTTTCGCTCCTCGGCTTCGAGCCCGCGGAGGATTACGAGCACATCGTGAAAGAAGCGCGCGGACGCCGCATCTTCCCCGCCGCGCCCGAGCAAAGCCTGCTCCTGCTCAAAGCCACCGGCGCTACCCCGCACGGCGGCGGCAAGCACCTCAACCCCACCTCCGACGACTACCGCCTGCTCGTCCGCTGGATCGCCGAGGGTCTGCCTTTTGGAAAAGACACCGACCCCAAGCTGACCACGATCGAGGTGCAACCCGCGCAACGCACCATGCCGCTCGGCGGCGCGCAGCAACTCGCGGTGCTCGCACATTTCACCGACGGCTCCGTGCAGGACGTGACCCGCAGCGCGCTCTACGAGCCCAACGAAAAGAGCATGGCGAAGACCGACGACGATGGCCGCGTCACGCTCTCCGACCAGCCCGGCGATGTCGCCGTGATGGTCCGCTACCAAGGCCAGGTCGCCGTCTTCCGCGCCACCATCCCGCTCGGCGCTCCGGTCGAAAACCTACCCGCACCGCGCAGCTACATCGACGAACTGGTCTTCGCCAAACTCAAGGCGATGGGCATGCCGCCGTCCGGCCCGTGCGACGACGCGACCTTTCTCCGCCGCGCGAGCATCGACATCGCCGGCCACCTCCCGTCGCTCGACGAGACCCGCCGTTTCCTCGCCGACGCCGATCCCGCCAAGCGCGACCGGCTCATCGACGCGCTCCTTGCGAGCCCCGAATACGCCGACTATTTCGCCAACAAATGGAGCGCGCTGCTCCGCAACAAACGCGTCGAGCCCAAGGACGCGCGCGGCAACTTCGCTTTCCACGCGTGGATTCGCGACAGCCTGCTCGCCAACAAACCGTACGACCAAATGGTGCGCGAAGTCGTGGCCGCCAGCGGCGATCTCGCCGACAACCCGCCCGTCGCGTGGTATCGCCAGGTGAAGGAGCCGCAGCAGCAGCTCGAAGACACCGCGCAGCTCTTCCTCGGCATGCGCCTCCAGTGCGCGCAGTGCCATCATCATCCCTTCGAGCGCTGGAGCCAGAACGACTACTACAGCTTCTCCGCATTCTTTTCGCAGGTCGGGAGAAAAACGGACGGGGAGATTTTTCCGCGCCGCGGCATCCCCGCGGCGATGAACAAAAAAAACAAGCTCATGGTGAAACCCGCCGCGCTCGGCGGCGCACCGCTGGACATCGCGCCCGACGACGATCCGCGCCTCGCGCTGGCCGCGTGGATGAGCGCGAAAGACAACCCGTTTTTCGCCCGCGCGCTCGTGAACCGTTATTGGAAACACTTCTTCAACCGCGGCCTCGTCGAGCCCGAGGACGACATGCGCGACACGAATCCGCCGTCGAATCCCGAACTGCTCGACGCGCTCGCGCAGCACTTCATCGCCAGCGGTTTTGATTTGAAAGCGCTCATCCGCGACATCGCGCAATCGCGCACCTACCAGCTCGCCGCGCTGCCGAATGACTCGAACAAATCCGACCGGCAAAACTTCTCCCGCTACTACGCCAAGCGGCTCTCCGCCGAAGTCCTCTTCGACGCCGTGAACCAGCTCACGCAAACGCCCAGCAAGTTCGCCGGCCTGCCCACCGGCACGCGCGCCATCGCGCTGCCGGACAATAGTTTCAACGCCGGCTCCTACTTCCTCACCGTCTTCGGCCGGCCCGAATCCTCCAGCGCCTGCGAATGCGAACGCACCCAGGAAGCCAGCCTCGCGCAAGCCCTGCATCTGCTGAACGCGAAAGACATCCAGGAAAAGCTCGCCGCCGATTCCGGTGCGGCCGCCCAGCTCGCCGCCGACCCGCGCTCCGACGACGAAAAACTCCGCGACCTCCACCTCCTCGCCTATTCCCGCGAGCCCGACGCCAGCGAACTCGCCCTCGCCAAAGCGCATCTCGAAAAGCCCCGCACTGCCGCCGACGGCAAACCGCTCACGCCCGCGCAAAGCAAGCGCCAAGGCTACGAGGACATCCTCTGGGCGATGCTGAACACGAAGGAGTTTTTGTTTAATCACTAGCGCGTGTTTACCTCCCCGAAGAGCCGTCATTCCCAGCGTGGCGCGCGTGCCGCGGCTGTAGGGGAAGCTGCCAGCTTCCCCTACAGCCGCGCACGCGCTCGGTTCCGTTTTTTCACATTTCTCGTCGCGACCATCGCGCTGCTTTCCTACGCATCCGCCGAACTTCCCGTCGCGCGCCTCGACATCGTCTTTCCACCCGGCGGAACGCGCGGCACCGCAATCGACCTCACCGCCACCGGCACCGACCTCGACGAAGCCAGCGCGCTGCACTTCACCCACCCCGGCATCACCGCCACGCTCAAGCCCGACAAACATTTCGCCGTGACCATCGCGCCCGACGTGCCCGCGGGTATTTACGATGTGCGCGTGTCCGGCCTGTTCGGCGTGTCGAATCCGCGCGCGTTCGTCGTCGGCGAACTGCCCGAAACGGTGAAAGCACAACCGAACGACAAGCCCGAGGCCGCGATCGAGATTCCGCTCGGCTCCGTCGTCAGCGGCAATGTGAATCCGTCCACCGCGGACTATTTCAAATTCACCGCCAAAGCCGGCCAGCGCGTGCTCATCGAGTGCCTTGCACCGGAGATCGACTCGCGCCTCAGCCCCGTGCTCGCCGTGCTCGATGCCGCCGGGCGCGAACTCGCCACCAGCCAGCGCGGCGGCCTGCTCGACTTCGCTGCGCCCGCCGACGCGGCTTACCTCCTGCGCCTTCACGACCTCGCCTTTGCCGGCGGCCCCGACCACTTCTTCCGCCTGACGATCACCACCGGCCCGCACGTCGATTTCGTCCTCCCGTCATGCGCGCCGCCCGGCGTGAAAACCAAGTTCACTTTCTTCGGCCGCAATTTCCCCGGCGGCGAGTTCACGAGCCTCGCCGGGCCCGACGGCAGAGCGCTCGAAAAGCTGGCTGTCGAAGTCGATGTGCCCGCCGCGGGCGACCCGCGCGCCGACGGTCTGCCCGACCCGGCATCCGCCGCCTTCGACAGTTTTTCGTACCGTCTGAAAACGGCGCAAGGCTCCGCGAATCCTGTGTTCATCAGCTTCGCCAGCACGCCTGTCGTGCCCGAGCAGGAGCCGAACAACCTCCCGCCCGAGGCGCAGAAGATCACGCCGCCGTGCGAAATCTCCGGCCAGTTCTTTCCCGGCGCCGATGTGGACTCCTTCGTTTTCGACGCGAAAAAAGGCGACGTTTTCTGGATCGAGATTTCGTCCCAACGCCTCGGTTTTCCCACCAAACCCACGGTGCTCCTGCAGCGCGACAGTGCCGATTTGCTGGAGGTCATTTCCACGGACACGAACATCGGCGGCATCCGTTTTGAAACTGCGAGCAACGATCCGGCGGGACGTTTCGCCGTGCCGGACGACGGGACTTATCGCCTCCGGGTGCGCGATCTTTTCGGCGGCCTGCGCAGCGATCCGCGCAGCACGTACCGGCTCGCGATCCGCAAAGAAGCGCCCGATTTCCGCCTCGTCGCGGTCGTCGAACCGCCGCCGGTGAAGGACGATGACCGCACCGCCGCGCCGCGCTCCGCCTTGATCCGCGGCGGCGGCACCATCGCGATCAAAGTCCTCGTCTTTCGCCAAGACGGCTTTGGCGGCGACATCGAAATCTCTGCCGACGGCCTGCCCCCCGGGGTGACCTGCTACCCCACGAAAATCCTCGCCGGAAAAAACGACGGCCTCGTTTTGCTCACCGCCAGCGAAGCCGCCGCGCGCTGGATCGGCGCGATCCGCATCCTCGGCAAAGCGCATATCGGCGACGCAGACCTCGCGCACGAGGCTCGGGCGGGTGCGGTGCGCTGGAACGTGCCGGACTTCAACAACGAGGCCGTGCAGGCGCGGCTCACCCGCGACTTCGCGCTCGCCGTCAGCGGCACCGAGACCGCGCCACTGAGCGTCGATCCGGTGGAGGACAAAGTGTGGGAAGTGGCCGCGGGCGCGAAGCTGGAGATTCCGCTGCGCATCACGCGGCGCGGTGAGTTCAAGGAGGCGCTGAAGCTGCGGGGCGCGGGCGCACCGGGCATCGAGGCGCTGCCGCCGCTCGACATTGATCCCGCCGCAACCGCCGTCATCGCGACACTCGATCTTGCTGCGGTGAAGATTCCCGCCGGAACGCACGCGATCTGGTTTTCGGCGCAGACCAAGGGCAAATTCCGCGGCAAAACCGACGTCACCACCGTCATCTACACGCCGCCGATTCGCATCGCCGTCAAAGCGCCGGAGGCGAAGTGAACATCGAAAATATTCTCTACGTGTCATCCCGAGCGGAGCGCAGGCGGAAAGGCGGGCGCAGCGCAGTCGAGGGACCTCGGATGTCCAATAACGCAGAGATCCTGATCGGACCGCCGGGGTCCTTCGACTCCGTTCCGTCCCGCCTGCGCCCGCACGGAACTCCGCTCAGGATGACACGCGCTTTCCCGGTGAGCATGATCCTGGCGCGCTTCTTTTTGTTCTTCCTCTCCGCTGCGCTCACCACGTACGCGGCGGACAAAGCGCCCATCGCCATCGCCGAGGTGCAGCGCGCGGAGCCGGTGAATTTCGACCGCGAGGTGTTTCCATTTCTCAGCGACAACTGCCTCGCCTGCCACTGCCAGACCACGCACAAAGGCGGGCTCAATCTCGAAACGCCGGAGCTGATGCTCAAAGGCGGCGAGAACGGCCCGGCCATCGTGCCGAGCCACGCGCGCGACAGTCTCGCGCTCCAGGCTGCCGCGCATCTCGACGCCGATCTCGCGATGCCTCCGCGCGACAACAAGGCGAAGGCGCGCGACCTTACGCCGGAACAGCTCGGCCTTTTCAAATTGTGGATCGACCAAGGCGCGAAAGTTTCGCCGAAAACCGAGCGGCCCATCGCGTGGCAGCCGCTCGCGGAAAACCTCGGCGGTATATTTGCGGTCGCCGTCACGGCGGACGGGCAGTTCGCCGCCTGCGCACGGGCGAACCGCGTGTTTGTCTATCACCTACCCTCGGGCCAAGCCGTCGCGAATGAAGTCGCTGGCCGCGATCAGGTAAACGCGCTCGCCTTCAACCCCGACGGCACGCTCATGGCCAGCGGCGGCTTCCGCGAAGTGAAGCTCTGGCGGCGCGCGCGCGACGTGCAGAAACTCCAGCTCACCGCCGCCGGCTCGCGCGCCGCGGTGAGCCCCGATGGAAAATGGCTCGCCACCGCGAGCGACGACGGCAGCGTGAAAATCTGGACGCTACCCGCCGGCCAGCCTGCACGCAGCATCGCGGCGGCATCGGGCGCGGTGGTCGCGCTGCGCTTTTCTCCCGACAGCGTGCGGCTCGCCTGCGGGGGTGCGGACAAATCGCTGACGCTTTGGAACGTCGCCGACGGCCAGCCGCTTGGTCGCGTCGAAACGCCGGGCGACATCGCTGCGCTCGCGTGGCTGGGCGAGAGCGTGGCGACGGGCGGCAGCGATGGAGTGGTGCGAATTTGGAGCGCCGCGCTCGCGCCGGTGAAGGAACTCAAAGGCGGGCCGGTCACCGCGCTCGAAGCCGCGGCACCGAACCGCATTTTCACCGGCAGCACGGACGGACTGCTGCGCATTTGGGAGATCGAAAAGGAGCAGCCGGTCACGCAGATGAATCACAGCGCGCCGATTACCGCCATCGCCATGCGGCCCGATGGGCAGCGGTTCGCGAGCGCGGGCGCGGATCACGCAGCGAAGCTCTGGGCGGCGGACGGAAAGCTGGTCGCGGAGTTGCGCGGCAATCGCTACGCGCAGGAAGCCGCGGCGGAGCGCGAGCGCATTTTGCAGGTCGGGACGGGCACCGTGGCGTATCGGAAAGAAGGCGCACAGAATTCCGAGAAGCAGCTCACGGCGGCGCGGGAGCGGGTGAAGAAATCCACGGACGCAATCGCACCGAAGCAGCAAGAACTTGATGCGAAACAGAAGGCGGTCGCCGAGGCCGCCGCCGCGAAAACCGCGGTGGAACAAGCGCTCGCCAGCGCCGAGGCGGAACTGAAGAAAGGCGGCGAAGCAATGGACGCAGCGGACAAAGCCGTGCTCCTCGCGAAAAATGATGCGGAGGCGCTTAAGTCCATTTCAACGACCGACCCGGCGGCGATTGACAAGGCGCTCGCCGAGGCGGCGGCGAAAACGCAGGAGGCGGCGAAGGCCAAAGCTGACCGCGACCAGCGCGAAGCCGCACGCAAACAAGCGGCGGACAAGATCGAGCCCGAGGCAAAAAAACTCGCGGACGCGGAGGCGGCGTTGAAAAAGGCGGAGACGGCGCGCACCGTCGTCGAGACGGAGCTGACGCTGGCGAAAACCGAGGAGCAGAAAACCACCGCCGCGCTCACGGAGGCGCAGACAGCCAGCGCCGCCGCCGAGGCCGCACGCAAAGCGGCGGACGATGAGTTGCAAGCCGCGCGGCAGGCTGCGACCGCTGCCGAAATGCCGATGCAAACAATCGCGTTTTCTCCCGACAACCAGACGCTCGCGACGGCGGGCGACGACCAGCTCATCCACACATGGAGCGCGACGAGCGGTGCTCCGGTCGAGGTTTTCAAAGGCCACGCGGCCGTCATCTCGGCTCTCACTTTCACTCCCGGCGGCGACCTCGTCTCGGCCGCGCGCGACGGCGCAGCCGTCGTGTGGAATCTGACGCCCGAGTGGAAGCTCGAACGGACTATCGGCACCGGCGAAGCAAACTCACCGCTCACCGACCGCGTGAATGCGCTCGCCTTTAGCCGCGACGGAAAGCTGCTCGCCACCGGCAGCGGCGAGCCTTCGCGCGGCGGCGCGATTTCGCTCTGGGACGCAGCCACTGGCGCGCTCGTGCGCGACCTGCCGAAGATCCACAGCGACGCCGTCCTCGGCCTCGATTTTTCGCCCGACGGAAAACTCCTCGCCTCCGGCGCCGCCGACAAAATGGCCCGCGTGACCGACCTCGCCTCCGGCAAAGTCGCGCGCACTTTCGAGGGGCACACGCATCACGTCCTCGCCGTGAGCTGGAGCCTCGACGGGCGCACGCTCGCCACCGCGGGCGCGGACAATCTGGTGAAAGTCTGGGACGCGGTGAGCGGCGAAAAAAAGAAGAATATCGAGGGCTACGAAAAGGAAGTGACCGCCGTGCGTTTCGCCGGTGCGAGCGGCACGCTGCTGACCAGTTCCGGCGACAATCGCGTGCGCCTTGTCGGCCTCGACGGCAAGGAGGTCCGCGCCTTTCCCGAGGTCGCCGACTTCATGCAAGCCGCCGCCATCACGGCCGACGGGCAGGTCGTGTTGGCCGGCGGCCAGGACGGCGTGCTGCGCGTTTGGAACGCGGCGGACGGCAAGCCGCTGCTCGCCTTTCCGCGCTAGCCGCGCAGCAGCTCCTTCACCGCCGCGCCTTTGCCGTCCGGGGTGGTGTAAAATGGGCGGCCCTCGATCTCGTAGTGCGTGTCGGGCGCGATGCCGAGCGCCTGGTACATCGTCTGGTGCAGGTCGGCGATGCTCACGGGATTTTCGATAGCCTTGCACGGGCGCTCGTCGGCGGTTTTGCCATGCACGTAGCCGCGCTTCATGCCGCCGCCGAACATCAGCACCGAGCCCGCGCCGGTGAAATGGCGGTGCATGCCGTAGTGCGCTTTTTCCTTCATCACGTCGGGCAGTTTTTTGAGGTCGATGCCTTGTTCCGTCGGCTTGTCCGCCGCGCCTTCGAGCATCGCGTCGCGCGAGAATTCGCTGGCGAGAATGATGAGCGTGCGGTCGAGCAGGCCGCGCTCGTCGAGGTCGCGGACGAGCTGCGCAATGGGCCGGTCGATCTGCTGTTTCAT